>DAIDAJ010000021.1 GCA_027310665.1 Sideroxydans sp. | reverse complement strand
CGCCACCACCGGCGTTCCCAGCACCGACAAGCTGGCTTCCCACGCGGGCACCCGGTCCAGGATGATGATCCACAGCCACCAGCCCATGGCCGTGCTGATCACCGACATGAACGCAAGAATGCCGACGTAGGCCGCCGACCAGTCCGTGGCGCGTTCCGGGATCACAAGCGCCAGCAGCACCAGCGGAACCGATCCCAGCAACATCTGCCAGGTGGTCAATGAAAGCAGGTCGACCTTTTGCCGCGAACGCAGGCGCTTGACCAGAACGGTGCCGATGGCCCAGCACAGTGCCGCCATCACGCCCAGAAACTTGCTGAACAGGCTGGTGTGCATATTCCACGGTTCGATGATCAGCGCCAGACCGGTCAGGGTGCTCAGGGCGGCCAGCCATTGCTTGCCGCGGATGCGTTCCCCCAAGACCGGCCACGCGATCAGTAATGTCCAGATCGGCATGGTAAAGATCAGCACCGCGGTCTTGCCCGGGCCGCCTTCCACCAGCGCCCATGTCTGGAACAGCATGAAACCCGTGACCTGCGCCAGCCCGATGGCAAGGGTCGGGCCGGGAGCCTGCAACCTGAGCGGCTTGCCCTTGAGCTTGACGACCAACAACAAAGCCAGCGCGCCGACGACACAACGCTCCGCCGCAAACGCGAAGGGGGGCGCATAAGTCAGCGCCTGCTTCGCCAGCACCCAGGTGTATCCCCAGGTGACAGAAAGGACAAAAAGGGCCAACGGCAATAGCCAGCGTTCACGGGAATGGGAAGGTGACATGAGATATTTATTGCGCAGAAAATCGGTTAAAAATACATGATACCTGAGCGGGGCTCGCACGCACGACGCGGCAAAGACTATCTCGCACGTTCCCGGTTCAAGCGTATGGAGATCGCAAGCTGCCGTGCCTCTTCTTCCTTGAGCGTGTCGCTGATCTCGCGCATGACACCCTTCAGGTCGACCGGCTTTTCCGCGTGCTCGAAGTGCCCCGTCAGCACACTTTCAGGTTTTAGCTGGCTGCTCTGGTAGAGCGACCATATCTCGTTGCCATAATCGGTGGCCAGCAGTTCCGGGGCAAACCGGCCGAAATAGGCAGCAAGGTTCTGGACGTCCCGCAGCAACATCTGGCGGGCCTGGTTGTTGGCAGCCGCGTCGATGGCCTGGGGCAGGTCGATAATGACAGGGCCGGTGCTATCCACCAGCACATTGAATTCGGACAGGTCGCCGTGAATGATCCCGGCACACAGCATGCGCACCACCTGCGTGATCAGGATGCGGTGGTATTCGCGGGCCACCTCGGCCGTCAGCACCAGGTCGTTGAGCCGGGGCGCGGCGTTGCCTTCGCTGTCGGTCAGCAGTTCCATCAGCAGCACGCCTTCATGGAAGTTGTACGGCTTGGGTACGCGCACGCCTGCCGCGGCAAGACGGTACAGGGCGTCCACCTCGGCGTTCTGCCAGGCTTCTTCCTGCGCTTTTCGCCCGTAGCTGCTGCCTTTTTCCATGGCGCGCGCACGGCGGCTGTTCTTGACTTTGCGCCCTTCGGTGTAATCCGTGCTCTGGCGGAAACTGCGCTTGTTGGCTTCCTTGTAGACCTTGGCACAGCGGATCTCGTCGCCGCAGCGCGCCACGTACACCGTGGCTTCCTTGCCGCTCATGAGCTGGCGGATGACCTCGTCGACCAGACCGTCCTCGACCAGTGCCTGCAGTCTTTTCGGTGTTTTCATCCGCGCTTTCTAAGTGGATCCAATAATGACGAAAGGCCGTTGTGATCGAGTTCCTGCATCAGCGCCAACAGTCTTCCGATCTCGCCGGGCGGAAAGCCCTTGCGCGCAAACCAGTTCAGGTAATTCCCCGGCAAGTCGGCAATCACCCGGCCCTTGTACTTGCCGTAAGGCATGACGCGGGTAAGCAAAAGTTCCAGATGTTCTGTATTCATCGCTATCTGCCGGATCTAGAACCGCTCATACGGCATCAGATAGCGCCATTGCCCTGCCTGCAATTTGGCCATAGACACGCGCCCGATCCGGATCCGTTTCATGGACAACACCTGCAGCCCAACGCTCCTGCACATATGCGCGATCTGGCCAGGTTGCGCTCCCTTGAGCGCAAAGCGCAACCGGGTCTCGTTCTGCCAGCTGACCTTGACCGGGGGCAACGGCTTGCCGTTGAAAGTGAGTCCATGATTGAGCAGCTTGAGCCCGTCGGCAGGCAATTCGCCGGCGACTTCCACGACATACTCCTGCTCGATGGTGGCGGCCTCGTCCGTCAATTTGCGCGATACCCTGTAATCCTGGGTAAACACCGACAAGCCGCTCGCATGGCTCTCCAACGGCGCGCACTGGGTCAACCGGACAAAATGCTGCTTGAGCAGGCGGATGCCGGAATGGTCATCAGCTGCACGGGTATCGGCGCGTATCAGTTGCTGGGCGGAACCGATGCTCGTGTCCGCATCGGCCGGCTGGTGAAACAGGAGGGTGACAGGCGCAACGGGAACGAGCGTCGCTTCGGGGCGGAGTTCGACTTTCTGCTGCGACACCATGAACTGCGGCTCTTCCACCACCTGCCCGTCCACCAGGACCCAGCCTCCCGCGATATAAAGCTCGGCCTCGCGGCGTGAACAGGGTACAGATTCGGCAAGGTGCTTGGCGAGACGGACCGGCTCTTTCATGTGTGTTGCTGCGTGAAAACAGGAAACCGCATTGTAAACGCTCAGGTCCGCCCAACCTCTGTAAAATCAGCACATGAACGCCAACAGAAAAACAGCCGATCTTCCGAACCTGGACGGCATCACCCTTGAGATGATCGTTACCCGTCTATCGGAAAGCATGGGCTGGGAAGCGATGGCGGCGGCTGTGCCGGTACGTTGTTTCACGCACGATCCCAGCATCAAATCCAGCTTGAAGTTCCTGCGCAGGACGCCCTGGGCCCGCAAAAGAGTGGAAGAATTGTATCTGCAGCACGCCCGCAGTCGGATCGGGACATGACCGGGCAATTGCTCGGCAACTGAACACCGAGGGGATGTGCCGTGACTTCTCGTCGGCGCGGTGAATTGTGTTCTGATTCACCCATACCCGACGGGCTTGAGTCTCATCAGTCGTCCGGAATCACGACGACGAATGACAGACTGCTGAAAGCTGCATCTCTCTGGATATCAAATACCCGGAAATGGAACACGGACCCTGCGCGTGTCATCGATCAATTCAACCTTGGGCGATTACGGCGCCCGCGCTAATTCCGGTTCGCCAGGCCCAAGACGAATTTTACAAGTTCCCTGATGTCCTCTTCTTTTACGACCGTGATGTTTTCCGGCATTGGCACCGAGCCCCAGTTGCCGGAACCACCCCCGGAAACCTTCATGACCAATCCTTCAAGCAATGGATATTCTTTTCCGCGGTATGTGTACACAGTCGCACCGTTATACCTCCTGGAAACATCCATCCACGCCGGACCTACGATCTTCCTGTCAATCGAATGACAGATGACGCAATTGTTTTTCCTGGCCAGAGCAGGCATATCAGTAGCCATTGCAGAACAGGCCGTGATCAGGCTTGCGGCCGAAACCAGTGATACGACGACAGATTTCATGATCCATTCTCCTGTTCAAACCATGAATTACTCATCCTTACCGGCCTGATCGGCAGTTCTGCACCGCTGATCTCCAGACCGGGATTGGTAATATCTACGGGGCTTACGTCTCGTTGATCGCAAGCGATCGCGACGAGGACAAGGCCGAAACCATCCCTCGCGAGCGATAGAAAATCCGCCCCGTTGCCAGGAATGCGACGAACACGACGACGGCGAATAACAGGCTGCTGAGGGCAAGCTGCATCCCTCCGGAAATGATATGACCGGACGTACAGCCACCCGCCATGCGCGCACCGAAGAGGAGCAGAAAGCCACCGATGAACGCCCAGGAAAACCGCTTGGCCGGGTTGGGGCCGTAGTAGCGCACCCATAACGCAGGCACGTTGGTAATGCGGAAAGTCCGCTGGTACAGGGAAAACGCAAGTCCCGCCAGAAAGGCGCCTGTCAGGAACCACGCTTCCCATGCGCCCGGCCCGGCGATCTTCGTCCAGTAGGATTCATCGCCCAGACCGGTCAGCGACATGCCCGCAAAGGAAAAGGCAGTCGACGCTCCCATGGGATGGCCCGCAACGGAAGGCAACGCAAGCAGCATGTTGAGCAATGCCAGGCCGATCGCGGCATGCAGCCAACGCCACCCTTGATTTTGCAATCGATGCAACAGCAGTGCGATCCCCATGAACAGAATCGCCAATGCGGTGGCCGCAATCCAGAAAGCGGTATTGTCCGGCAGCAGGCTATGGACAGAAAGCAAGCCAAGATTCGAACCGAGTAGCGGTGTCAGAGAGGGATACGCGATGGCAAACACCAGGGAGCCACAGACGCCGCCGACGATCCCGGGCAGTGCATCCAGGTTTCCCTGGCCCAGCGAAATGACGACCGTGCCGGGACAGTAGCCGAGAATGGCCATGCCCACGCCGAACAACAATCCGCCCATCAGCACACCGGCCAGGAGCAAGGGCTTGATATGGTAGTCGGCCCACCCGAAATAGATCTCCGCTTGCAGCAAGAGCGCTCCCAAGCCGATGGTAAACGAGATCGTCTTGGCGATCGTGAAGTTTCGCAGCACGGCCATACCGGCTATCGTGTCGAACCGGTTCAATCGCGCATACTGCAAAATCGCTCCAAATATGAATCCCAACATCAAGGTTTCCATGTTCTCCCCCTCATGTAAAAACACATCATCCCTGCAGCAATTGACCAAGTGACAGCCTGCACCGCACCTGGTGTCCCACCTCCTGGGTATTACTATTGATCCGGCACGGTGTTAATACTTCACCATGCCGGATCAACAGCCATAACGCTTGCCGGTTGCCGCTTCAGCTCAATTGACCGGATCGACGACAAAGTGCTTCTGGGCCTGCAAATACGCCACCTCGGCAAATCCGGACGGAACGATATCGGCGTCAACGACGTGGTAAAGGTTGTGGAAATCGATGCCCTGTTCACGCAATGTGTTGTCGCAGACCTTGATTTGAACGCCTTGCTTCCTCAGTTCATCGAGCTTTTTCTGAGTCTGCTCATCCGGGTTCTTGAGCAGGGTGACGCCCTTGGCATAGAGCACCACGGTCACATTCATCTTGCCCTTCCAGGACTCGACCGCCTTGAGGCCGTTCGCAATATTGCGCAGCTTCATCCCCTGGATACCCTTGTCGTCAGAGGTCAGGGGCACAACGATATTCAACTTGCCATACGAGCCATGCTTGATGTTCGGCTTTACGTATTCGCTTGATTTGGCTTCAACGACCGCTGCTGCAGCCGGTGCTGACGCGGCGGGCATGGCATCGGCAGCGAATGCGGACGGGACCGCCAGCAGGGTCAAGGCGGATGTGATCAGTGTCAGTGCCAGATGGTTATGAACTTGCATGTATTTCTCCTCGCTATATGTATCGTTAATAAAATCAACAGCCCCGTTGCAGCCTGATACGAGGGGCAACCAGAATCGGACCGCGCGCACAGGTGTTGCCCGGACCTATTTCGGTGTCTCGCCCTGATACGACTTGAATCCGAAACGGCGGAAGATCTCTTGTGCTTCCGGCGACTTCAGGAATTCGATCCATTTCCTGCCTTCGGCGCGATGCGGTGCTCCCTTGACCATCGCCGCGGCGTAGATGCCGGTCGCATTCTGGTCGTCCGGAATGGCAACGTGGCCGATCGGATTCCCCGCCTGCTCCTGGAAGATCGCCTCCGACTGCCAGGTGACGCCCGCATCCGCCTTGCCCTGCATCAGGTAGAGCGGGGACTGGCGATGGTGGATATGGGTCAGCAGGGTCTCGCCGTTCTTGACCTTGGTCTCATACACGGCGCGCACCAGCTCTTCGCCACCGGCCTTGGCGAGGCTGTTCTTGATCTGGCGGCCGATACCCTCGAATGCGGGATTCGGCATGACCAGGCGCACACCGGGTTTGCCCAGGTCGCTGAGGCTGGCTATCCTGGCCGGATTACCCTTGGGCACCATGATGGTGAGCGTATTCGTCGCATAGGGAATCGCGGGGCCCACCGCCTGGCCTTCCTTGATCGTGCTTTCGATCCTTCTCAGCCCGGCGGCATACACATCGGCACGGACGACCCAGGTCATGTTCCCCACGGTAATGGTGCCGCCCTGCTTGATCTGCTCGGCGAGCAGGCCGGGAGGGATGGTTTCGTAGTAGATCTTGCCCTTGAGTTCGGGATGCTTCTTCTCGAACGCGTGGACCAGCGGAGCCATGGCAAAGAAATAATTGCCACCAACGAAGATCGACAGCCGGGGATTGATCGGGTTGCCGTGGAAGTCGGGCAGGTTGTCGACTTCGGGCACCGTAAATTCCAGCCCCCTGGATTCGGCCGGATTGTTCTCGCCATGACTCCAGGGCGGATATACCCCGAGATCCTGGTCGGCCGCATAAGCGGGCGTCACGCCGCATGCGAATTGAGCCAGCACCCCCACCGCAATCGCCGCCAGGGACGACGCGATTGCCCTGCGACGAAATGAATCTGTTGCCTTAGAAATTGCATCAACTGAAATCATGTACTTCCTCCGTTTTACATTGAATGAAGAGCAATGCCGAATCGATCAATACCGGGCGTCCGTCGGCTTGCCGCCTTTTGGCCAATCCTTGCGCTTGTCCACGAAATCCGGGCGCGGCATGTGCGTGAAATATTGCGCGACGTCGACCGCTTCCTGGTCGGTCAGGCCACCCTGCCCCAGCGGAAACTTCCTGGTGTTGGCGATCGGCATGTTGTTCTTGACGAAGGCTGCGGCGGTATAGGTTTTGGCGATGCCTGCGCCGATGTTGAAAGACTGGCTGCCCCAGAGCGGCGGAAACACGTACCTGCCGTCCGCCTGTTTCATTCCCTCGCCCTTGTCGCCGTGGCATACCGCACACTGGTCCTTGTAGACCTTCTTGCCGTTTTCCGCGTTCGGGACGATCGATTTGTCCATCTTGCCCACCCCGCGGCCCGGAATGGATTCACCCTCTTTGAAATTCCCTTTCATGTTGTCCATGTAGGAGATCATGGCAAGCATTTCCTTCGAGTCCTTGTCCAGCGGCTTGCCGTTCATTGACCGTCTCAAGCAGCCGTTGACCCTGTCCTTGAAATCGATGATCTTTCCGGCACGCGGCGCATAGGACGGGAACAAAGCGGAAATGCCGACATAAGGCGCAGCATGCTCCATGGTGCCGCCATTCAGGTGGCAGCTGTTGCAAACCAGGACATCTCCCACATTCTTCGGCAAGAGCGCTTTGGTTTCCGTCATCAGTCGCATGCCGTACACCAGCTGGTCCGCATTCGGACTGGACAGCATCGCTGCATAGCGCGGCACTGCGAACCTGGACGGCTCCGCCGGTTTGATCCCGATCTCGTCGCGGACTTTCTTTATGTCCTCCGCGCTGACCGCCTCCCCTTGATTGCCCCATTGGCTGCGCACGAACGTGATGATCTCGGCGAGCTCCTGGTCGGACAGGCTGTTGTAGCCGGGCATATCGAACGCGCGCTTGGCCTGCTCTGTTTCAGCCGACTTCCACCCGCTTAAAACCACATGGATGACCGAGGCTGGGTTTCTGGACTGAACCGACGAATTGTTTGCCAGCGGAGGAAAGAGCTTGTCCATTCCCCGGCCATCGTCCTGGTGACAGGTCGAGCAGAATTGCACGTACCCCAAACCGCCGCGTGTCTTGTACAGGTCGCTCTCCCGGGCTTGCGAGACCGGCTTCGGCTTGATCACTTCGGATTCCGCGTTGGGCGGCAGCGAACTCAGGTATTCGCCGATTGCAAGGAGATCGCCATCGCTGAAATGCTGGGTACTGAAATGCACGACCTCCGTCATGGTCCCGTAAGCCGTTGCATGACTGTTGTGACCAACCTTGAGGAACTCGGCGATCTCGGGCGCTGCCCATTGATTGTGCAGGTTGACTGCATGCCAGGCTTCAATGGTGGATCCGGTGAGAAAGTCCTTTCCGTCTTCGCCATCCTGGCTCATGGCTTTCTCCTGCATTCCAAACCCGCGCGGCGTATGGCAGGAGCCGCAATGCCCAAGTCCCTGAACCAGATAGGCGCCGCGATTCCATTGCGACGACTTCGCGGCATCCGGCTTGAACGGCGTATCGTCGAGAAATGCCATGTTCCAGAATTTCAACCCGAACCGCATGCTGAACGGCCATTGCATGCTGTTTTCCTTGTTCGGCTGGCTGACCGGCTCGACCCCGTGCATCACATAGGCATACAGGGCCTTCATGTCGTCCGCGCTGATCTTGGCAAACGAGGGATACGGCATCGCCGGGTAAAGATTGTGGCCGTCTCCGGCGACGCCCGTGCGCATGGCGCGATCGAACTGGTCAAAAGAATAACCGCCGATCCCGGTTTTGACATCGGGCGTGATATTGGTGGAATGAACGATACCGAATGGCGTCTTGAATTCCATTCCGCCAGCCATGGACTTGCCATCCTTTGCGGTGTGACAGGCGATGCAATCACCAAGATGGGCCAGGTATTCCCCGCGCCTGACTTGCTCATCCGCCTGCGCGCCTGACGGCGCGGCAAATGCCGGACTCATCAGGGTAACGCACAGCAGCATGCCTGTATTAAATATTATCGGTTTAAATCTCCCCGTCATTTCTCTCCCCTTCTTTTTAAACACACAGGTGTTACACGATCCTCAAGAGAAGCACCTGAACCTCGCCACACCGATCCGCTGTCGGGAAGTCCAGGCGACCATCCTCCACATACCTGGGCACAACTGACGACTGAACGCCGCCACTTGGCCCTTTGCCCACGGGTCGTGAACGCAAGCCCGGAACCGCTGGATTGCGGAACCTGAAACAGAATCGCGCCCAAGGGACATTTGTTCGACTTGCCTGCAGAGCAGATCTCATTCCGGAAATTCGATATTGATGGCGAGATACAGCCACTTAATCTTCCAAGTCTTACCGCACCGGAAGGGCCATGAGATCAAAACCGAACTTGCAACCGCTCGCAATACTTGAGCGGGATGCTAGGTTAAGGCGGGGTGATGGTCTGTGACAAAAGTTACACAAACTTGGACTTTCATTTCAGGAATGCTGATTACCCGCGCGTTGCAGTAGGGTCATGTTTTTCCCACCCTGTCGGTTATTAACGCATTTTTTAGAATTGCAGCCGGGCGCCCATCCAAACAGGGATCGCGTATCAATAAACGAAAATTGGACACCAGCCGATATTCGGTTCCGCAAACGAAGTCGCAACTGGCAAATATCGAAACCGCAGAAAAGATTATCTGGAAAAAACGGGAACGGATTTTACGAATGATATTCAGACTCGCTGGAGAGAGAGCTGAATTTGCTTAAAGATCCCACGTCGACTATCTCGATATACTCCCGTCCCAGCCTGATCCAGCCTTGTTCGGCAAAACTCTTCAGCAAACGACTGACTATCACGCGCACACTGCCAAGCTCGTCAGCCAGTGCCTGATGGGTAGTGTAAAGAGGACTGGATTTGTTGGCCAGAAGGGCCGCGAGTCGCTGGTCCAGTTTCTGAAAGGCGACAGCGGACAGCAAGTGCATCAGGTCGTTGAGACGCTCGGAAAACATGCCGAAGATGTAATCCTGGAACGGCTTGTGTATCGACAGCAGTCTTTCAAACATGACGGGGGAGATCGCAACAATGACGGTATTCGACTCGGTAATTCCGCGCGCATGGTAATCCGAACGCCCGAGCAGACAACTGCTGCTGAGGATGCAACTGTCACCCGGAAACACCCGATACAAATGCAGTTCGCGTCCGTTTGCCGAGGACTTGATGATGCGGATGCTGCCGGATAGCAGCATCGGAAAACCTTGGCAGGGCTGACGTTCGTCAAATACAATCGTCCCGGCGGAGAGATGCAGCACGCTCGCTGTTGCAAGCAGCGCTGACCGATCTGCTGCATCCAGCTCGCGCAGCATGGGATATTGCAGCAGCAGGGATTTTATGTCGTTATCAAGCATCACAGCTGGACTTCATATCTGACGTCTTTCATGGCGGTCCTGTAGATAATAATTATGATTGTCGACGGGGCAAATTAATACAGGCTCCTGACTGGCGAGTCACGACGCAACATGCCATACCCTCTCATTGGTGTGGACATTTGTGGTAGTGTCCTGCTGGTGAAGTATTGAGGTCCCGTTGCAACCTGTCAATTGCAGTACAGCGTCACAGTACACCCAAACACCGGAGATCGATGTTGCAAACCAAGAACGGAAAGGAACGCCATATCGTCTATTGGCTGGTCCCGATGTTGATCCTGTGGGCCATGCTGGCCTGGCATATCTCCCGGCTGAATTTCAATCACGAGTACGAGTCCCTGATCGAAAAGGAACAGAGTCACGCTCAATCCATTTCATCGGATATGGCCGACAGCTTCCGGCGCAACTTGCACTTTGTCGCGGGCGTTTCAGGCACTTTCCGGCTAGGACTTCGCGTTTTGAATTCAGTATGGAAATTCGGCCCGAATGGGCTGCCAAGCAGATTGCCCAAGGAAGCCCTGGTCAAACGCTGGACTGGCGATCCGACATTGAAAGATTTGAACGTCCAGCTCAAGTTGATCCGGGATTCCCTGGGGATCGATTTGATCTATGTGGTCAACGCCGCGGGAGATTGCATCGCAGCCAGTATCGAGGACATGCCTGACACGCCGATCGGCACGAACTTCGCAGACCGGCAGTGGTTTGCCGATGCCCGCAACGGACGTCACGGCATGCAATATGCCATGGGCAGGACCACCCATGTCCCCGGACTCTTTTTCTCCGCGCCGATCGTGCTGGACGGCCTGTTTGATGGTGCCATCGTCTCCAAGGTAGACATTCCCGCGCTGTCCTTCCTGATCCGCCAGGCCGACGCTTTCGTGACCGATGCCAATGGCGTCATCATTCTTGCGCATGACCCCGCGCTGCTGATGAAGTCTGTCCCAGGCGCCAAAGTAAACGCGATGGGCGCCCAGGAAAAGAGCGCTCTCTATCTCAGAACCGAGTTCCCCGAACTCAGGATCACCCGCTGGAATGGCTCGCCTGACAGCCGGTTGAAGCAAGTCGGGATCGAGACATCGCCTTACGTGCTGGCCACGACCGATCTGGAAGAGTTCGGATTGAGGGTTTATTCAAAAGTCGATCTGCCCGGTTTGCTGCTGATCGAGCGCGAGCGGAGGAGTAATTTCCTCCTGATCTGGCTGCTGGGAAGCGCGGCGATACTGGCCGCGGCTACGCTCATTTTTTATTTCCGTTCTGCCAGGCAGACCAAGTCTGCGATTGAAACGAGCGAGCATCGTTTGCGATTGCTGCTGGGTTCGGTCAGCAACGGCATCTGGGGTCTGGACAAGGATGGCAACACCACCTTCGTCAATCTCGCGGCGGCAAATATGCTCGGCTACGCGCCAGAAGAGCTGATCGGCAAGCCCATGCACGAAACCATACATCACTCCTACGCGGACGGCTCGCACTATCCGTCTGCACGGTGCCCGATGCATGCCACCCTGGCCGACAGCAGGCACCGCACGGGCATCGATGAAGTGTTATGGCGCAAGGACGGCAGCAGTCTCCCGGTGGACTATTCCTCCCATCCCATTTTTCTCCAGGGCAAACTGGAAGGTGCAGTCGTGGTCTTCGAGGACATCTCCGAAAGGAAACAGAAAGACGAAGCGTTAAAACTCGCATCCTCGGTTTACCAGTCCAGCAACGACGGCATCCTGGTGACCGACGAGAACAATCTGATCCTGGACGTCAATCCGGCCTTTACCCGAATCACCGGTTACTCGCTGGACGAAGTCCGGGGCAAGAACCCGAACATTTTCCAGTCCGGCAAACACGACACCCAGTTCTACCAGCAGATGTGGCAGGCTATCCTGGACGAGGGACACTGGCAGGGCGAGGTATGGGACATCAAAAAAGGTGGCGAGCTTTACGCCAAGTGGCTCAGTATCAGCGTCATCCGTCATGCCGATGGCAGCATCTTCAGATATGTGGGACAGTTTTCCGATATCACGGAAAAGAAACGCAAAGACGAACTTATCTGGGAACAGGCCAACTTCGATGCACTCACCAGTCTGCCGAACCGTCGGCTATTCTCAGACCGCTTCCGTCAGGCGCTCTCATCCAGCGCGCGCAGCGGACGGCATGGCGCGCTGTTATCGCTGGATATGGACCAGTTCAAACGCCTGAACGACACCTTTGGCCACAACATGGGCGACAAACTCCTGATCGAGGTGGCCAAACGCCTGACCGCCTCCGTGCGCGAAGAGGATACCGTAGCCAGAATGGGAGGCGATGAATTCCTGGTGATCCTGAACGGCTTGAGCAGCGTTCAGAATGAAGCGGCGATACAAGCCGAACTGGTTGCCGAAAAGATCCGCAGCGAATTGAGCAAACCCTATCAACTTGATAAAACCGATCACCATTCCAGTTCCAGTATCGGGATCGTGCTGTTTCTAGGCCATACCGACAACCACGACAAGTTGCTGGCGCATGTGGACACCGCGATGTACCAGGCCAAGGCCAAGGGACGCAATGCCATCTGCTTCTTCGATTCATCCATGCAGGAGATTCTGGAAAAACGCGGCCAGATGGAAAGTGCATTGCGCGGTGCGCTCGAACGCAATGAATTCTCCCTTCATTACCAGTTGCAGATCGCAAGCTCCGGGCGACCTGTCGGCGTGGAAGCGCTCCTGCGTTGGACACACTCCCAGCTCGGTACCGTCTCACCCGCGCAATTCATCCCGGTGGCAGAAGAATCGGGATTGATCCTGCCCATCGGCCTGTGGGTACTCGAGACGGCATGTGCGCAGCTGGCCCGCTGGCAATCCTCCCCCCGATTCAACCGCCTCAGCATCGCCGTGAACGTCAGCCCGATTCAATTCCGCGAAGGCGAGTTCGTCTCCAGGGTGTCAGCCGTATTGAGACAGAGCGGCATCAGGCCTGAATTACTGAAACTGGAACTGACGGAAAGCCTGGTGCTGGACAATATCGACGACAGCATACGCAAGATGAAGGAGTTGAAGAACCTGGGAGTGAAGTTCTCCATGGATGACTTCGGCACGGGATATTCGTCGTTATCCTACCTGAGCCGCCTGCCCATCGATCAGCTCAAGATCGACCAGTCGTTTGTGCGCGACATCACGACCGACCAGCATGACGCGGCGATCGTGCAAACCATCATTTCCATGGCACTCAGCATGGGCATGGAAGTGATCGCCGAAGGAGTGGAGACCGAAGAGCAGCATGAGTTCCTGGAATTGCGCGGATGCCAGGCTTATCAGGGATATCTCTTTGCCCGGCCCAAGCCTGTCGACGAACTGGAGGAAAAATTGACCGAACTGCTCGCTCTCCGGAACGTCGCTCCGGCCTGAAAGCAGTGTCGCCCCGGAATTCAGGTGAGTTGAGCGTCACCGTGTTTCCGGAGCGCGATGAAATCAGCCTTCGATCGCCCTGATCTTCTGCACCGTCTCTTCGATCGCGTCCTCGCTCAAGCCGAAAGCCTTGGAGATCAGGTCGCGGTGTTCGTCGATCAGGCCCAGCACGGCATTGACCGTGGTGCAAGACTGTATTTCCGCCTTGATGGCCATGATCTTGGCCAGATCGAATATTCCCGGGGTCTTGTCGCCGCTCCTGAGTGCGTTCTCAATGATGCTGGTGATTGCTTCCTTGTTCATGCTTTCCCTGTCCGTGTGTGAAGTCCAATAAACATAAGTTGATGCTGCGATCAGCATCGGGATTTTATATCGATTGGCTGTTGCGCGGATGATCCTTCATCGCTCGATCCGATCTTGCGCGTAAATTTCTGCGGGACATGCAGGCAAAGGGAAAGGCCGGTCAGCGCCCCTTCGAACCGGGCGGCGCCGCGCGCAGATACTGGTGCGGCCACGTAGCCTCCTGCCCCAAAGCCTGGGCTGCAGCCAGCGGCCAGTAGGGGTTGCGAAGGATCTCGCGACCGAGCAGCACGATATCGGCCTGCCCGGAACGGATGATGTGATCGGCCTGTGCCGGCGAAGTGATCAGGCCGACGGCGGCTGTGGCTATCCCGGCTTCGCGCCGCACCCGCGCGGCGAATTCGGTTTGAAAGCCCGGGCCGGCAGGTATCTTCGCCGTCGGCACGAGACCGGCGGATGAAACATCCACCAGATCGACTCCCAGCGCTTTCAAGACACGACACAGTTCGACCGTCTCGTCCGCGTTCCAGCCGCCGTCGACCCAGTCGGTCGCCGACAGGCGGATCAACAAGGGGAGTCGCTCAGGCCACTCTGCGCGGACTGCAGAGACAACTTCGCGTACCAGGCGCGTACGGTTCTCGAAACTGCCACCGTAAGCATCCTTGCGCTGGTTGGAAAGCGGGGAGAGGAACTGGTGCAGCAGATAGCCGTGCGCGGCATGGATCTCCACGGTCTGGAATCCGGCTTCGCGTGCACGGCGCGCACCCGCCGCAAAATTCTCGACCACCGCGGCAATGGCGGCCGCATCGAGTTCACGCGGTACGGCATAACCGGGGCCGAACGCCACGGGCGACGGGGCGACCGTCTTCCAGCCTCCTTCGGCCTCGCTCAGCGTGCTCTGCGCCTGCCAACCCAGCCCGACGCTTGCCTTGCGACCGGCATGTGCCAACTGTATCGCGGCCACGCAGCCCTGCTGCTGTGCAAAACGCGCGATGCGCGACAAGGGTTCGATATGCCTGTCATCCCAGATGCCCATATCCCCAAGGCTGATCCGCCCTTCCGGCGTCACGGCCGTCGCCTCGACGATCATCAGCGCGGCACCGCCCACGGCGCGGCTGCCGTAATGCACGAAATGCCAGTCGGCTGCCATGCCGTCATGGGCGGAGTATTGGCACATGGGCGGGATGCCGATGCGGCTGGAGAGGACGATATCGCGCAGCTTGAGGGGTTCGAACAAATGAGCCATGTCAATTCCTGAAAGATGAAATACCGGAAAACTTTACCATACGCCGGGCAAATCCCTATGCCGCCGCCAAGCGGCGCGACGGGAACATGGATATGCTCACGCCGCTCAGCACCAGCAGGCCGCCGACCAGTTGCGTCGAGGTCGGCAGCGTGCCGAGGAACCCGCCAACCAGCATGGCGAACACGGGGACGAGATTCAAAAAGATCGCAGCGCGCGCCGCGCCCAGGCGTGCGATGCCGACGCCCCAGAACAGGTAGGCCAGCACCGTGCCGCCGACGACCATGACGGCCATCGCAATGATCGCTTTGCCATCGAGCGGGCTCATGTGGGTTCCACTATCGAGCGCGGCAAGGGCCAGCAGGATCGCGCCCGCCGCCATGACCCAGCTGGGGTGCACAATGGGTGAGCCTTGCGGCATGTAACGGCGCACGAGGACGTTGTACATCGCCCAGGATAAGTCCGCGCCCAGCATCAACAGGTCGCCCTGCGCAAAACTCAGCGATTCCAGCTTGTGCATATCGCCCTGCGAGATGACCACCGCCACGCCGATCAGCGCCAGCGGCAGCGCGACCAGATGCCGGGTCGCCAGTCGCTCGCCCAGGAACGCCACCGCCAGCAGGGCGGTGAGCAGGGGATTGGTCGCCATGATGAGCGAGGCGCTGTTGGCCGAGGTGGTACGAAGCGCATAGAAGAAGAACAGGTTGAAGCCGCAGATCCCGACCGCCCCCAGCAGCAAATAAATGCCAGCGTGCCGTTTCAGCGGCGTCAGCAGGTCCTCGCGGCGAACGCCCGCGATGATGAACATCAGCGCGGCGCCCAGCACGAAACGCACGGCTGCCGCCCACAATGGGGGCAGATCGGCCAGAATCGGCCCGGCCAGCACAAAATTGGCTCCCCAGAAAAATGCGGAAGCAGTCACAAGCAGATAGACAGTAGAGATTCTCATGGTCGTTTCCAGTAAGATTAATTGTTACGGCACGACTCTAATGGCTGGAACTCTCGCTCACAAGCTAGACTTTTTTGAAGGCCCGTTAAGGAAAACTAATGGCACGTCACCTTCCCCCACTCAATGCCCTGCGATTCTTTGAGGTTGCCGCGCGGCACCGCTCATTTGTCCGTGCGGCGGAGGAATTGCATGTCACGCCGGCGGCAGTCAGCCAGCAGATCAAGTTGCTCGAAGACCATCTTGGCGTCACCTTGTTCAAGCGCGGCAAGACACTGGTCCTGAACGAAGCCGCAACCGATGCGCTGAATCTCGTTTCGGACGCGTTCGACCAGCTCGAACGCGCCATGCTGAGAGTGCGTTCCGGCAGTGTCGCCGGGCCGCTGACCGTGTCGGCACCGCCAGTGTTCGCCGCGCGCTGGCTGGTACCGCGCCTGGGAGATTTTTATGCGCGTTATCCCGACGTGGAGATCCACCTGCTGGCCACCAAGCGCGTCGTGGATTTTTCGATGGAAGAGGTCGACATGGCGATCCGCTTCGGCAGCGACACCCATCCCGGGCTGACCGTGGAACGCCTGATGCCGGAAATGATCGTTCCGGTGGCCGCGCCCAAACTGGCAAAATCCGTCAAAACGCCCGCCGACCTTGCGCGCGCCAAACTCATCGAGGATGATTGGCATGTCATGCGCGGCGTTTTCCCGGAATGGGAAACACTGCTTGCTTCCCTCGGTATAGTCGGCGCTCCCTTGAATATCCGCCGGTTCGGCGATACGGATCTGGCGCTTCAGGCCGCAGTCATGGGACTGGGAGTCACGCTGGCATGGCACAGCCTGGTGGCGGACGACATCAGGTCTGGGAAACTGGTACACATACTGAACCACAGCATCCCCACCGATCTCAGCTTTCAATTGGTGATGCCGAAAAACAAGAGCATGTTGAACAAGGTGGCCGCATTCAGGTCATGGTTGTTTGAACAGGCAAACTTACAAGGGAAATCAACAGAATGAATCAAGGGCAATTCGATTACATCATCATCGGCGCGGGCAGTGCCGGTTGTCTATTGGCCAAACGGCTGACGGAGAATCCCGATACCAGGGTCCTGTTGCTGGAGGCAGGCAAGCAGGACAACTACATCTGGATCCATGTTCCCGTCGGCTACCTGTATTGCATCGACAACCCGAGGACCGATTGGCGCTTCAGGACGACGGAAGAGCCCGGCCTGAACGGACGGTCCCTGATCTACCCGAGAGGGAAGGTGCTGGGTGGTTCCTCTTCCATCAACGGCATGATCTACATGCGCGGACAGGATGCCGATTACGAGCGCTGGGTGGCCGAGACCGGCGACTCCGCCTGGTCGTGGCCCGAGGCGCTCAGGCGTTACAAGAAGTTCGAGGACTATCACGGCGGCGACAATGAATGGCATCGGCAGGGCGGAGAATGGCGCGTCGAAAGACAGCGCCTGAAATGGGAGATACTGGAAGTTTTCAGGCATGCCTCGAAGGAAGCCGGGATCCCGTTCTCGGACGACTTCAACCGTGGCGATAACTTCGGCGTGGGTTATTTCGATGTGAATCAGCGTTCCGGCTGGCGCCTGAACACGTCGCGCGCTTTTCTGAAGGAAGCCGCAAAAAGGCCCAATCTGACGTTGCGGACCGGTGCCCTGGTCAAGCAATTGAAGATCGATCCGGCAACCAGGCGCTGTCTCGGCGTGGAATACATACAGGATGGCAGCATCCATCTGGCTGAAGCCCGGAAAGAGGTGCTGCTGACTGCAGGCTCAATCGGCAGCGTGCAGATACTGGAGCGGTCCGGCATCGGCTCCGCGCAACGCCTGAACCGGTTGGGCATCCAGGTACACAGCGATCTGCCCGGCGTTGGCGAGAACCTGCAGGACCATTTGCAACTGCGGATGGTCTATCGTGTCAACGGCATCACCACCCTGAACACCAAGGCCAATTCCTTGTGGGGGAAAGCCATGATCGGGCTGGAGTACCTGATGAAGCGTTCCGGCCCGATGGCGATGGCGCCGTCGCAATTGGGTGCGTTCGCCTTCAGTTCACCCGACCAGGCACGGGCCAATGTGGAGTATCACGTGCAACCCTTGTCGCTGGAAAGGTTCGGCGAGCCGCTGCACAGCTTCAATGCCTTCACGGCCAGCGTCTGCCACCTGCGCCCCACCTCGCGCGGCAGCGTCCATATCACTTCACCGGAAGTGGATGCCGCACCGGAGATCAAGCCCAATTACCTGTCCACCGAGGAAGACTGCCGGGTCGCTGCCGAGTCGCTGCGATTGACCAGGAAGATACTGGCCAGTCCCGCCTTCAAACCCTATGCACCGGAGGAATACAAACCCGGCAACCAGTATCAAACCGACCAGCAACTGGTCAAGGCGGCAGGCGATATCGGCACCACGATCTTCCATCCCGTCGGCACCTGCAAGATGGGACGCGCCGATGACACGATGTCCGTGCTGGATTCGGAACTGCGCGTGAAGGGAATCGGTGGCTTGCGCGTCGTCGATGCCTCCGCGATGCCCTATATCACCTCGGGCAACACCGCGGCGCCCACCATGATGATCGCGGAGCGGGTAGCTGAATTATTGAAGGGTGATTGGCGGTAAGGATCAACGGATCGTCCGCATGATCGCTAACGCGGGAGCGGACAGGAGCGGAACGTTGGCTCCCGAACTTCTGCTTCGAGCGCACGGCGGGACACGCGCTATCTATTTTCCGCGCACAGACTCTCGCAAGGCATGCCGTTGTGATTTCCGTCCAGTGTCTTGACACCGCAGCGCGTGAAGTAGAAGTTCGCTTCGTCGCATGAACTCATTTGCGAACAGCGCCGCTTCTTGCCGCATTCCAGGTCGTACAGCATCACGGGAGTCGCCTGGGGGAAGATACTGCCCTGACGGGCCGGCGGGACAGGTCTGACCGAGGAAGGGTGCTGCTTGCGCCACTGCCACGGCGGCTGCGGGCTGTTCCGTGACCAGAGCCCGCGCCGCTCATGTTGGGCCTCCTTCTGCAGGCCGATGTAGGTCTTGTCGGTGTGGTAGTGCGAATACTCCCACGCCATGCCGCGCCTGACTTGTTCCTGATTGACGTTGCGCCCGTCCACCGAAATGAAACCGACGGTCCGCCCGTACTGATCGACGGCGCGGCTGTCGATCTGCACTTGTTTCCTTCCCACCATCTCCAGCAGCGAATCGCGCGACTGCTTGCCGAACGGCTGGTCCTTTTCCGGCGCATCGATATCGGCCAGGCGTATCTTTATCCTTTGACCGTCGCGTAGCCCCCGCAAGGGGGACGCCGGTGAGGACCCGGCAGCGTCGCCGCCACCTTCCCGCAGGACCATAACAGTATCGCCATCCATCACGACGATCACCTTGGCGCTGAAGGTCTCGGCCTGTGCGCCCAGCGCAAGGCAACACCACAGCGCAACGAGCGCCCTCATATGACGCTTTTGATCGCCGCCAGGCACAGCAGCGTGTATCCCGCCGCGAGAATGTCGTCGAACATCACGCCCAGGCCGCCGTGCCAGGTCTGGTCAAAGTGACGGATGGGTTGCGGTTTGACGATATCGAAGAACCGGAACAACAGGAACGCGAGCAACTGCCAGGCCAGGCCCTCCGGCGTAAAGAAGAGTACCAGCACGAAAGCCACGATCTCGTCCCACACAATGCCGCCGTAGTCGGACACGCCCAGCGCCTTGCCCGTCTTGTCGCACACCCACACGCCGAAGGCGAAAGCCCAGATCAGCACCAGGATAAACAACGCGTCAGTCAGGCGCGGAGCGAGATACCAATACATGGGGAAGGCGACCAGCGTGCCCGCCGTGCCGGGCGCGCGCGGGGAAAGACCCGCGCCGAATCCGAAGGAAAGAAAATGCGCCGGATGGCTGAACAGGAAGCGCCAGTCCGGCTGGAATTTCAGTTGGTCATGCGAAGTGGTCATAGCCGCCTTCCTTTATTTTCATCACGCTGCCGTCCGCCGCACGCAGGGTGCAACCTTGTCCTGCATTGATACTGCCGATGCGCGTGAGCGGCAGTTGCAGTTCCGCCGATATCGCTTCGATCCGGTTGCGCTTTGCGGCGGAGGCAGTAAAGCACAACTCGTAATCGTCGCCGCCGGACAGGACGCAATGCCGGAACAGTGCGTCTTCGATGCCGGTCGGCGCAATCGCCGGGATCGCAGCGAACTGTATCTCCGCACCGGCATGCGAGCATTCCAGAATATGCCCGAGATCGGCAAGCAAGCCGTCGGAAATATCGATGGCGCTGTTGGCAATACCGCGCAAGGCCAACCCCAGCGCGACTCTCGGCCGGGGTTGATGCAAGGCTGCAAGGCAGGAAAGACGTGCGTCTTCGGGCAGTGCGATCCGGCCCTGCAATTGTGCCAGCCCCAGGGCAGCCTTGCCCAATGTTCCGGACACCCAGATGTCGTCGCCGGCTTCGGCGCCGCTGCGGCGCAGTGCCTGGCCTCGCGGCACCTCGCCCATGATGGTGACGCTCAGATTCAGGGGGCCACGCGTGGTGTCGCCGCCGACGAGGTCCACGCCATACTGATCGGCCAGTACAAAGAACCCCTCGCTGAACCGCCGCAGCCAGCTTTCGTCGGCACCCGGCAGCGCAAGTGCCAGCGTCGCCCAGCGCGGGGACGCGCCCATGGCCGCCAGATCGGAGAGATTCACCGCGAGCGTCTTGTGGCCCAGCAGGAATGGATCGGTATCCGGGAAAAAATGGGTTCCGCTGACCAGCATGTCGGTGGAAACCGCCAGTTCCATGCCCTCGGCGATGCGGAGCAGTGCCGCATCGTCGCCCACGCCGAGGATCGCGTTCGGCGCTGGACGGGTGAAATAGCGCTGGATGAGATCGAATTCAGACAAACCGAACCCCGAAGGATCAGCCGCAGAGTACACAGAGGTCACAGAGAGAGTTGTGCGTATCGGTGGTGCTGCGGCGATCTCTCTGTGTACTCCGTGGTCTCTGTGGCAAAAAGGTTGAAGACTATTTCGCCTTTACTTCCGTCGCGCGCACTTGCGCCGCCAGCTTGTCGAGCACGCCGTTGACGAACTTGTGTCCGTCGCTGCCGCCGAAAGTCTTGGCCAGTTCCACCGCCTCGTTGATGACGACGCGGTAGGGTATTTCGGGATGGTGGGTCAATTCGTATGCACCCAGCAGCAATACGGAAAATTCGACGGGGCTCAGTTCATTCACGGCACGATCCAGATGCGGCGCGATCTGCGCGGATAATGTCTCGCTCTCGGCAACCGCGCCTTTCAGCAATTGCCCGAAGAATTCCGTGTCGTAACGTCCCAGGCTCTTTTCGGCGAGCGTGCCCTTTTCGATCAGCGACGGGCTCTTACCGGAAAGCCGCCATTCGTAGACGCCCTGCATCGCCAGTTCGCGCGCGCGATGGCGCAGGCTCTTCGCGGGATTGTGCTGTTTGGCGTCGCTCATGCGAGCGCTTTCAGCAGGTGCACCATCTCGATGGCAACCAGTGCCGCTTCCGCACCCTTCACATTGACGCGCACTTCAGCCTGTTCGTCGGTATCGGTGGTCAGGATGGCGTTGGCGACCGGCACACCGCTGTGCAGTTGCACTTCGCCCACACCGCGCGCCGATTCGTTGGAAACGACCTCGAAATGGTAAGTGTCGCCGCGTATCACCGCCCCTAACGCAATCAACGCGTCAAACTTCTTGCTCTGCGCCATGGCTTGCAGCACCAGCGGGATCTCCAGCGCGCCCGGCACGGTGGCCAGCGTGATGTCGTTCTCGCTGACGCCGCTCAGTACCAGTTGCTGGCGGCAGGCAGCCAGCAACCCTTCGCACACGACTTCGTTGAAACGGCTCTGCACGATGCCGATGCGCAGACCCTTTCCGTCCAGGTTCTGTTCGATCTCTTTCATTTGTTTTCCTTGCATTGACAGTAACGCACCACTTCCAGGCCGAAGCCGGTCATGCTGGGTAATTTGCGCGGGGTGGCGATCAGGCACATCTTGCCGACGTTGAGATCGCGCAATATCTGCGCGCCGATGCCATAGCTGCGCGGATCCCACCGCGCGTGATCGGGTTCGGGTTTGGCCGCGGCCCGTGCCAGGAGGCTCGCCGATGTCTCGGTGTGATGCATCATCACCAGCACGCCCGCCTCGGATTCGCTGATCTTCTTCAGGGCATCATGCACGCTGGTCGTGTTCGGCAGGCTGACCTGCTCCATGAAATCCAGCGCGGGCAAGGGTTCATGCACACGCACCACCGTCTCGATCTGCGGCTGGATGTTGCCCTTCACCAGTGCCAGATGGGTGCGCTGGGTGGTCTTGTCGGTGTAGGTCACCAGCTCGAATTCGCCGTAGGCGGTTTGCACCGTGCGACTCGCCACACGCTCGACCAGCGTCTCATTGTGGATGCGGTATTCGATCAGGTCGGCGATGGTGCCTATCTTCAGGCCGTGTTCCTTGGCGAACGGGATCAGGTCCGGCAGGCGGGCCATCTCCCCGTCTTCCTTGATGATCTCGCAGATCACCGCTGCCGGCATCACGCCGGCCATCTGTGCCAGGTCGCAGCCCGCTTCGGTATGTCCGGCGCGCACCAGCACGCCGCCCGGGCGCGCCATGATGGGAAAAATATGGCCGGGCTGGACGATGTCGGCCGGCTTGGCATCCTTCTTCACCGCGGCCTTGATGGTCGTGGCGCGGTCAGATGCAGAGATGCCGGTGGTCACGCCTTCCGCCGCCTCGATGGAAACGGTGAAATTGGTGCCCAGCGGACTCTTGTTCTCGCGCGCCATGTGCGAAATACCGAGCTGGCGGCAGCGTTCCTCGGTCAGCGTCAGGCAGACCAGGCCGCGCGCGTGGCGGATCATGAAGTTGATGGCTTCGGGCGTGACGAATTCAGCGGCGAACAGCAGGTCGCCCTCGTTCTCGCGGTCTTCTTCGTCCACCAGTACGACCATACGCCCGGCGCGTATCTCGTCGATGATTTCGGTTATCGGTGCGATGTCAGTCATGGTCTGCGGCTCTGTTTGGGGTGTCGCGAAATCGCGGGACACGGATTTTAACACCATCGGCAATAATCCTCGCCGCCTCTGTCAGGGCGGCCCGCATTGTCCGCCCGCGGCATTCGCGTTTCACACCGTACCCCGATACCCCATATAATCTGGCCGTCGCCGTCACCGCTTTTTCCATGAAGCAGAGCAACCTTTCAAAATGGGCAATCCGCTACCTGGGCATCGCGCTGTGCCTGTTGCCGACCTTGCTCATCTCGGATACCTTCGCCTGTCCGGGATCGCCGCAGAACGAAGACCCTGTCTTTTCCTTCAAGGGGACGACGTCCGCAGTTCGCTGCCTGGGACCATTATCCGCGGATGACCGGTCCGGAACCGGAATGCCGCGAAGCGGCGCGCCACTCATTTCAGGAGATTGACGTTGCTGGAAGGTATCGTTTTTGCGCTCGCCACGATGGCTTTGGCTTATGTTTCGAGAGCGTCGCTGCGCGCCCCGAGGTCGCACGGCTTCTATCGTTTCTTCGCATGGGAGCTGATGCTGCTTCTGATCGTCATGAACATCGACGGGTGGTATGACGTGCCGGTTTCGTTCGACCAGACGATCAGCGGGATCTTGATGGCCATTTCGCTGATCGTGATCATCATGGGCTACGGGATACTTCACCAGCTCGGCGAACGGGACGACAGTCGCGATGACGGGGCTCTGCTGCTGTTCGAGAAGACTTCTGTACTCGTCACCCACGGGATATACCGCTATATCCGCCACCCGATGTACAGCTCGCTGATATTTCTGGACTCGGGCCTGTTCTTCAAGCGCATGTCCTGGCTGAGCGGCAGCATTGCGCTCTTCGCCTGCGTCTTCCTCGTGATCACCTCGCTCGTGGAAGAGACCGAGAACGTCCGCTACTTTGGCGCGCAGTACCGGGAATACATGAAACGGACCAAGCGCTTCGTCCCTTTTCTGGTGTGAATCACACCGCGTCCGCGGTCATCATGCGCTCGACGTAGCGCGCGATCAGGTCGATCTCCAGATTGACTTTCGCCCCGACCTTCAGCTCGTTCAACGTCGTCACATCCAGCGTATGCGGGATGAGGTTCACCTCGAATTCTGCGCCCGAAACCTGGTTGACCGTCAGGCTGACACCGTTGATGGTGACGGAACCCTTCACTGCGATGTACTTTGCCAAAGCTTGTGGCGCACGCACGATCAGCCTCCAGCTCTCGCCGATATCGTTGAACGCGATCACTGTCCCCACGCCGTCCACATGCCCGCTGACCAGATGACCGCCCAGGCGGTCCGACAAACGCAACGCCTTTTCCAGGTTGACATGTCCGCCCTGCACTTCCAGCCCGGTAGTGCAATTCAAGGTCTCGCGCGACACATCCACGGTGAAATCGCTGCCGGCTATCTTCACCACGGTGAGGCAGACGCCGTTCACCGCGATGCTGTCGCCCAGCTGGACGTCGTCCATGCCAAGCATTTCGGTCGCCACCGTCAGCCGCAAGCCGCCCTCCCTGTCCTGTGCCGATTTGATTAGGCCGACATCGGCCACGATCCCGCTGAACATGATCAATTCTCCCTTGATATTTTCGCAACAATACGCAAATCGCTGCCCACCTGACGCACATCATTCCATTGCAGGACGATATGCTGATTCAGTTGCGCAAGCTCGCCGATATCCGCCATGCCGCGCGCCGCATCGCCCAGGAATTGCGGTGCCAGATACAGCACCAGCTCATCCACGAGCCCCGCCCTGATCAGTCCGCCATTCAAAGTGCGTCCCGCCTCCACCAGCACTTCATTGATACCGCGCTTGCCGAGATCGCGCATCACTCCGGCCAGATCCACCCGGCCATCCGCATCTGCCGCCGTCACCACTTCCGCGCCGCATGCGATCAGGGACCGTTGTTTTTCCGAGTCCGTGCTGGCGGTAAAGATCAGGATAGGCCCGTCCTGCACTATCCGTGCGCGGGGAGAAATCCGCAGCCCGCTGTCCACCACCACGCGCAAGGGCTGACGTTCTGTTGCCGGCTCCCTGACGTTGAGCTGGGGATCGTCCGCCAGCACCGTGCCGATACCAGTCAGCACGGCACAGGAACGCGCGCGCCAGTGCTGCACGTCGTGCCGCGCGGCCTCGCCGGTGATCCATTTGCTGGTGCCGTTCGCCAGCGCGGTCCGGCCGTCCAGGCTCGCGGCGATCTTGCTGCGCACCCAGGGCATACCGCGCGTCATGCGTGAAAAAAAACCGATATTCAGTTCTCGTGCGGCGGCTTCCATCAAACCGCACTCGACATCGATCCCTGCCGCACGCAAGCGGTCGACGCCTTGCCCCGCCACGAGAGGATTCAGGTCTTGTGTCGCGACCACCACGCGCTTCACTCGCGCCGAGATAAGCGCGTCGGCGCAGGGAGGCGTACGCCCGTGGTGGCTGCAGGGCTCCAGCGTGACGTAAGCGGTTGCACCGCGTGCCGCGCTGCCGGCCGCACGCAAGGCATGAACTTCGGCATGCGGCTCTCCTGCCCGCTCGTGCCAGCCTTCACCGACCACCTTGCCGTCTCGCACCAGCACACAACCAACGCGCGGATTCGGACTCGTCGTCCACACCCCCCGCTCTGCAAGATGCAGCGCCTGAGCCATCCATTGACTGTCGGCAGCGTTCATTTCTTGTCGTTCTGGCGGCGTCGGGTGTTTTTGACCGCATCGATCGCGTCTGAAAAATCGCCGACATCCTGAAAACTCTTGTACACGGAGGCGAAACGGATGTAGGCGACCTTGTCGAGTTTCAACAGTTCTTTCATCACCATCTCGCCGATCTGGCGCGAACCGATCTCGCGTTCGCCGATGGCAAATACTTTTTGCGTGACATTGTCGATCGCGGCATCGACCAATTCAGTGGGAACCGGGCGCTTGTGCAATGCCCGGGTAAAGCTGGTGCGCAGCTTTTCTTCGTCGAACTCACTGCGCATGCCGTTCTGCTTGACCACCTGCGGCATGCGCAGTTCCACCGTCTCGTACGTGGTGAAACGCTTGTCGCACGACAGACAGCGGCGGCGGCGGCGGATGCTGTCGCCTTCCTCGCTTTCGCGCGTATCCACCACTTGGGTGGAGGGATGTTTGCAGAAAGGACACTTCATAGGATACGGGATTCAGGATACCGGATACAGGACGGGCGGATTTCCCCTGATTCCTGTATCCCGTCTCCTGTATCCAGCCTAGCCATACACCGGGAACTGCGCGGTCAGCTTCTTCACCTCGCCGACGACGCGTGCGATCACGGCATCGTCGTTCGGCGCATCCAGCACGTCGGCAATCAGGTGCGCCAGTTTCTCGGCTTCCAGTTCCTTGAAGCCGCGGGTGGTCATCGCCGGCGAACCGATGCGGATGCCGGAAGTGACAAAGGGCTTTTCCGGGTCGTTCGGGATGGCGTTCTTGTTCACGGTGATGTGCGCCTTGCCCAGCGCTGCTTCAGCATCCTTGCCGGTCAGCTTCTTGGCACGCAGGTCGACCAGGAAGACATGGCTGTCGGTACGGCCCGACACGATGCGCACGCCGCGTTCGGTCAGCACCTTCGCCATCACTCGGGCGTTGTCGATGACTTGCTTCTGGTATTCCTTGAACTCCTTGCTTGCCGCTTCCTTGAACGCGACCGCCTTGGCTGCGATGACGTGCATCAGCGGGCCGCCTTGCAGTTGCGGGAAGATGGCGGAGTTGAGCGCCTTCTCGTGTTCTGCCTTGGCCAGGATCAGGCCGCCGCGCGGGCCGCGCAGCGTCTTATGGGTGGTGGTGGTAACGAAATCGGCAATACCGACCGGGCTGGGGTAGTACCCCGCGGCGACGAGACCGGCATAGTGCGCCATGTCCACAAACAGGTAGGCGCCCACGCTATCGGCAATGGCGCGAAAACGTTTCCAGTCGATGACCAGCGAATAGGCGGATGCGCCAGCCACGATCATCTTCGGCTTATGCTCGTTGGCCAGCTTCTGCACCTGGTCGTAGTCGATCTCTTCCTTGTCGTTCAGGCCATACTGGATGGCGTTGTACAGCTTGCCGCTGATGTTCACCGAGGCGCCATGGGTCAGGTGGCCGCCATGCGCCAGGCTCATGCCCAGAATGGTATCGCCGGGCTTGAGTACGGAAACGTACACCCCCTGGTTCGCCTGCGAGCCGGAATGCGGCTGCACGTTGGCGTACTCGGCGCCGAACAGCGCCTTGGCGCGGTCGATGGCCAGCTGCTCCGCCACGTCGACATATTCGCAGCCACCGTAGTAGCGCTTGCCGGGATATCCTTCGGCATACTTGTTGGTCAGCTGGCTGCCCTGCGCCTCCATCACCGCCGGGCTGGTGTAGTTTTCCGAGGCGATCAGCTCGATGTGATCCTCTTGACGGCGGTTTTCGTTCTGGATCGCGGCCCACAGTTCGGGGTCGGTCGCTGCGATGGTGTTTTTGCTGGAGAACATGTCGATTTTCCGTATTTAAGGTTAGAAATTAGGAAGACGCTGATTCTACCACGCCGGAATGACCCCCTGACACACAGGCTCCGCCCGTCCTTACCCGCCATTTGCCGAACCTTTTTGGCATCTGGCACTCCTACCGCCCGAGTGCTAGAATGAATCAAATTAGGAGGAAATGCCATGAATGCAACCATGAGTCTACCGATACCCTCTGCCGTTGGCAGCTTGGAGGGATATGTTCAGGCCGTGAACCGCTTTCCGGTACTGTCGCATGAAGAGGAGCTGTCCCTGGCCACACGCTTCAAGACACAGAACGATCTGGACGCGGCGCGCCAGTTAGTGGTTTCCCACCTGCGCGTCGTGGTCAGTGTGGCGCGGGGCTATGCGGGTTACGGGCTGCCTCAGGCCGACCTGATCCAGGAAGGCAACATTGGCTTGATGAAGGCGGTAAAACGCTACGACCCTGAGCGCGGTGTGCGTCTGGTGTCCTTCGCCTTGCACTGGATACGTGCCGAGATCCACGAGTACGTTATCCGCAACTGGCGGATGGTCAAGATCGCCACCACAAAGGCGCAACGCAAGCTGTTTTTCAACCTGCGCAGCATGAAACAGGGACTGGAGCCGCTCAAGCCCCAGCAAGTCAGCGAGATCGCCAAGCAACTCAACGTGAGCGAGCACGATGTCGTGGATATGGAGGCCCGCTTTGCCGGGCATGAGATCGCGCTCGAGCCGCTTGCAGGTGACGAAGACGAGAGTTATGCGCCCATCAATTATCTTGCCGACAACGCGGAACACGAGCCATCCCAAATCCTGGAAGCGGCAGAGCGCGAGCACTTGCATACTTCCGGATTGGCGCAGGCTCTGGCGAGCCTGGACGAGCGTAGTCGTCGTATCGTGGAAGCGCGCTGGCTGCGCGAAGAAGAAGAGCATTCGGCAACGCTGCATGAGCTGGCTGCCGAGTTCAATGTCTCGGCCGAACGTATCCGCCAGATCGAGCAAAAGGCCCTGATGAAGATGCAGTCTCAGCTCAGTTTGCCTGCAACTGCCTGATCTATAGTAGCGAGAAAAAAGCCGCGAAAGGTTTTCGCGGCTTTTTTTACTTTACGACTCTGAGCGTAGGTTTGCCCTGTGGTGATGGCCCATCGGGCGGTTCGCTCGTACCCGTCACCGCGCCCATGGGCGAAGACTCCTGTCCCTGAAACACCAGTCCCTGCCCGGTCTCCTTGGCAAAGATTCCGATCACCGCCGACATCGGAACGATGAGCTGGTGCGCCACGCCGCCGAAACGTCCGCCGCAGGTAATGTCCTCGTTGCCCAGCTGCAGATTTCGCACCGCATCCATGCCGATATTCAGGACGATCTTGCCGTCCTTGACGTAAGCCATCGGCACTTGCGTGTACTCGTTTACCTGTACCGCGAGATACGGTGTGTATCCGGCATCGGCACACCAGTCAAAAATAGCCCGGATCAGGTAGGGCTTGGTGGAGGGTTCGCTCATACCAAACCCGAGGTCACTTGCGCATTGCCTTTTCGGCAGGAGTCATCGCCTCGATGTAGGCAGGGCGCGAGAACAGGCGCTCCGCATATTTCATCAACGGCGCGGCTTCCTTGTCGAGCTGGATGCCGTAGTGATCAAGACGCCAAAGCAGCGGGGCGACCGCCACGTCAAGCATGGAGAACTCATCGCCCAGCATGAATTTCTGCTTGGTGAAGACGGGCGATATCTGGGTCAGGTTCTCGCGCACCGCGGCTCGCGCTTTTTCCGCAACTTTGGCGTTGGTACTTTCCAGTCCCGGAATATGGCAGAACAACTCGTTCTCGAAACGATGCAGGAACAGGCGTGCCCGAGCCCGCATGACCGGATCGGGCGGCATCAATTGCGGATGCGGGAATCGTTCGTCGATGTATTCGTTGATGATGTTCGCCTCGTACAGGATCAGGTCGCGCTCGACCAGAACCGGCACGGTGTTATACGGGTTCATCACCGCCAGGTCTTCAGGCTTGTTGAAGACATCCACGTCGATGACCTGGAAATCCATGCCTTTTTCAAACAAAACGAAGCGACAGCGGTGGCTGTAGGGATCAGTTGTCCCCGAATACAATGTCATCATGTAGCAAATTATCCTTTTATCAATTGGTTACGCGCCATAGTGCTGCGCACCAGTTGATACCCTACCATGATGACACCTATGCTGACCAGCCCTCCCCACAGAACAGGGATCGTTCCGGTCCCGTTTACGCCTGCGATCCAGACGAAACGCTCGAACAATGTGCCTACGATCATGCACACGGCGATCGCCACCGTCAGCTTCGGATTGTGCCGGGTGATCGGGAGGCAAAGCGAAACGAACGGGATCACGAACTTCAACGCGATCATGGACCACCACAGAACGGTGAAATCGCCATTCTGCATTTCGTCTATGCGGTCGCGCTCATCTCCGAGGTTGCCGTACCAGATCGTCAGGTATTGTGCGAAGAAGGTATACATCCACAGCAAGGTGAACGCCAGCATCATTTGCGCCAGGTAGTTGTAAATGAATTCGTCCACTCGCTTGACCAGCTTGTTACGCGTGTTCAGCACATAGATCCAGATCAACAGGAAGGCGAGGAACATGCCGAAGTTGCTGACCAGGTTCTGCATGCCGTAGATCGCACTGTGCCAGGAAGGCTTCAGCGTCATCTCGAAGTCCCACGCGATCATGGTCGCGTACAGCACGGTGAAGAACGGGACCCAGCAGGCCACATGATGGAACTTCGCGCGATCCTCGTCGCTACGCTCGGCGACTTCCTGGCGTTTGATGAAGGTACGCCATACGAACATGATCACCAGCATGCCGATCACTTCGCGCGCGGCCAGCAACGGCAGGGTATACCACCCCGGCATGTGCACATTCTCGCCGTGAGAAACGTGACCGATCCAGGGGAAAGTCTGGTTTCCGCCGATCAGCAATACCACCAGCATCGCAAAAGCCATCGGGAACAAGGAATACAGGGACACTGCCAGGTCGCGCACCTGAAAGCGCCACTTGGCGCCAACCAGATAAAGCACAGAGCACAAGGCCACGCCACTCAACGCCAGGTAAGTGACCACCATAAAGCTGGCGGTCAGGACCGACCAATTACTGTAAGAAAGCATACTCAATTCTCCCTTGGTTACCGGCCGTTAACGTTGGCCTGCACGGTTCCACCCTGTTGCAGCACCTTGCGCACGTAGTTGACCACATTCCAGCGCTCGGTCGGGGACAGGTCGTTGGCATAGGACGGCATCACCGCCCCTCCGAACGTCATCATTCCCCAGATGTAGCCGTCGCTGACTTCCTTGGCATGATCGGCGGTCAGGTTGTAGGGCTGCAATACCAGCTTCTGCCCCACCAGTCCGTCACCCTTGCCGGCGTAGCCGTGGCACGGTGTGCAATAGATACCGAACAACCTGCCCCCGAACTCGATCGATTTCTGATTGGCAACCACCGGGTTCTTCTGCTTGTCGGCGGCATCCATATCTTTCACGAAACTGGTTGTGCCGGGAACCGGTACCGAGCGCTCCGGATAGGTTGCCATGCCCGGATGAGCCGGATCGACGCTTTCCTGCGGCTTGATGCTGATCTGTTCCGACATATCCTTGGACCAGGGCCACGCTTGCGCCACCGCAGGCGCAACCAGCAACGCGATTGTTAAAGTTATCTTTTTCATCTGCCAGCCTCTTCCTGAATTTCCAATGCCTTGTGCTTGGTGAAAATATCCTTGAGTTTCGCCACAGAACCATCGTCAGCCTTCACCAGGATACCGATCTGGTCTTCCGACACTTTGGCGCTGTAAAGCGGCGAACGCCTTGCCGGCAAGCCGGCGCAGATCAGGAAACCCAGCACCGTGATATATACACCGCCCAGAATGAACATCTCATAGGTCAATACCAGATCCGGGGGGATCGGCACGATCGGTTTACCGCCCTTCATCTGGGAATAGAAACCGGCCTGAGATCCTGCAATCAGCGAGAACGCCAGCAATCCCCCGGTCAGGGCACCACCCAAAGTAAACCACTGCACTTTCACCGACTTCTCGCCGAGAAACTCCTCGACTTCCGGATGCTCGATCGGTGACTTGACGATCAGATCATCGGCCGCGTTGAAGCCCTTGATTTCGGAATTGCGCAGTTCACTGACAACCGCTTCGGCTTCGTCGAAATTGTTGTACAGGGCCAGCAAATAACGTTTGCTCATTTAGTTGGCTCCCTTCACAGCGAGTTCTTCCTTCACGGCCTGTTCTTCCTTCTTTTTCGCAAGACTGCGGTGATAGACCATCTCCTTGACTTCATACATGGAGACGGATGGCACGATCTTGCAGAACACCATGAACAGCAGGGTGAACCAGCCGAAGCTGCCAAACACGATGCCCCACTGGATCAGGCTCGGCCACTGGTCGTGATCCCATGTCCACGGGTAATACCCGTGCGCGAAAGTCGGCGCCACAATCATCCAGCGCTCCAGCCACATGCCCAGGTTCAGCAGCAGCGACACCGCGAACATCACCGGGATGTTGGTCTGCCATTTCTTGACCATCATGGCAAACGGAACCACGGAACCGCAGAAGATCATCGCCCACCAGAACGGTGCATAGGGGCCGGTCGCCTTCTGGATCAGCACGTCCTTCGCCACCTGGTCATGGCTGTACCACACCGACGCGAACTCGATACAGTTCAGGTAAGTCCACACCATGGCAATCGCGAAGGTCAGGCGCACCGTCTTCTTCAGGATCGGCAGCGTCATGTATTCCTCGACCCTGAACACGTAGCGCAGGATGATGAACAGCGTGATGATCGCCGCGCAGCCGGAATACAGGGCGCCTGCCACGAAATAAGGCGGGAACGAAGTGACGTGCCAGCCCGGCTGCTGCGACATGGCGAAGTCGGACGCCACGATGGAGTGCACCGACACCGCGAGCGGAATCAGGAAGCACGCGATGGTCAGGTAGGTCACGCGGAAATTGCGCCACTGGCGGTCGGTCCCTTCCCATCCCAGCGCGAGCAGCGTGTACAGCTTCTTGCGCCAGCCCTGATGGATGTTGTCCCGGCAAATCGCCAGATCCGGGATCGAGCCGATATACAGGAACAGGATGGACGAGCTCAGGTACGTGAAGATCGCCATCGCATCCCACAGCAACGGGGACTGGAAGTTGGGCCAGACCCAGCGTTCACTCGGGTAGGGCAGCGCGTAGTAGACCTGCCACAGACGCCCCAGATGCACCGCCACGAACAGACCAGCCGTCAACAGCGAGAACGTGGTCATCGCTTCGGCGAAACGGTAGATCGGTTTGCGCCAGTCGGCATGCATCAGGTGCAGGATCGCCGACAACAACGTTCCGGAGTGGCTCATGCCGATCCAGAAGATGAAGGAGGCGATGTACAGACCCCACACGTGCGGATTGTCCATGTTGGCCACACCCATACCCGTGTTGTACTGATACACCTCGCAGCCTATGCCCACGCTGAACACGAGCAATGCGATGACGATGATGACCCAGTAAAGCTTGCGAGGCGACTCCAGGCTCTTGAGCACATCCTTGTTGATCTGTGCCCAGGCGATGTCTTCGCGGATATCTTTTCCCATTTTCTTATTTCCCCCTTGTGCCTTATACGGCGCTTTCGCGCACCCGCTCCAGATACATCACCGAAGGATACGGACGAAGTTCTTCCAGAATGCGGTAGCCGCGCAAACGGTTGCCTTCCTTCTCGTCCTTCTCCTGCACGTCTTTGATCAAGTCGACCTGCTGGCTCTGCCACTGTTTGGCGACCTGTGATTCCGGATTGTGAAGATTGCCGAACGTGATCGCGCCGGTCGGGCATGCTTCCTGGCATGCGGTCTGCACGTCACTGTCCTGCACCGGACGGCCCTCGGTCTTCGCGTTGTTGCGTGCGGTATAAGTGCGCTGTTTGCAGAACGTGCATTTTTCCATCACGCCCTTGGTACGCACGGTCAGATCCGGGTTGAGCTGCTGGTTCAGCGGCGCTGGCCAGGCATTTTCCTGTTCCGGATAGTTGTACCAGTTGAAATAACGCACCTTGTACGGGCAGTTCGCCGAACAGTAACGCGATCCGATGCAGCGGTTGTAGATCTGCGAATTCAGGCCGTCCTCGGTGTGGTTGGTCGCGCCGACCGGGCACACCGTTTCGCACGGCGCCGCCTCGCATTGCTGGCACATCATCGGCAGGAAGCGTGCGCCCTGGTCTGCCTGGAAGCCGCTGTCGTTCTCGTCCCAATAACGCTCAATGCGCATCCAGTGCATGGCCTGGCCGTGCGAATATTTCTCCTTGCCCACGACAGGCAGGTTGTTCTCGGCGTAGCAGGCCACGCTGCAGGCGTTGCAACCGGTGCAGGCATCGAGATCAATAGCCATTGCCCATTTGATGTCGGATGGATAGGCCTCCCAGTCGGGGTATCCTTTGTCATCGACCGGATGGGTATGGCGGAACTCCGACCAGTTTTCTAACAGATTGGAAACTGACATGCTTTAGACCTCCTTCGAAAGATCGACCTTGTCGGCCGATACCTGGACTGCAATCTTCTGTTTGCCCGCCTGACTGCCGCCTGCCGGGCCCTCTTCCTTGACGATGATGACGCGCTGACCGGTCTTGCTGATCTTCACGCTGGTTTCGTTGAGCGCCAGTTCTCCGGTCTCCTTGTCGTACACCGCATCGAGCATACCGAACACGTTGGCGCCGACCCCCCTGGCATAGCGCCCCATCGCATCGTGGCCGTAACCCACCGGCACGGAAACCGCGTCGGGGTGAATGCCCGGGAACAGGTAAGCCTGCGTTTTGATGGAACCGCTTCTGGAAGCGATCTCGACGATATCGCCTTCAACGATCCCCAGCTTGGCTGCCGTCTTGGGATTGATCTCGACCCAGGAATCCCACACGCTCGTGGTCAGCGGATCGGGCGACTCCTGCAGCCACGGCTCGTTGGCATTGCGTCCATCGCGCATGCTGGCCGACACGGCCGGGATCAGGCGCAGCGGATAGGACGGATCGGCATCGGCTGCGGCCGGCAATTTCAGGCCCGCTGCAGACGCCTTGGCCGATACCGAGCCGGCGATGCCTTTAAACGGAACGATGCCCTTGCTCAGCGTTTCGTTCCAGAACACTTCGTCGTCATCTCCGGCCTTGCCGCCAAGCGCGACCTTGTTTTTCAGTACGGCGTTGCGCAAATAGGAGTAGAAGTCGTCGAAAGGCTTGTATTCATCTGCCTTGCGCTGCTTGAGCAAGGCCAGCAGGATGTCGCCCACGCCGCGCGTATCCGGGAACACTTTCTCCATCATGGGCTGACGGAAACTCATCTGCGCATACGCATTCGAGCCGGCCCCTTCAGGTGCAGCCATGTATTCCGGCACCACGGTCGCCCAGTCCTCCATCGCGGAATCCAGCGGCAGGATCAGGTCGGCCGCCAGCGCGGTTTCGTCCATGTAGTGCGCGAACGCCACCTTGAAGTCGGCCTTGGCGAAGTTGTCCTTGAACTTCATCGAAGCCGGCGCACTGAACACCGGGTTGACACCGTAACTGAACACCACCTTGTACTTGCCCGCGGCCAGTCCGTCGTTGAGTGCGTTCAGCGATGAGCGGTTGCCCACGGTCGGCGCGATCTGGGGGAACGGCACGCTCGCAGACGCCTCAACGGTTTTGCCGACGTTGCCCAGCACCCGGTTGAGCAGCGCGATAGCCGCCGCATTCTGTGAACCGTGCGCGTAACCTTCTGCCGCACTGCCCGCCAGCACCAGGCTCGGTGTGCGTTCCTTCAGCAGCGCCGCCAATTTCTCGATCTGCTCGGCAGAGACATCGGTCTCCTTGCTCGTGCGCTCTGCCGTATATTCTTTGCTGACCGCGGCGATATCTGCCGGGATGGAAATACCGGCCTTGCCCAGGACATTGATGATGCCCAGCGCCAGCACGCCCTCCGTACCCGGACGAACCGCGATCCAGCGATCGGCATTCGCTCCGGTCAGCGTCATCTTCGGCTCGATCTGCACCAGTACGCCACGGCCCTCCGGCCGAGTGCCCTTGCGGAACTGCGCGTACTGCTGGGAGAAGTGCACCGGAGAAATCCACGCACCGAGGAAGTCGGCACCGAACGACACCACGACCTTCGCCTTGTCGATGCGGTAGCGCGGCATCGACATGCCGTAGGCTTTCTTGTTGGCGGCGCGCAGCACCGCAGGAGAGATCGCCTCGTAGGAGAAATGGTTCTTGCTGCCCAGCGCGTCCATGTAATTTCCCAGCAGCGCCTGCACATGGCCGCTCATGCCGCCGGTCACGAACGCGATCTCCGCGCCCTTGGTACCGTTCAGCTTCTCGCTGATGAGTCCGAGCGCCTTGTCCCAGGTGAGGGTCTCGCCTTTGTCGCCGGTGCGCAGCAAGGGCTCGCGCACACGGTCCGGGTTGTAGTGCGCCTGCACGCCCGACTGTCCGAGGCCGCACATCCTGCCGCGGTTGATCGGCGAATTCGGGTTGCCTTCCGCCTTGAGCACGCGGCCTTCGCGCACACGACCCATGATGTTGCAACCCGCGTCGCATTGCGCACAGGTCGAATTAAAATAGTTCGAGATGCTGGGAACGACGAATGAGGGCAAAGTCACATAGGAAGTGACCGTCTCCTGTCCATCCTGGATCGAGGTATTGCCGCATCCGCTCAAGGCGACGGCCGCACCGCCCCAACCCAGCACCTTCAAAAAGTCACGCCGATTAAAATCGTTTTCTGTCATCGTTAAATCCCCTGATATCTTGCTCGTAGCAAACGTCATGTCGCTTACTTGTGGCATGTGAAGCAATCGTTGGGACCATGCCCGGTCTTGCTCGAATTGGCACTGACCAGATGATCCTTTTGATGGCAACTTGCACACCAGCCCATGGTGATCGGCTTCTGGCGTTGCGCCACCGTCATGGCCTTCACATTGCCGTGGCAGTAACCGCATACCTCCTGATAGGGACGATCCTGCTGGAAATAGAAGCGCTGGATATGACGCTCGTGGTTGAACCGCACGAAGTCGGGAAGATCGTGCACCTTCTTCCAGGGAATCGCTTTCTTGGCATCCCAGTACTCGAACAGCTTCTGGATGCGCGGCTTGTCACGCACCGATTCGATGCTCTGATGGCAGCCGATACATTTCTGTATCGGCGGAATGCCGGCCACCATGCTGCGACGCGCATAGGTGTGGCAGTACATGCAGTTGATCTGCATACCGCCATCCTTGGCATCGCCCGCATGGCGAAAATGCGGAAACTCGATAGGCTGCTCGATTACCGGACCTACATCATCGGGTGTCGTGAGCGTCGGAAGCGCATCGGCTGCATGACTGCTCGCATAAAAAAACAGACCGACGAGCAGCGTAAGTGAACGTAAAAAACACTTCATCGTATGTGGCTCCCCCAACAAAACAATATTCAGACTCCGGCAATATTTCGGCCGGAAAATTACGGAAAAAAACGGATTAATCAAAATGCATGCGGTCACTGTTTTTGTGATTTAGTTTTGGTTTCAAGCAGCCTCGATTGCCGACTGTTGCGACCACACGCGATGAATAATGTCGATGAAAAAAAATATAATGTCAACCATCGTGCTCAACATTTCTTAGTCGTCTATTCTGCAAGCCAGCACAGACAAGGTATTGAAGAATTTGCTTATATTCACGCTGCAACATTTGCAAAGTTAAAGGCGCGTTAAGGCGCGGCTTTCAAAGTAAAAAGCGTGTGAAGGCGCGATTTCCGCGGCATGAAATTTCCGCCATCCGATGATCCGCTTTTGACTGTAAACTTCGGCGGTAAATTTCAATTCTTAGACGCTCTCGAAAATGAATGAAGAACACACCGTACTCGATTTTTTTTCACAGGAAGAAAATCTCCCGCTCGCATTGATTGCCGCCGAACACCTGGATGGAATCCGTTTGCGGCACAACAATCGTTTCTGGGAAACATTGCGCGAACGACTCGATGCACTGATCGCACAAAATGCCTTGCCGTGGAGCAGCGAGCTTACCGAGGATCGCAATAGCGAGGATTGTCTTGTCGGCCTGCGGCTTGAACCGCTATTCAACCAGCGCACTTTCCTGCGCCCGTTCATGGAACAGCAACTGCTGGGCGAAAGCTATCGCATCTATTACGGCTTGATGTGGAACACGGCTCCCGAACCTGCGCAAAAAAATCTGCCGGCCGTGGAAGCCCTGCGCGCGCATTTGGGCACCGCCGGATTCAAGCACAGCGACAGTTTTCTCGCGTGGCAATGGTCACCCTGGTATCCGCGCCGCAAGGATTTCCTGCTGCGATTCTCGAAGCAGCAAGACCAACTGCTGAAAGACGCGATGCGGCCCTGGCATGCGCTGCTGGAGGGATATGGTGAGCCGTTGCACCTCGCCAACCATGCGCTGAACGAAGTGCCGCGCAGCGCAACGATTTCGCTCGATCAGTTGCGTAGCAAATCTGCCGGCTAGTGCAGGCCGCTGGAAATCAGGGCGGCGTCAAGGAAAGCGCGTAACGGCACGGCAGTAATCCGGAGCCGATTCTTGTACACTCCCGAAAAATAAAAATGGAGAACGGACATGGAAGCGTTATCGTTTGCCAATCTGTCGGCTTATTGGTCAGCACCGGAAGTGGCGACCAACATGCTTGTGTTTTTCAACATGTTTGGCGCGCTCATACTGGGCTTGGTCGTAGGATATGAACGCTCCTACCATGGCCGCGCCGCAGGCATGCGCACCTACGGGCTGGTTTGCATGGCCGCTGCTGCCGTCACGGTAATTGCAGGCTATCCTTCCTTCTGGTACGGCGGGCATGTGAACTCTTATCTGGCCGGAGACCCGACCCGCGTCATTCAGGGCATCCTCACCGGTATCGGATTCCTCGGGGCCGGAGTAATCATGCGCGACGGTCTCAACATCAGCGGCCTCACCACGGCGGCCTCCATCTGGACCTGTTCCGCCATCGGCATCATGGTCGGCGTCGGCTTCTATGCCTCGGCGATCATGCTCACCGCTCTTTCCGCATTTTGCATGATGTGGATATCCAAGCTGGAGAGCTGGCTGCCCTCCCGCCCCGCCATCGCGGTCACCCTTGATTTCCAGAAGAACTTTGTACCCCAGGAAAATACCTTGCGCGAGGTCGTTTACTCCAACGGTTACGAAGTCGCTTCGGGATCATTTGCCATCCGCTGCAGCAACGAAAAACTTGAATGGCATTTCGTCGCCATCGCCCTCAGCAAGAACAGCGGTGTTGCGATGAACGAGCTGGCCAGCGGACTGAGCACCTTGCAGGGTGTGGAAGATTTCTCGCTTTCGCATGCGAGGAACTGAGCGACAGAATGACTTCAATCTGAGGGATTGCCATGCCGAGCGCAGCTGAAATCACGACCGTCACCCACGCCATTCAGCAGGCGGTTGCACCCGTCTTTCTGTTGACCGGCATCGGCGCGATTCTCAATGTGATCACCACCCGCATCGCCCGCATCGTGGATCGTTCCAGAACATTGAGCAATTCAAGCAATCCAAAGATGCCCGCCCAGCTGGAAGAAATGGAGATGCTCCGGCGCAGGGTGCGCTGGGTGCATTGGGCTGTGAGCCTCTGCACTCTGTCGGCGCTCTTCATCTGTATCGTGATCGCCGCTCTTTTTGTAGGCTCCGAAATAGGCATGGATCCTGCGCGCGCAGTTGCGCTGTTTTTCATTTCGGCGATGCTGGCGCTGATTGCCGGTTTGTTGTGTTTCCTGCGCGAAATATATCTGGCCACCGGAAACATCGAGATGCGGAATAAAAAGTGAAGATACGGCATACCGGCACTTTTGCAGGAACCGGCCTGTCTGCCGCAGACATTGACTAAACCGGATTATCCTGGTCGAAGAAACGGCATTCCAGGCTGAATTGCGCAGCCAGGTGTTCACCCAGCGCCTGTATGCCGTAACGCTCGGTGGCATGGTGTCCGGCGGCAATGAAGGCGACACCCGTCTCTTGTGCGACATGCACGTTCTGTTCTGAAATCTCGCCCGTGAGAAACGCATCCACCCCCAGCGCCACGGCTTGGTCGAAGTAACCCTGACCTCCCCCGCTACACCACGCAATGCGCGCGATATTGGGATTTGCATGAGCGATGACTTGCGGCGCACGCTGCAAAGTATGCTGGATATGCTGGGTAAGCTGCTGCAGGGTCTGCGGGCGCGCCAGAACGCCGTGCGCGGCGATGTCCTGTTCACCGAAGCGGCCCTGTTCAACGAAGCCGAGCAATGCGCCAAGCCGGGCGTTGTTGCCGAGATCAGGATGGGCGTCCAGCGGTAGATGGTACGCCAGCAGACTGACGTCGTGCGCCAGCAAGTGCGCGATGCGGCGTTTCTTGATGCCGGCGATGGCGGCGTCTTCGCTGCGCCAGAAATAGCCGTGATGGACGAGAATGGCATCCGCCCCCCACGCCGTCGCCGCTTCCAGCACCGCTTGCGAGGCAGTGACGCCGGTTGCGATGCGCCTCACTTCGGCTCGCCCCTCGACCTGCAAACCGTTCGGGCAATAGTCACGAAAACGGCTGACTGCAAGCTCGCTTCCGATATAATCGCGCAATTCGTTCAATCGCATCGGGTTCGTCCCAATAAATTTAGCGGCTCAAATCATATCATGCGCAAATTCTGGCTCCTGTTCGCCCAAGCCACCACCGTCGGCCTAGCAATGCTGTTCGTGATCCACACGCTCAGGCCGTCGCTGCTTCCCAATGCAGCCCGCAGCGGAGTAGTGACCTTATATGAGAACAACGTCAAGGACGGCGGCGACCTGCCATCCGTGGGCTTCAGCAAGGCGGCCCAAAAAGTGATGCCGGCCGTGGTCAACGTCTTCACCAGCAGCGAGGTGAAGCCGCAGACCCATCCATTCATGGACGATCCGCGTTTCCGTTTCTTCTTCGGCGACCAGTTCGAGGATAACGTTCCGCAACAGACTTCCAGCCTGGGTTCGGGCGTCATCGTCAGCCACGATGGCTACATCCTGACCAACCACCATGTCATCGAAAGCGCCGACCAGATCGAAGTCGCCCTCTCGGACGGCCGCACCGCCAAGGGCCACATCGTCGGATCCGATCCGGACACCGACCTCGCGGTCATCAAGGTCGATATCGGCAACAACCTGCCCGCGATCACTTTCGCCCAGTCCGATCAGGCGCATGTCGGAGACATCGTTCTCGCCGTCGGCAATCCGTTTGGCGTGGGACAGACCGTGACCATGGGTATCGTCAGCGCGCTGAAACGCAACCACCTCGGGCTTAGCACTTTCGAGAACTTCATCCAGACCGATGCGGCCATCAATCCCGGCAATTCGGGCGGTGCGCTGGTGGACGTGGAAGGCAATCTGGTCGGCATCAATAGTGCGATCTATTCACCCAACGGCGGCTCGCTCGGTATCGGCTTTGCCATCCCGGTGAGCACGGCCAAGAAGATCATGGAACAGATCATCCAGAACGGCGCTGTCACGCGCGGATGGATCGGCGTTGCGGTGCAGGATCTCACACCCGAATTGCTGGAATCGTTCAAGCTCGGCGACGTGCAGGGCGTGCTGATCGCCGAAGTGGTGCGCGGCAGCCCCGCGGACAAGTCCGGCGTCAAACCGGGCGACATCCTGCTCAGCATCGCGGACAAACCGCTGACGGATTCCACCATCATGCTGGAAACCATCTCTTCGTTGCCGCCGGGAAAGGTCACCTCGCTCAAGTTGCTGCGCAACCAGGCTGAAGTGGAAGTTCAGGTCAAGGTCGGCAAACGACCGAAGCCCAAGGCTCAGGAATAAACCGGAAGGGCGGGGATCAAGCCGGTTTCCCCCCTGTCCAGCCGGCCACCAGGATGCCCGCTTCATAAAGCAGCCACAGCGGCATCGCCAGCATGAACTGGGAAACCACGTCGGGCGGAGTAAAGATCGCACCGACGACAAACGCACCGACGATGACGTAGGGACGAACCTCGCGCAATTTCGCTGTAGTCACCATCCCGGTCTTCACCAGCAACACCACCGCGATGGGCACCTGAAATGCCAGTCCGAACGCCACGAACATGCTCAACACAAAGCTCAGGTATTTGTCGATATCGGTCATGACGGCCACACCTTTGGGTGCGGCGGCGGTAATGAAGCCGAACACCACCGGGAAGACCGCAAAATAGGCAAAGGCCATGCCGCAAAAAAACAGCACCACGCTGGAAACCAGCAAAGGCAATATCCATCGCTTCTCGTTCAGGTAAAGGCCGGGCGCGATAAAGCGCCATACCTGATAGAGAATGTAGGGGAGCGCGATCAGAAAAGCCGCCATCATCGCGACCTTGAGCGGCACGAAGAACGGCGTCGTGACGTCCGTCGCGATCATTTGGCCGCCTTTGGGCAGCTTGGACAGCAGCGGTCGCGCCAACAAGCTGTATAGATCCGCCGCCCACGGGAACAGGCAGATGAATACCAGTAACAGGGCAACGGCAGAATTGAGCAGCCGCGTGCGCAACTCGATCAGGTGGGAGATTAGACTTTCGCTGGTGCTCACGATGAAGGGAAGAAATTAGTCAATCGGAAACTGCCTCTGTTCGGGAGCGGGCGGTTCTTTCGGGGTGTTGCTGACTGTTGCCGGAATGCTGCGCTGCCCAGGCTGTTCGACTGATGCCGCTTCCTGCTGTAGCGATTTCAAATGATCATCCACCGCCTGGCCGGCCTGGCTTGCAGCCTGCATCGCCGCTGCCGCTTCCTGTTCGACTTTCTGTTTGAGCTGCTTCAGCTCGTCCATTTGCATATCGCGCTCGATATCGGCGCGCACGCCGTTGATATAGCGTTGCGCCCTGCCCCACAGCAACCCCATGGTGCGGGCCACTTTAGGCAGGCGCTCTGGGCCGATGACGATCAGTGCCACCACCATGATCACCACCAGTTCGGAAAAGCCGATATCGAACATAAGGGGCTTTCAGACTCAAACCTTGGTTTGGGTCTTCTCTTTCGCTTCGCCTTCGATGGTCTTGTCGTCATGCGTGACTTGCTTGTGCGCTTCTTCTTCGCCTTTCATGCCATCCTTGAAACCTTTCACCGCGCCACCCAGGTCTTCTCCGATATTGCGCAGCTTCTTGGTGCCGAATATCAGCACAACAACCAACAATACGATCAACCAATGCCAGATGCTCATCGAGCCCATTTCTCTCTCCTTGTTTAATCTCGTTTAACCATGGGCGGAATATTGCCGCCGCCGATGACATGGATGTGCAGGTGAAACACCTCCTGCCCACCGCCCTTGCCGCTATTGATGACGGTGCGGAAACCGTTTGTCAAACCCTGTTCCAGCGCCAGTTTCGGCGCCAGTAACAACATCCTTCCAAGCAGGGCTGCATGGACTTCTTCGGCGTCCAGCAGCGATACGAGATGCAGCTTGGGAACCAGCATGAAGTGTACCGGTGCGACCGGATTGATGTCGTGGAAGGCGAATACCTCGTCATCCTCATACACTTTGCGGCTCGGTATCTGGCCGCTCACGATCTTGCAGAAGATGCAGTTGTCGCTCATGTCCGGCTCGCTTTTTCTTCGATTCCAGATACGCCTTCGCGCCGCGCCAGCTCTTTCAGCACATCATCCGCGCTCAGCCCTTTTTGTGCCAGCAACACCATGCAGTGGAACCATAGATCGGCAACTTCATATACTAAATGTTGCCTGTCTGACTCTTTGCTTGCCAGCAAGACCTCGCCCGCCTCCTCGATCACTTTCTTCAGTATGGCATCTTCGCCTTTGCTGAACAGCTTGGCGACATAAGAGGAATCGGCTGCAGCCTGTTTGCGCGCCTCTATCGTCCCGGTCAGTCGTTGCAGGATATCGTTGCTCATTTTTTATAGATCTCGTCGGGTGACTTGAGAACCGCATCCGTCTCTACCCAGCGGCCTTGTTCCAGTTTGCTGTAGAAGCAACTCTCGCGCCCGGTATGGCAGGCGATGCCGCCCTTTTGTTCCACTTTCAACAGAATCACGTCGCTATCGCAATCCAGGCGTATCTCTTTGACCGTCTGGATGTGGCCGGATTCCTCGCCCTTGTGCCACAGCTTCTTGCGCGAACGCGACCAGTATATCGCTTCGCCGGTCTCTGCCGTGCGCTTGAGCGCGTCCCGGTCCATCCACGCCACCATCAGCACACGCCCGGTGGCCGCATCCTGCGCGATGGCCGGAACCAAACCGTCTTCCGACCAATTCACCTTGTTCAGCCAGGACTCGGTCATAACCGCACCTCCGACTCGTTACTGGCGTAGCCAGCCGTTTGCGGGAGGAGGTGCGATGCGGTTATTCCCGCACCCATCGCTTTCGCGCACCGTGTCATAACCGCACCTCCGACTCGTTACTGATGTAACTACTAGCCATTCGACTAGGTGAGCAAACAACGCTCACCAAGTCGCTGATTATGGCGCAGCCAGCCGTTTGCACCCGCGAGGAGTACGCCGGTGGGCGCCCGGCAGCTTCGCTGCCACCCTTACGCTGCGGGAGGAGGTGCGATGCGATTATTGGCTCCGGCATCACGCGCTGCGCGCATGAGCCTGCACCGCAACTGCGTTGTCCCGCACCCGTCGCTTTCGCGCACCGTGTCATAACCGCGCCTCCGACACGTTACTGGCGTAGCCAGCCGTTTGCGGGAGGAGACGCGATGCGGTTACTCCCGCACCCGACGCTTTCGCGCACCGTGTCATAACCGCACCTCTATACCTTGTTGTGCCATGAACTGCTTTGCCTGTTGCACGGTGTATTCGCCAAAGTGGAAGATACTGGCTGCCAGCACCGCATCCGCGCCGCCCAGCTTAACGCCATCCGCGAGATGTTGCAGATTGCCCACGCCGCCGCTGGCGATCACCGGGATCTCCAGCGCATCGGTCACGGCACGGGTCAGCGCCAGATCGAAGCCGCTCTTCTGCCCGTCCTTGTCCATGCTGGTCAGCAGTATCTCCCCCGCTCCCATATTTTGCATCTTCTTCGCCCATTCCACCGCATCCAGGCCGGTAGCCTTGCGGCCGCCATGGGTAAATACTTCCCACTTGTTTGGCGCAGTTTGCTTGGCGTCGATGGCGACCACGATGCATTGCGAACCGTAACGCGCCGAAGCGTCCGCCACCAGCTGCGGATTGACCACGGCAGAAGTATTGATACTGACTTTGTCTGCACCCGCATTGAGCAGATTGCGCACATCCTGCACTTCGCGCACGCCGCCGCCGACCGTCAGCGGAATGAAAACCTGTTCTGCCACCTGCTCGATGATGCGGAAGATGATGCCCCGGTCGTCCGAACTCGCTGTGATATCGAGGAAAGTCAGTTCGTCCGCACCCTGCTCATCGTAGCGCCGCGCGATCTCTACCGGATCTCCCGCATCGCGCAACTCGACGAAACTGACGCCCTTGACCACGCGGCCGGCGGTCACATCCAGGCAGGGAATGATGCGTTTGGCGAGCATCAGAGCTTCGGCGACAGTTCATCGGCCAAGGCCTGGGCCGCCTTGAAATCCAGCGTACCTTCATAGATGGCGCGGCCCGTGATCGCGCCCGTGATCCCCTCCGAACGCACGGCACACAAGGCGCGCACATCGTCCAGATTGGTGATGCCGCCGCTGGCGATGACCGGCACATGCAGAGGCCGCGCCAGTTCCACCGTCGCCTCGATGTTCACGCCGGTCATCATGCCGTCGCGACCGATGTCGGTGTAGATGATGGCTTCCACGCCATAGTCTTCAAAGCGCTTCGCCAGATCGGCCACATCGTGCCCGGTCAGTTTCGACCAGCCGTCCACCGCAACCTTGCCTCCCTTGGCATCGAGGCCGACCATGATGTGTCCGGGGAACGCGTCGCACGCTTCATGCAGGAAGCCCGGCACCTTGACGGCAGCGGTGCCGATGATGACGTAGGTCACACCGATGTCCAGATAGCGCTCTATGGTTTCCAGATCGCGGATGCCGCCGCCCAGTTGTACCGGAATGTCGCCGCCTACCGCGTCGATGATGCTGCGCACCGCTGCTTCATTTTTGGGTTTTCCGGCAAACGCGCCGTTCAAATCCACCAGGTGCAGGCGTCGCGCACCTTGAGCCAGCCAATGTCTGGCGGTGGCAGCGGGATCTTCGGAAAACACTGTTGCGTCTTCCATCACGCCCTGTTTGAGGCGCACACAATGACCGTCTTTCAGGTCGATAGCAGGGATGATCAGCGTTTTAGTATCCATGATTAGCAGGTTTAAGCAGGATTCCAGTTGATAAAATTCTGCAGCAGTTTCAATCCTGCAGCAGCACTCTTTTCCGGGTGAAATTGCACCGCAAACAAATTTTCTTTAGCCACGGCGCAAACAAATGGGCGCGGATAGTCGCTGGTGGCTTGCACCAGGCCCGGATCACGCGGCTCCACATAGTAACTGTGCACGAAATAGAACCGTGCATCTTGTTCGATTCCAGACCAGAGGGGGTGTTCGGGAGTGGTCCCTCCTTCCAACTTCCCCCCGGTGGGGGGAAGGGCTACCGTCTCAACTCCCTGCGGGAGTTGAGGATTAACCCCTCGATGCACCTGGTTCCAGCCCATGTGTGGCACTTTCAGCTTGTTGCCTTGCGCATCGGACAGACCCGAGGCAAATCGCCTGACCTGCCCGGAGAACACCCCGAGACAAGGTGTATCACCCTCTTCGCTGTGCTCGAAAAGCACCTGGAGGCCCATGCAAATGCCGAGAAACGGCTTTCCTTCCCTGATCACATCCGAAATCACGCGATCGAGGCCACGAGAACGAATTTCGCGCATACAGTCCGGTGCGGCGCCCTGCCCCGGGAAGATGACCCGTCCGGCAGAGGCAATCACAGCGGCCTCGCCGGTCACGGCGATGTCAGCATTTGGCGCAACTTTGCGCACAGCCTGCTGCACCGAGCGCAGGTTGCCCATACCGTAATCGACGACTGCGATATCAACCATGGTGTGCTTACAGGGTTCCCTTGGTGGAAGGCATGACGCCGGCCATGCGCGGATCCAGCTCCGCCGCGATGCGCAGCGCGCGTCCGAATGCCTTGAAGACAGTCTCGGCTTGATGGTGGGCGTTCCCGCCCGCAAGATTGTCGATATGCAGCGTGACCAAGGCGTGATTGACGAAACCCTGGAAAAATTCACGGATCAGATCGACGTCGAATTCGCCAACAGTTGAACGCACGAATTCGACATTGAAAACAAGCCCGGGGCGGCCGGAAATATCCAGCACCACACGCGACAATGCCTCGTCGAGCGGCACATAGGCATGTGCATAACGGCGCAGGCCTTTCTTGTCGCCCACCGCCTGATTGAATGCCTGGCCCAGCGTGATGCCGATGTCTTCCACGGTGTGGTGCGCGTCTATGTGGAGATCGCCCTTCGCGTTGATTTCCAGGTCGATGAGACCGTGACGGGCGATCTGGTCCAGCATGTGTTCGAGGAAAGGCAATCCGGTATCCAGCTTCACCTTGCCGCTACCGTCAAGATTCAGTTCGACGCTGATCTTGGTCTCCAGGGTGTTGCGACTGACTTTTGCGCTACGCATGATTCGCCTTGTGCGAGTTGGTTAATGACATCCAGCAATACTGCAATAAATTTCCGGCCTTGCTTCCGGCATAACCTGAAGGTTCCCCCTTCGGGTACGGAAGCCTCCACCGAAACTCACTCATATCGAGTGCAGGCAATCCTTTAATGCCGAAACAAACCGTTCGTTTTCGGCCGGCGTTCCGATCGTCACTCTCAAACAATCGATCAAGGCCGGATGTCCGCCATTCAGGTTCTTGATCAGCACGCCGCGTTGCTTCAGCCCTTCAAATATCTGCGTGGCTTTTTCCACACGGAACAGGATGAAATTGGCTGCGCTGGGATAAGCCCGCACCCCGCTGATGGCATCCAGGGTGGCCAGCAACCTGGTTCGTTCCAGCTTGATGTCCTCCGCCTGCGTCAGCAACACATCGTGATGTGCGAGCAGCCTTGTCGCAACCAGTTGCGGCAGAACACCGACATTATACGGTAAGCGCAGCTTTTCCAACTGGCTCAACCAGGTTGCACGGCCCGCCAAAAAGCCCAAACGCAGACCCGCCATGCCAAGCTTGGAAAAGGTGCGCATGACCAGCAGATTGTCGTAATGTGCAAGGTGCGGAATAAAGCTGTCGCTGGCAAAAGCGTAATAAGCCTCGTCCACCACCACCAGACCGGGTGCGGCCTGAATGATCTTCAGGACTGTATCCGCGTCGAACAGGTTGCCGGTAGGATTGTTGGGATAGGCCAGGAACACCAGGGCCGGCTGTTCCCGCTTGATGGTGTCCAGCGTTGCATCCAGGTCCAGCGAAAAATCGTCAGTCAGCGGCACGCCGACGTACCTCATTCCGGTGAAGGTGGCGATCATCCTGTACATGACAAAAGACGGCTCGACGCTCAACAGTACCGCACCGGGCCTGGTGACGGCCAGCGCCAGCAATTGAATGATCTCGTCGGAACCGTTGCCAAGCAGGATATCCATGCCCGGCGGCAGGTTCGTCACTTTGCCGATCGCAGTCTTCAGCTCGCGCGCAGCGGCATCCGGATATCGGTTGATCTCGGCATCCGCCACCAGCCGCGCGATATCTTCACGCAGCGTCTGGGGCAACAAATAGGGATTTTCCATCGCGTCGAGCTTGATCATGCCGCTGGCGGGAGGAACGTGATAGGCATGCAACGCCAGCACTTCCGGGCGCAGCAGCTTCTCTGGAGTAACAACGGATCGGACGGAAGACATGATGGGGCGAGTTCGTTAACCAGCGGCATTCTATCGTAATATCCAGCCTAGTGTGCAGCGTGGACGCCGCTTATAATCGGAGCACCTGCACGGGATAACAGAATGACATCCAAGAAACTCCGCATATTGCTGGTCGAATCTTCGCACGCCGATGCGGAGCACACCATGAACAAATTGTCATGTGCCGGCTATCTGCTCGACTGCCAGCGCGTGGACAGCGCGGACGACATGAAAGCGGCCTTGTCCGGCGAGCAGTTCGATGTGGTGCTATGCAGCTATGACCCTCCCGGTTTCGGCGGGCTGCCCGCGCTCGAATTGTTGCAGAACAGCGGCGTCGACCTGCCCTTCCTGTTCCTCTCCCATGACTTGCGCGAAGAGACCATCATTTACACCATGCGCCGCGGGGCAGACGATTACATCTTCAAGGGCAGCCTGAATCGCCTTGCTTCTTCCATAGAACACAACCTGCGTGCGGCGCGCGTCCGCCAGGAACACCGCGATGCGCAGCTGGCATTGCAGGAGAACCAGACGCGCCTGCACGCCTTCATTGCCGACCTGCCGGGCATGGCGTACCAGATGCTGCTGCATGAAGACGGCAGTATCAGCTTTCCGTACGTCAGCGAAGGATGCCAAGCGTTGCTGGGGCTCAGCCCGCAATATTTGACACAGGCCTCTTCGCTGTTCGAGGCTTTGCTGCATCCCGACGATTTCAAGTCCTACTACCAAAGCATGCACGCCTCGGCAGAAAACCTGTCGTTCTGGAACTGGGAAGGCCGCATCCTCACCGTGCCGGACAACGAGGTAAAATGGATCAACCTGCGCGGCAGTCCGCGCAGGACGGAAAACGGCACGCTTTGGGAAGGCATCATCTTCAACATCACCCACAGCAAACTGGCCGAACTGGAAATCCTGCGCTCCAAGTCCCAGCTGCGCGAATTGTCTTCGCACATCCAGGATGTGCGCGAACAAGAGCGCATCGCCATCGCCCGCGAGGTGCACGACGACATGGGCAGCACGCTCACCGCTATCAAGCTGGATATCGCCTGGCTGGGCGGCCGCCTGGCCGACAAACCTGCGCTTGCCGAAAAGGCAAAGAACATTGAAGTCCTCGTGGACAGATGCATCGCGGCGGCAGGCAATATCTCGCGCAGCTTGCGACCCGGCATACTGGACACCTTCGGCATCGTCGCCGCGATCGAGATGGAAGCGGGCGAATTCGAGCAGCGCACAGGCATCTCCTGCCTCTTCGAGCACCCCCCTGCGATCGAAGACCTTTCACCCGACATTTCGATCGCCCTGTTCCGCATCTTTCAGGAGGCACTGGCCAATATCACCAAGCATGCCCAAGCCAGCCAGGTCGTGGTTCTCATGCACGATCGCGACGGCATTATCGAGCTGAAGGTGCTGGATAACGGGCGCGGCTTCACCGAGGCCGAGCGGGCCAAGCCCCGCTCATTCGGCTTACGCGGCATCCGCGAAAGAGTAGAATATTTGGGCGGCCGGGTGAGCATCGAAAGCGCGCCAGGCCAGGGAACGCAGATCGGCGTGTACATCCCGCGCGAAGCAGGGCATGCAGCGCCGAAAGACACGTTTTCTCCGCAGAACATCCATATGAAAAACGATACCGTATGATAAAAGTGCTGATAGCAGATGATCATGCACTCATCCGCAAAGGTCTCAAGCAGCTGCTGGACGACACCGACGACATGCGCGTGATCGGCGAGGCCGAGAACGGCATGCAGGCCATCCGCATGGCGGAAGAAACGGCTTACGACGTGGTCTTGCTCGACATCAGCATGCCGGACAAGCATGGCGTGGAGGTCCTCAAGCAACTCAAGGCCAGCAAACCCCAACTGCCGGTGCTGATGCTCAGCATGCATCCGGAAGAGCAATACGCGCTGCGCTCGATGAAGGCGGGAGCGGCCGGCTACCTGAACAAGCAAAGCGCCCCGATGCAACTGGTCACCGCCATCCGCCAGGTCGCCAGCGGCAAGAAGTACATCAGCACGGAACTGGCCGAGCAACTAGCGAACGGATTGTCGCAAGGCTACCAGGAATTGCTGCACCAGACCCTGTCCAACCGGGAATACCAGACGCTATGCCTGATGGCCTCGGGCAAGAAGCTGAGCGAGATGGCAGACATCATGTCGCTCAGCCCCAAGACGGTCAGCGTATACCGCTCGCGCCTTCTGGAAAAGATGAAGCTCAAGAACAACGCCGAGGCGATCCATTACGCGATCAGCAACCACCTGATCGAATGACCCGCCCAAATTGGAGCGATAAACAACCGCTATTCGCCGCTTCGCGGCCGCCACGCAACCGGATAATGCCCAGCATGAACTCACACCGTATATCTGCCCATGAGCAAGCCTAAGAATCCTTCGGAGATCGCCCGCGAGACGCTGACCGCGCTAGCCTCGCGCAAACTTGCGCCGACGCCTGAAAATTACTCGCAAATGTACCGGGAGATCAGCGGCGAAGCCGCGCAAGCGCCCTCTACCGACATTGGTGCGACCACCAGCAAGGGCAGGCTCGTCCCCGCCTGGTCGGAGCTGATCCGCGACTTGCTGCGCCAGCTGGAAACACCGCACAAGGGCATCACCATCTCCCGCAAGAAGGACGGCGTGGACACCGTACTGACAAAATTCTCCAGGGATCCGGAAGTATTGTTCGGCAAGCTGCAGAGCCTGCTGCGCTCCTGGTCTACCGCTCCGACCGGCCCCAGCGCCAGCGAACTGGTTCCTTCCGTCATGCAGGACGCAGCCCCCGTCGTCGCCACGCCCCAGTCAGCCGCAACTTCCGCCGCCCCCATGCAGGGCGATAACAACGAACTGCTCAACCAATTGCGCGAGCTGCTGGCGCAAACCATGGAAAACACGCTCGCCACCCAACCCGAGCTGGGTAGCGAAATTCAGGCACTCGTGACGCAAATCCGCGCCACCGACAACAAGAGCCGCCTGAACGACCTGGCCAAACAACTGCGCCAGTTCTGGCTCAAACTGGAGTTGCGCGGAGGCGACAAGGTCAAGATACAGGAAGGCCTGCTGCGCCTGCTGCGCCTGCTCGTGGAAAATGTCAGCGAAATGGTGGAAGACGACAAATGGCTGCGCGGGCAGATCACTGCACTACAGCTGATCATCAACGAGCCGATGGACAAGCGTTCCATCGCCGATGCCGAGCGCAATTTGCGCGATGTCATCATCAAGCAAAGCACCCTCAAGCAAAGCCTGACCGATGCCAAGGCCACCTTGAAGAGCCTGATGACCACCTTCATCGACCGCTTGGGTGACCTGACAGCGAGCACGGGTGAATATCACAACAAGATAGAAGGCTACAGCCAGAAGATCGGCCAGGCCGATAACCTGACCGAACTCAGCCACATCCTGAAAGACGTGATGCATGACACGCGCATCATCCAGACCAGCACCATGCGCTCGCACGAAGAACTGCTCGCCCACAAGAAGCAGGCCGACGAGGCCGAAGCCCGCATCAAGGAACTGGAGCACGAACTGGAACAAGTCAGCGAACTGGTGCGCGAAGACCAACTTACCGGCGCACTCAACCGTCGCGGCCTGGACGAAACGATAGAACGCGAAATCAAGCGCGCCGAACGCGGCCAGTCGGCCGTCAGCGTCGCCCTGCTCGACATCGACAACTTCAAACAACTGAACGACGCGCTCGGACACCAGGCCGGCGACCGCGCCTTGAAACATTTGACCCAGGTCATTAAAGAAACGCTGCGCCCTGCCGATAGTGTAGGACGGTACGGTGGCGAGGAATTTCTCATCGTCCTGCCCGACACCGATCTGGCGGCAGGAATCGAGGCCATGCAGCGTCTGCAGCGCGACCTGACCAAGAAGTTCTTCCTGCACAATAACGAGCGGATTCTGGTCACGTTCAGCGCCGGCGTTGCCCTGCGGCGCGAGAACGAAGACAGCGAAGACCTCATCGGCCGTGCCGACAAGGCCATGTACAAGGCCAAACAGACCGGCAAGAATCGCGTGGTGGCCGCTGAATGAAGTGCTTATCCATCAGGCAATCCGGCACAGCCCTAAAGTTTTCCCGTAACTCTCCGATAACTGGTTCATACCGCGGTTGATGTGCATCGCCAACCAAGGTAAACGGCAACAAGCCGGATCACAATGCCAGTACAAGGAGAATTAAAATGTCCCTATTCATCAATACCAATATCGCCTCGCTCTACGCGCAGAACAACGTCGCCAACTCGCAAAATGCCTTGGCCACGTCGATTCAGCGCCTGTCTTCCGGCCTGCGCATCAATAGCGCCAAGGACGATGCGGCAGGCATGGCGATCGCCGCGCGCATGACTTCGCAGATTGGCGGCATGACTCAAGCTGCGCAAAATGCCAATGACGGGATTTCACTGGCACAAACTGCGGAAGGCGCATTGGCCCAAGTGACCAATGACCTGCAGACCATGCGCAACCTGTCGGTGCAAGCTGCCAACGGCACCAATTCTGCCGGTGACCGCGCTTCCATACAGGCAAGCATTACACAGTTGCAACAGGATATCAGCCAAATTGCAGCGAACACCCAATACAACGGGTTGAATCTGCTGGATGGCACATTGAACAACGTCCAGTTCCAGGTTGGTTCCAATGCTGGTCAGACGATTCTCGCATCGGTTGGTACTGCATCAGCCTCAGCGATTGGCAACTATGCCTCTTCGGTCGCCACAACTGTTACTTCGACCGCTTTGGCGGGCGCTGCTACCGGTGTTTTGCCAGCCACCGGAAACGGCATCACTGCAGGCTCGATTACAGTCTTGGGCAACGGAGCTTCCAGCGGCGCGATTACCATCAGCGCAGGGGAAACCACTGATGCAATTGCTGCGGCGATCAATGCTGCCGCCGGCAATACCAACGTCACTGCAAAAGCAACCAACACCGCGACGTTGTCCGGTTTTGCTGCTGGAAATTATTCCTTTACGCTGGGATCGAAGAGCACCACTGGCGGTACGCAGACTGCGACCGTTTCCGCCACGCTCGCCAGCGCATCCGACCTGTCGGGCTTGGTCACCCAGATCAACGCACAAACTGCCAAGACCGGTATAACCGCATCCGTGAATCAGGCCGGCACCGGCGTTACGCTGACCCAAGCCAGCGGGCAGGACATCACCGTAGTCAATACGGCCGCGACCACGTTCTCGTACGCGGGAGCGAATACCGCTACCACACTGACCGTGGCTGCTACGGGTACTGCTGGTGACGCGGTAGAGTCGGGCGGAGTGCTGACTTTCAATGCCCCACAAGCGTTCTCTGTTGCGAACACAACTACGAATCTTGCCGCTGCAGCTCCTTCGCTCCAATCGGTTGCATCAATTGACGTTACGACCACATCCGGAGGCATTCCGACGGGAGCCAACAGCGCGTTGTCGATCGTTGACGCCGCCATTAACTACATCAACGGACTGCGTGCCACCTTGGGTGCGTTGCAGAACCGCTTCACCAACGCACAAAGCTCGTTGACCACCACCAGCACCAACATGCAACAAGCCCGCAGCCGGATTCAGGACACCGACTTCGCCGCGGAAACTGCGAACCTGACGCACAATCAGATTCTGCAGCAAGCCGGTACTGCGATGTTGGCACAAGCGAACGCCCTGCCCAACAGCGTACTGACACTGTTGAAATAAGGGATTAGTATGACAGCAAGCCTGGCCGGGTCACTCCGGCCAGGATTTTGAACACAAGGAGAGGCAACATGCTTATCCAGAATGTAACAAGCAATTCGGTTCCGGCGCCTGCTGCCAGTTATGGCAACACGGGCTCGCCGGCAATCGCCGTTAATACGCCCGCAGCTGGCAGCGCGCCCGTCGTACTACCACAGACGGCAGTTCCGCCCGTGGGCACTCAAGCGGCAAACGCGCAAGCTGCAAACACTCAAGCGGCATCTGCACAAGCTGCACAGCCGACCAATGCGCAGATACAAAGTGCGGTGGATAAAGTAAATCAAGCCATGTTGCAGGCCAACACTGGTGTGGAATTCAGCATAGACCAAAGCTCCAACAGAACCCTGGTCAAAGTGGTCGATACCAAGACAGGAGAAACGATCAAGCAATTTCCGTCCAAAGAGATGATCGCCATCAGCCAGTCGATCGACCAGTTCCAGAAGGGTTTGCTGCTAAGGCAGAAGGCATAACGAGACTGACATGACGACCTCCTCCGTATCTGGCAATAATGCCGCGACATCCTCCGCGGGGATCACAACGCCCTCCATCGATGTTGCAGGCATCGTGAGCTCTCTGATGCAGGTCGAGCAGCAACCGATCACAACGCTGAACAACCAGATCAGCAGTTACAACGCGAAGATATCCGCACTTGGCACTGTCCAGTCGGCGCTGGCATCGTTCCAGACCGCGACACAGGGTCTCAACAATCTGACGTTCAATTCCTTTTCGGCCACTTCGTCGAATACGGCAGCACTTTCGGCAACCGCATCCAGCATCGCCAAGCCGGGGAATTATTCCCTGACCGTCAGCCAATTGGCGCAGGCACAGAATCTGGTCGTTGCAGGCCAGGCCAGTGCCACGACTGCCATCGGCAGCGGAGCTTCCACCACGCTGACCTTCGACTTCGGCACGATCTCCGGAGGCACACTATCAACCTCCAATGGAACCTACACCGGCGCCAGTTTCGCTTCCAATGGCAGCGCTACCAAGAGCGTCACCATTGATTCCAGCAACAATACTTTAAGCGGCATACGCGATGCGATCAACGCCGCCAACATCGGCGTCACGGCCAGCATCATCAACGACGGCAGCGCGTCCCCCTACCGCCTGGTATTGACGTCGAGCGCCACCGGTGTCGCCAACAGCATGAAAATTTCCGTTTCAGGGGACGCGACACTGGGAAGCCTGTTGTCGGAAGATCCGGCCGGTACCCAGAATCTGTCCCAGACCAGCGCCGCGCTGAACGCCAATTTCACTGTCAATGGCATCGCCATCAGCAAGGCATCAAACACCGTAGGCGATGTCGTACCCGGCGTCACCTTGAATCTGGCCGCCACCAGCGCCTCCCCGATCAACTTGGGCATCGCGCCCAACACCTCATCTGTCGGTACAGCCATCAATGGCTTCGTTACTGCATACAATGATGCGGTCAAAGCCATCCAGAGTCAGACCAGCTACGATCCGACCACCAAGACTGCAGGTACCTTGCAGGGAGATATTTCCCTGAGCATCATCCAGTCCCAGATGGCGGCGATGCTGACTACCAACATCGGCAGCAATCCGAACGGGCTGACCAATTTGACTCAAATCGGCATAGGGTTCCAAAAAGACGGGACGCTTGCCGTGGATTCCACCAAATTGAATGCCGCGTTGAACACCAACTATCAGGGAGTGGCCAATTTATTCATTGCCGCCGGCAATGCAACCGACAGCCTGGTGAGCTACACCTCGGCCGGCAGTACGACCAAAGCCGGGACCTATGGACTCAATATCACCCAGCTGTCCACGCAGGGGACTGCAGTGGGCAGCACTGCGGCCGGTTTGACGATTACCACCGGCACCAATGACACCCTGAGCCTGACCCTTGACGGAACCAGCACCTCGGTCACCATACCTGCCGGCACTTACACTGCCTCCGCTTTGGCGACGCAATTGCAGACACTGATCAATGGTTCCGCCCCAATCTCCGGTGCCGGCAAATCGGTCACGGTCTCCCAAACGGCCGGAGTGCTCACGTTCACCTCCAGCAGCTATGGCTCATCCTCCAACGTTCTGGTCGGTGGAAATGCCGCCAGCAACTTGTTCGGCACGCCGACCCAAACCACCGGACTGGATGTGGCGGGTACCATCAATGGTCTTTCAGCCACTGGCAGCGGCCAGATATTGACCTCCTCGCTCGGGGACAGCCAGGGACTTTCCGTCGCGATTCAGGGCGGCGCTACCGGCAGCAGAGGCACGATCAGCTACTCGCAGGGATTGTCCAGCCTGTTCAGCAGCCAGATAACCGCCATGCTGGGGATTCATGGCCCGATCGCCAGCGAAACCACACAGTTCAATAGCAACATCAGCGATGCTCAAAATCAGATCAATGCCCTGAATGCCAAAATCGCGCTCGATCAAACCAACCTGACCAACCAGTACGCACAGCTGGACGCGATGCTTGGATCGATGAACTCGCTCAGCAGCTACCTGACCCAGCAATTAGCCCGCCTCTAGGAGTAATACGATGACTGTCAAAAATGCACTCAAGGCCTATACCCACGTCGGAATCGAAACAGGCGTCGACACAGCCGATTCGCACAAACTGATCTCGATGTTGTACCAGGGCGCATTGCTGGCGATAGCCAATGCCAGGAATGGCATGTTGCGCAAGGACATCCCTGCCAAAGGCAAGGCCGTTTCCCATGCCATCCGGATCATAGGCGAAGGATTGCAAGCCAGCCTGGACAAGAAAGTGGGTGGCAAACTGGCACAGGATCTGGATGCCCTGTATGACTACATGAGTCTGCGCCTGGTGGAAGCCAACATGAAGAACGATATCGCGATGCTGGACGAAGTGGCGAGCCTGTTGAACGAAATAAAGGTCGCCTGGGACAGTATCCAGCCGTCGAAAACGTCGCCGTTGCCTGTCGCACCGCAGCAGCCTGCAGCCATGAACAGGCAGCCTGCACTCGTTTACGGAAGGGGTTGAACGATGTCCCTGGTTCTGGAAGATTACCAGCGTCTCTCCGGCATCACCGGCCAGATGCGCGATGCCGCCGTCGGCGGGGAGTGGGATCGCCTGATCTCGCTGGAACAGGAATGCAAACGAAAATTCGAAGAGATCAAGCCGCGCGACGTCGTCCCTTCCAGTGCTGAGGAGCGCGCCCAGAAGCTGGCGCTGCTCAAGAAGATCCTCGCCGACGATGCCGCCATACGCAACCGGACCGAGGGCTGGATGGAACAGATACAACGCATCATGCAAAGCAACCGCAGCGAACAGCGCCTGCAGCAGACTTATCTGGCCAATTACTAGCCGTTTCTGCGATGCATGCTTCCCGCCAACCTCATCTCGACGCTCAAGGCGCTTTCAGTCACTGATAAGCCGCTGATCACGGCGACGCCGGACAAAGGCGCTGCCAACGCAGGCGCCCAATTCGAGCCGGGGCAGAAAGTTCAGGGGACGGTTCAGGCGCAGGTTGCCCCCAACGTGTTCAATGTCCGCGTTGCCACCCAGCTGCTGCAAATGCAGCTCCCCGCCTTCATCCGTTCCGGCGACACCATCACCCTGCAGGTCGTTTCACTGCAACCACGCCTGACGTTCACGCTGGCGGCTTCCTCCAATCCCGTCTCCACGCCCGAGTCGCTCAGCGCCGCTGCGCGCCTGCTTTCCTCGCTCTCGCAACAGCCTCTGGAAAGAAGTTATGTGCGCCCCATCCAGAGTTCTCCGCTATGGACCGGCGAGAAAGTACAACCCGACACGACCCAGCTTGCCGGAAAGCTGCACGAAGCGCTTAGCCAGAGCGGCCTGTTCTACGAGTCGCATCAGGCGCAATGGATCGCCGGTGCCCGCCCCACCGCACAGCTGTTGCTGGAGCCGCAGAACCAGTTGTCGCAGGGCACAAGTTCAAAGAACATGGAGTCCGCCAACAGTGCGCTGGCTGCCGCCCAAACGGGAAGCGAACAGCACGCTGCAGCAACCAGCGTACCGGAACATCTGCAGACGCTGGTACAGCAACAAATGAGTGCGCTGGAAACGCACCAGGTGCTGTGGCAAGGACAGGTATGGCAGGGCCAGGAGATGCGCTGGGAAGTGAGCGAGGAATCGCCTCACCGCAACGCACAGGGTGTCGAGGAGGGGCAATGGGTCACCCGGATTGATCTGGCTCTGCCCAATCTCGGCGGCGTTTCCGCACGTCTGAGCTTCAACGGCAATGCACTGAACCTGTCGCTGGGCGCAGCGGACGCACAAACGCGCGACATGATGGGCAATGCCAGTTCACAACTGGTTGCAGCATTGTCCGAACGCGGCATTCCCGTCGTTCATACGCAGATCAGCCAAACGATCATCGCGCAGGACAACTGAAAAATGAATCGCATGCGCCAAGATCGTTTTCCATCTCCCCCGTCCCCCCTCTCCCACAGGGCGAGGGGTACAGACGGATGCTACGCAAGATTCCCGTTATATGAGCACGCCGGATAAACCTCCGTCCAGGCAGATGGCGGTTGCCCTCGCCTACCGCAACGGCGACGCTGCGCCCAAAGTGGTGGCCAGCGGGCGCGGCCTGATTGCGCAGGCCATCATTGAGCGCGCCAGGGAGAACGGCGTCTTTGTGCATGAATCCGAGGAACTGGTCAGCATGTTGATGCAAGTGGAACTTGATCAGCACATCCCGCCGCAACTCTACCTGGCCGTAGCCGAGCTTCTGGCCTGGCTATACCGTCTGGAGCGGGGGGAAACCGCCCCAATTCCCGGTACTGCGCCGCTTGCAAACCCGCTACAATCGTCAAAGGTGAAACCACGTTGACGATGCCCCCATGCGTACCAGAGAGATACCGCTGAAAATAGAACTGTTCTCGAACGACGAGGAGAACGACTACCTCGTCAGCAATACCAAGGAGATCGTCTCCATCCTGCAAACCATCGCCCAGCGCAAGTCGCGGGTCGCCCTGTATTACAACGAAGGCAATAGCATGGTGCTGACCATGATCCTTGCGGTTGACGAGCACGGCGTCTGGATAGACGCCGCGTCCAACCCGCTCGACAACAGGCACATCGAACGCAGCAAGCGCGTCATCTTCGTCACGACGCACAATCAGGCCAAGGTACAGTTCATCGCCGGCGATGTCGTGCTTGGAATGTATGAAGGTGCACCCGCATTCAGCATGGCTTTGCCGAGAAAGCTGCTGCGCCTGCAACGACGCGACTATTACCGGCTGGTCACCCCCGAGATCAACGCGCTCAAATGCATCATCCGCCCCGTTCCCGGCCAGACCCATATCCAGCACGAGGTCACGGTGATGGACATCAGCATTGGCGGCGTGGCACTGGTCTGCGAGGCAAGCGGGATCGAACTGCAACCGGGTATGGTTTACGAGCACTGCAGAATCGACCTGCCGGAGGTCGGCACGCTGGAAGCATCCATCGAAGTGAAGAATACCTTTGAGATCACCGACCGCACCGGTAAAGTCAAGCGCCGTGCGGGTTGTGTTTTCGTCAAGCCGGACGGCAGAACCACCATGCTGCTGCAGCGCTATGTGGCACAGATGCAGCAGCAACTGGCCCGAAACACAAAGGAATGAACCTGCCTATACCTGCATATTCATGATGTCGTTATAAGCCGTCACGACCTTGGTGCGCACCTGTATCGCCGTCTGAAGCGAGATGTTGGCTTTCTGCATGGCAATCATGGTATCGCTCAAGCTCACCTTGTCATCGCCCATGGCAAACGACTTTTGCAGGTCTGCCGCCTGAAGCTGGGCCTGATTGACGCTGTCCAGGGACGATTTCAGCACATTGGCGAAATCCAGGCCGCCGGTCGCGGCCGGCGCCTGGGCAGGCTGCCCTTGCGCGGCAGCCATCGCCGCCCGCATCTGGCTCAACAGATTATCCACTCCGGTAACGTCCATGGTCATGATTCACCTCCTTTTTCGATGATCGCACTGTATCCCCCCCGTGCGCATGGCCAACAACGGAAAAGCGCCCGATTTCCCCTGCTTTTCGGCATACTGATCTTGTCTCCCGGGCAGATAATGCGCAGCGTGAACAAATGAAGTACTGGGTTGCAAGTTCCGAGTGCTGCGGACTCGTGACCGGCCACTCACAACTCAGCACTTGAAACTCGGAACTCTAAATTTATGGCTGATACAGATACCGCGAACCCCTCTTTGACCCGGCTACTGCTCGGCATGCCCAGTCAACAGAAACTGGGGCTGATCGTGGCGGTCGCCGCCACCGTTGCGCTGCTGGCAGGGTTGTTCCTGTGGGGCCAGACGCCGGATTACCGCGTGCTCTATGCAAACATGTCGGAACGGGACGGCGGCGCTGTCATCGAAGCCCTGCAACAGCAGAACATCCCGTACAAGTTCTCGGAGGGCGGCACGCTGATGGTCCCGGCCGACAAGGTTCATGAAGTGCGCCTGCAGATGGCCGCAAAAGGCCTGCCCAAGGGAGGCACGGTCGGCTTCGAGCTGATGGAGAACCAGAAATTCGGCACCAGCCAGTTCCTCGAACAGGTCAACTACCAGCGCGCCCTGGAGGGCGAACTGGCCCGCTCGGTGGAAACACTGGCTTCGGTTGCGAGCGCACGTGTCCATCTGGCCATCCCCAAACAGTCCGTTTTCGTGAAGGAACAGCAAAAGCCAAGCGCCTCGGTAGTGCTCGCCCTGCACGCCGGCGGTTCCCTGGATGCGGGACAGGTCAGTGCGATCGTTCACCTGATCTCGAGCAGCGTACCCAACATGCCGTCACAGGGCGTCACCGTCGTGGACCAGAGCGGTACGCTGCTGAGTTCCGCGCGCGACAGCAGTGCCGAGCAACTGATGGATGCGACCCAGCTCAAATACGTGCGCCAGATCGAGCAGGATTATGTCAAACGCATCGAGGACATCCTGATTCCGATCACCGGCCCCCAGAATGTGCGCGCCCAGGTCACTGCCAATCTGGATTTCTCGCAGTCGGAGCAGACTGCGGAGACCTTTAAACCCAATCAGCCGCCCAACCAGGCGGCAGTGCGCAGCCTGCAGACGCTGGAGACAATGAACGGCACACCCAGCACGGGTGGCGTCCCCGGTGCGCTGTCCAACCAGCCGCCTGTTCCCGCCACCGCCCCCATCGCCGCCCCTGCCAGCGCGGTTGCAGCCGCCGCAGCCGCCGCGACCAACACGCACAAGGAACTTACCACCAATTATGAAGTCGACCGCACCATCCAGCACACCAAGATGCCGGTGGGCAGCATCAAGCGCCTGTCCATCGCGGTGGTGGTGAATAACCCCAGCACGACCGACAAGGACGGCAAAACCACATCCCGTCCCTACACCGAGGCCGAAAAAGCCCAGATCGCCGCCTTGGTCAAGGATACGGTCGGCTTCGACCCAAAACGCGGCGACAGCCTGAACTTGCTCAACAGCGCTTTCAACGAACAGCAAGAAGTGATCCCGGAAACTCCCATGTGGAAGCAGCCCGACAACATCGCAATGGCAAAGGACCTCTTCAAGTATCTGCTGATCGCCGGCGGAATCGGCTTCCTGTTGTTCGGTATCATCAAGCCTGCATTCAAGACCATCACCCAACAAAGTGCCGCCCAGGAAGCGGCACAGGCCCAATCCTACGGGCAAGTCGCGCATAATGCGGGTGGCGCAACCGCACAATATGCGGCCCAGCAGTCGGCCAACTCTTACGAAGACAACCTGCAGCTCGCCAAGCAACTGGCGAAGGACGACCCCAAGATCGTCGCCACGGTGGTCAAGGAATGGGTGAACAAAGATGAGTGACACGGGTATCAACAAGAGCGCCATCCTGCTCATGACACTCGGCGCCAGCGAAGCTGCCGAGGTGATGAAATACCTGGAACCGAAAGAGGTGCAGAAGATCAGTTCCGCCATGGTCGCGCTGAAGAACCTCTCGCGCGAGCAGATCACCAACGTGTTCGAGGAGTTCCACGTCATCGCCGCCGAAAAGACCACTTTCGGCATGGACTCCGACGAATACATCCGCGACATGCTGACCAAGGCGCTGGGCGACGACAAGGCCGCCGGCCTGCTCGACCGCATCCTGCATAACAGCGACACCAGCGGCATCGAGAGCCTGAAATGGATGGATCCCTCCTCTGTCGCCGACCTGATCGCCAACGAACACCCCCAGATCATCGCCACCATCATGGTGCATCTGGAGCCGGACCAGGCTGCCAGCGTGATGGCGTTGATGACCGAGCGCACCCGCAACGACGTCATGCTGCGCATCGCCACGCTGGACAGCGTCCAGCCTACCGCACTGCATGAACTGAACGACGTCCTGACCAAGCTGCTTACAGGCAACGTGGTGGGCAAGAAGAGCATCAAGGGCGGCATCAAGACCGCAGCCGAGATCCTCAATTACATGGGCAACCAGGATGCCGTGCTGGAATCGGTGCGCAGCCACGACAGCGAACTGGCGCAGAAGATGATGGACGAGATGTTCGTGTTCGAAGACCTGCTGGACGTGGACGATCGCGGCATCCAGCTGGTGTTGCGCGAAGTGCAGTCCGAATCGCTCATCGTCGCGCTCAAGGGAGCCAGCGAGGAGTTGCGCGAGAAGGTCTTCAAGAACATGTCACAGCGCGCCGCGGAAATGCTGCGCGAGGATCTGGAAGCCAAGGGGCCGGTCAAGCTCAGCGAAGTCGAATCGGAACAGAAGGAGATCCTCAAGGTCGTGCGCCGCCTTGCCGACGAAGGCCAGGTGGTGATCGGCGGCAAGGGGGAGGAAGCCTATGTCTGAATTCTCGGTACCCGCAAGGGGTACGCCGGTGGATACCCAGCCGTTTCACGGCGACCCTTCCGCCGCCCCCGAAAAGCTCACCGCCTGGCAACGCTGGGAAGCACCGAACCTGCAGGCGCGCGAATTGCGCACGGAAGTGGTTGCCCTGCCTACCGCTGCGCAGATCGAGGATATCCAGCGGCAGGCGCGCGAGGAAGGTTTTCGGACCGGCCGGGCCGAAGGCCTGCAAAAGGCCCTGCAGGAAAATCAGCGTTTGTCCGGGTTGATCGGGGCGCTGGAAACGCAGGTGGATGAACAAGTCGCTCGCGAACTGCTCGATCTTTCCCTCGACATCGCGCGCCAGATGCTGCATCAGGCACTCAAAGTGAATCCCGAACTGATACTCGGCGCAATCCGCGAAGCCATCGCCACGCTGCCGCACTACAACCAGGGTGCCCACCTGGTATTGCACCCGGACGATGCGCTCCTGGTGCGCGAGCGCATGGGCGAACAGCTGTCCCACTCGGGCTGGAAAATATTCGAGGACGCCAGAATCGAGCGTGGTGGTGCGCGTCTTGAAACGGCAAACAGCCAGATCGACGCTTCGCTGGAGACCCGCTGGAACCGCATCATGGCTGCGCTGGGGCGGGACACGTCATGGTTGATACCGGAATGAACAGCAGCCCGGAAATCGCTCAGCAAAGCCTTCCGGCACAGGGTGAGCCGCCCGTTGCCGCAGGCGGCAGCTCTGCGGTCAGTGGTCGCAACGTCCATCAACAGCGCTGGCAAGACCTGCTGCATGTCAACCGCGACCTGGTCGCACAAAGTGCGCCCCTGCTGGTGAGCGGACGCCTGACCAAAGTCACCGGATTGGTGATGGAAGCGGTCGGTTTGCGCATGGCGGTAGGAAGTACCTGCTGGATAGAACTGCCGAACAACCGCATCGAAGCGGAAGTCGTCGGCTTTGCCGGCGACAAACTGTTCCTGATGCCGGAAAACGATGTGCAGGGCCTGGTCCCGGGCGCCCGCGTGATCCCCTCCGAACCCGTGCGCGTACCCGTTACCATCGGCCAACGGCAACCACCGCGCCGCCGCAGCGCCGATCTTGCACGCCACCTTCCGGTCGGCGAGCACTTGCTGGGACGCGTACTCGATGGCGCAGGACGCCCGCTCGACCAATTCGGGCCATTATTGGAAAGCAAGAGCGCCCCGCTGCAGAGCCGCCCCACCAACCCGCTGGAACGGGCCGCCATCAAGGATGCGCTGGATGTCGGGGTGCGCGCCATCAACAGCCTGCTGACGGTCGGACGCGGGCAACGTATGGGATTGTTCGCCGGTTCGGGTGTCGGCAAGAGTGTGCTGCTTGGCATGATGGCGCGCTACACCAGCGCCGATGTGATCGTGGTCGGACTGATCGGCGAACGCGGGCGCGAAGTAAAGGAGTTCATCACCGACATTCTGGGCAAGGACGGAATGGCGCGCTCGGTTGTGGTCGCTGCCCCTGCGGACACCAGCCCACTGATGCGACTGCAGGGTGCCGCCTATGCGACCACCATCGCCGAATATTTTCGGGACCAGGGCAAGAACGTGTTGCTCATCATGGATTCGCTCACCCGCTACGCCATGGCGCAGCGCGAGATCGCGTTGGCCATCGGCGAGCCCCCCGCCACCAAGGGCTATCCGCCCTCGGTGTTCGCCAAGCTGCCCCAATTGGTGGAACGCGCGGGTAACGGTGCGGAAGGCGGCGGCTCGATCACCGCGTTCTACACGGTACTGACCGAAGGCGACGACCAGCAGGATCCCATCGCCGACAGCGCGCGCGCCATCCTCGACGGTCACATCGTGCTTTCCCGCCGCCTGGCGGAATCGGGGCACTATCCCGCGATCGACATCGAAGCCTCGATCAGCCGCGCCATGAACCATCTGGTCAGCCCGCAACATTTTCAGCAGGTACAGCGCTTCAAGCATCTGTACGCGCATTACCAGCGCAACCACGACCTGATCAGTGTGGGCGCTTACGTAAAGGGCAGCGATTCGTTGCTGGACAGTGCGATCCAGCTGTATCCTCATATGGAACATTTCCTCAAGCAAGGCATGTATGAGTCGGAACGCTACGTTTCGAGCATGGAAAAGTTCTCCGAATTGTTCCCGACTGAAAGTTGACCGGCATGATCAAACCGTTTTCACTGCAACCACTGGTTCACCTGGCGCAACAAAAGAACGATGCCGCCACCAAAAAACTCGGTCAGCTCAACCAGCAGCACCAGACTGCGCAGGAAAAGCTGGATGCCCTGCAGCAATACCGCAGGGACTACCAGGTGAAATTCCAGGAAGAAGCGAAGAACGGCATGGCGCCGGCCGACATGAAGAATTTCCAGGATTTCATCGGGCGCCTGGATCAGGCCATCCAGCAACAGACGGCGGTAATCGAAAAGACCCGGGCGGGCGTGCAGAACGGACGCAGCGAACTGATGGATGCAACTCGCAAGATGAAATCCTTCGACACGCTGGCGCAGCGTCATGCCGATGCAGAAAAGAAACTGGAAGCAAAGAGCGAGCAGCGTATCCAGGATGAGCACACGGGACGTTTTACCGCTTACCGCACAGCAGAAAAGAACGGCGACCAATAATCTCAGGAGCGAATGCCATGACCAATCTTCCCATCACGACCAGCACCCCCCAGGCGGCAACTGCCTCAACTCAGACGCCTAACGCTGCCGCAAGCGGTGACGCGCAGAACAACCAGCCTTTCGGCGAAGTCCTTGCGCGCCAGATCAACGATCCGGCCGCGAAGGATGGGAAATCGACCGACAAGGCCGGCACCGAATCGCTCCTCAAGCAGGGCGCAGATCTCGTTATCAACAAAAAGAATGCCGCGGATATCCAGAATGGCAAACCCGACAGCAACAAGAAAGCAACTGCCGCAACAGCACCCGATGGCGCGACGGCAGTGCCGGCCGACATGCTTGCTGCGTTGATGCCGCAAGCCATCAACACCCCGGCCGCCTCGAATGCCCGGCCCGACGGCTCTGCAGGCACGAGTCAGGACAGCCTCGGCCTTGCCGCCTTGAAGAGCAATGCCGCAACCAATGTCCGGGCCGATACGGCAAATTCGGCACCGGCGGCAAACCGCAGCGCGCAACTCAAGGAGCAGACTTTCAGCGCGGCTCTCAACGAGTCGGCCAGTCGCGCTCCCGGCATCCTCGAATCAAACATGACCGAACGTGCGGCGATCAACGCTTCTGCCGCACCGAAATCCGATGCCGGGGCGATCGCTTCCTTGCAGAACACTGCCGCGAGCGTTGCCGCACCTGCCATCCAGCCCGTGCAGATAACAATCAACGCGCCCGTCACACAGGACAAATGGAGCGATGAATTCAGCCAAAAGATCACCTGGCTGGCTTCTTCCAGCAAGGATCAGACTGCCGAACTGCACCTCAACCCGCCGCAACTGGGCCCGCTGGATGTGGTGATCAAGGTCAGCGGCGATCAGGCGACTGCACTCTTCACCTCGCCCCACGCTGCGGTACGCGATGCGATAGAACAGGCCATGCCGAAGCTGCGAGAAATGATGGCCGACAACGGCATCATGCTGGGCAATGCCACGGTCAGCGATCAGACTCCGCGCGACCAGGGCCAATCCGGCGCGCAACGTTCGTCCGTTTCTCCCATCGGCGATATCCGTAACATTCCGATCAGCAGCGGCAATAGCACCGTCCGGGTATCCCCAATCTCGCGCCATAACGGTATAGTGGACACATTCGCCTGACGGCTGAAATAAGGTTAGTTTCCCACTTTATTCCACCGATGACGGGCGATAAATCAAATCCATAATGCCAATCAACTAAAAGGAATCGCTAAATGGCGACGAAACCCCCTGCCAAACCTGCTGCTTCAGCCGCCAAGGAAGAAACCCCGGTCGCTGCGCCGCCCAAAAGCAAGAAGATGCTGATCATCGGCATCGTCTTGTTGCTGGTCATCATCGCCGGCGGAGCGGGCTGGTACTTCTCCAAGGGGCATGCCTCGGCGGATGCGCACGCGGAAGCACCCAAGGCGGAACCTCCGCATGAAGCGAAATTCGTCTCTCTGGGGGAGAACTTCACTGTCAACCTGCAACGCGAAGAAGGCGATCAATACCTGCAGGCAGGCATCACGCTGAAAGTGATGCAGCCGGAGCTGGAGGAAAAGATCAAAGCCGCGATGCCCGAGATCCGCAGCAAGCTGTTGTTCCTGCTTTCCAGCAAGAAGCCGTCCGAACTCCAGACGATAGAAGGAAAAAAGAAACTGATCTCCGAGATCATTGCCGAAACCGATGGTGTGCTCGGCTTGCCTGTTCCGCCCGCCGCAACAGCGCCGGCGCATGACGCGGCGGCTTCGGGCGCTGCCTCCGCACCGGTTGCGGCAGCCCCCGTCGCCGAACCCAATACCAAGGGTATTGTGGACGTACTGTTCACCTCGTTCATTATCCAGTGACGATGAGTTGATGCCATGAGCAAGGAATTCCTCTCCCAGGACGAAGTCGACTCGCTGCTGCGAGGCGTCACCGGCGAAGCCGAAGAAACCAAATCGGACACGCCCGAGGGAGGAGTGCGCCCTTACAACATGGCGACACAGGAACGCATCGTGCGCGGGCGCATGCCCACGATGGAAATCATCAACGAGCGCTTCGCTCGCCTGTTCCGCATCTCGCTGTACAACTTCATCCATCGCAGCTCGGAAATATCGGTCGGACCCGTCAGGGTGATGAAATTCTCGGAATTCATCCGCAACCTGCCCGTTCCCGCTAACCTGAACCTGGTTCAGGTCAAGCCGCTGCGCGGCAACGCCCTGTTCATCTTCGACCCGAACCTGGTGTTCATGGTGGTCGATAGCCTGTTCGGTGGCGACGGGCGTTTCCACACCCGCGTCGAAGGCCGCGAGTTCACCCAGACCGAGCATCGCATCATCCAGAAATTACTGGAGGTTGTTTTCCAGACTTACGGCAAATCCTGGGAGACCGTGCAGAAGCTGGATTTCGAATTCGTCCGCTCGGAAGTGAACCCGCAGTTCGCCAATATCGCCACGCCGAACGAAGTCGTCGTGGTGACGACCTTCGAGGTGGAGTTCACCGGTGTCGGCGGTTCCATTCACATCTGCATGCCGTACGCGATGATCGAACCGATCCGCGAACTGCTCTACAGCACCATGCAGGGAGACCACGTCATCGCGGACAAGCGCTGGCTGCACATGCTGTCCAAGCAGATCCAGTCGGCAGAGATCGATCTCACCGCCGTGCTCGGGCATGCCATGACCAATGTGGAGCATGTTTTGAAAATGCGGGTCGGAGACGTCATCCCGCTGGAGGTGGGGGACCATATCCAGGTCATGGTCGACAATGTGCCGGTGATGGAATGCAAGTACGGCGCGTCCAACGGGCAATATGCGCTGAGAGTAGAGAAGATGCTGGCGACGGAACCAGTCGAATCATTGAACGGAGGAAAAAATGGCTGAAGAATCCACAGAACAAATCAGCGCGGACGATTTGGGCGCCGCCATGGCGGAACAGGCCGCTGTCGATACACCCGCGGTTCAACCGCATGTGTTTGAGCAATTCGGCGGTGCCGGCGGCGCGACCGCGCACAACGACCTCGACATGATCCTGGACATCCCGGTGCAGCTTACCGTGGAGCTGGGCCACACCAAGATGCCGATCAAGAACCTGCTGCAACTGGCGCAGGGCTCGGTCGTGGAACTGGCCGGCATGGCAGGCGAACCCCTGGACGTGTTGATCAACGGCTTCCTCATCGCGCAGGGCGAAGTGGTGGTGGTGAACGACAAGCTGGGTATCCGCCTCACCGACATCATCACCCCGTCGGAGCGTCTGCGCCGCATCAACAAGTAACGGATGTCCATCATGCGAACTCGCGTTCTTGCCGCCCTGACAAGCGCGGCTGAATACCCTCTTATGTTAAAACCTACCGCGCTCGTCTCCCTCACCTCAATCCTCTCCCGCTTGCGGGAGAGGAAGCAAACGGTTCGCTGCGCGATTTTCTCGTTCCCTGCAGCAGTTTTCTCCCCGCTCGCCCTTGCCGCCGATCCAGCCCGCCCGGCCTATGTGCCGCCTCCCGCGGCGGCGATGTCTTCCGGCAGTGTGCTCCAAGTCATCCTGAGCCTGTTGCTGGTGCTGGCGGCCGTCGTGCTGGTGGGCTGGCTGCTGAAGCGCATCAACCTTCCCCAGCAGGGCGCGGGCAATGCACTCAGGGTCATCAGCGGCGTTGCAGTGGGCCAGCGCGAGCGCATCGTACTCGTTGAAGTGAACGACACCTGGCTGGTGGTCGGCGTTGCTCCCGGCCAGGTCAATGCGCTGCACACGATGCCCAAGGGCTCCCTGTCCGCCGCCCCGGCCGGTCCGGCGGGAGACGACAACAAGTTCCAGGTCTGGCTGAAGCAGATGATGGAGAAGCGCAATGTCCGTTAAAAGGATGGCAGTCGCTGTCTTGCTGTTTGCGACGAGCGCTTCCGCGTTCGCCGCCGAAACGGGCATGCTGGCGCTGACCAGCACCCCCGCGGCGGGTGGCGGCCAGACTTACACGCTCAGCCTGCAGACGCTGATCCTGATCTCGTCGCTCACCTTCCTGCCAGCCATCCTGCTCATGATGACCGGCTTCACGCGCATCATCATCGTATTGTCGCTGCTGCGCTCCGCCCTCGGCACCCCCTCGTCGCCGCCGAATCAGGTATTGATCGGCCTGGCCCTGTTCCTCACTTTTTTCGTGATGTCGCCGGTATTCGACAAGATCTACGACGACGCCTATCTACCTTTCAGCGAGAACAAGATCACGCTGCAACAAGCCTATGAAAAGGGCAGCGCCCCGCTCAAGGCCTTCATGCTGCGCCAGACGCGCGAATCGGATCTTGCGCTGTTCGTACGCATCTCGAACAGCGAGCCGCTGCAAAGCGCCGAGGATGTGCCGCTCAAGATCCTGGTTCCGGCCTACGTCATCAGCGAACTGAAGACCGCCTTCCAGATCGGTTTCGTGGTGTTCATCCCTTTCCTCATCATCGACATGGTGGTGGCCAGCGTGCTGATGTCGATGGGTATGATGATGGTGTCGCCCGCCGTGATTTCCCTGCCGTTCAAGATCATGCTGTTCGTGCTGGCGGACGGGTGGAACCTGCTGGTGGGCTCGCTCGTGCAGAGCTTCTATACGTGAGGCAAGAACCATGACACCCGAATCGGTAATGACCATAGCGCAACAGGCGATGGAACTGACGCTGATGGTTTCGGCGCCGCTACTGCTCACCGCGCTCATCATCGGCCTGGTCGTCAGCATCTTTCAGGCCGCAACGCAGATCAACGAGATGACGCTGTCTTTCATCCCAAAGCTGATCGGCATGTTTGCCGTGCTCATCCTGTCGGGCCCGTGGATGATCGGCCTCCTGCTCGATTACATGACCCGGTTGTTCAGCAGCATCCCCTACCTGGCCGGCTGACATGATCAGTTTCACCAGTGCCCAGATCACCACCTGGCTTGCCACGCTCATCTTCCCGCTTGCCCGAGTCCTGGCCCTGATTGCAAGTTCCCCGATCCTCGGCAACAAAGAGATTCCCGCGCGCATCAAGGTCGGGTTCGCGTTGGCGATCACTTTCGTCATCGCTCCGACGCTCAGCATCCCGTCCGACCTCGATCCGGCGTCCGCGCAGGGACTGTTCGTGCTGGTGGCGCAAATTGTAGCCGGAGTCATCATGGGTTTCTCCATCCAGATCATCTTTGCCGCAGTGGAAATGGCCGGAGACCTCGCCGGAATGCAGATGGGCCTGGGCTTTGCCAGCTTTTACGACCCGCAAAATGCAGCCTTTACGCCGGTGGTCGCGCAATTCCTCGGCATCATCGCCGCGTTGGTCTTTCTCGCGGCAGACGGACACCTCTACATGCTGTCCGCGCTGGCCGACAGCTTCCGGGAATTTCCGATCGGTGCCGGCATGCCTGCAGCCAACGCCTTCCGTACCATGGCTGAATGGGGAGGATCCCTGTTCAGCCTCGCACTGCAATTCTCGTTGCCCTTGATAGGCGCATTGCTGATCGCGAACCTGGCGCTTGGCATCCTCACCCGCAGTGCCCCGCAACTCAACATCTTCGCAGTCGGCTTTCCGATCACGCTCGCCGTTGGATTCGCCACAATGATGTTAACGATCCCTTACCTGGCGCCGCTGATGGAATATTTCACCCACTCGGGTCTGGACACGATATCGCGCATCATGCTGCAGCTTGGCGTCCATTGAGATAAAAGGACTCGACAATCAACGCCATGCGCCCGTAATTCCCATTTCTTCGGCATGGGATATGCCGCTTTCTACATGTTTCGGCGTATATGAATCTCAAAACAAGAGGCGTAGAGTGGGAAAAATAAATGGGCTGGATCATTGCCCTGTTGCGTAACGCATGAATGAATCCGTGGACATTCCCGAATTGGCAAAACAGAACAATTGAAATCTGCAACCTAAAAAGGGCTGATATGTTTTCAAATCTCCTGCATGCATCGCGCAGTTCCATACAGTTAAAGCTGTTTCTGTCCTTGACCGCCATCGTCGCGCTCAGCCTCACGGCGATCCTGGCCAGCCAGGTCTATTTGGTTCAGGATTATTTCGTGCGCCAGGCCGAAGCCAATTTGCGCAGCAGCAATTACTTGTTGAGCCGCGTTTTGGCCGATCCCCTTTTCGAGAAGGACTTGTCGCTGTTGCAGGCAAGGTTGCAGGAGGTCCAGACCAAGCTGCCGCTGTGCAATTTTCAGTTAAAGGACGATATCGGGACGGTTGTTTACAAGGTCGGAGAAGTGCGCGCGCACAGCGATACGGAATTCGACCCGAACAGCCGTGACGGGTGCTACAACACCATCATCCCGGTGGTTCACGAGAACCGGCTGTTGGGTACGGTGCGCATGGGCGTACGGACCGACGACATCGCGCAGGCGCGAGAAAGCCTGATTCAGCACAGCGCTTTTTTTGCCTTGTTCTGGTTCGCGGTATTCATGCTGCCTTTCTTTGTGCAAATCCGCCGCCTGGTCAACCCGCTGGGCGATCTGTCCAGAGCCGCCCAGGAGATCGCCAATGGCAACCTCGACTACCCCACTCCTGAACCTGTGCGCGGAAATGACGAGATCTCCCGGCTGATCACCAGCTTCCAGGGAATGGCACAGGCGCTGGTAAGCAACAGGAATACGCAGGCTGCCAGTCTGGCCGCGCTTAACAATGAAAAATCCACACTGGACGCATTGCTCGCCACCATGCCGGTCGGGGTGATCTTTGCCGATCGCAGTCATATCCGGTATTGCAACAACGCATTCCGGCAGCTGTGCCTGCTTGGCCCGGATGAGGACCTGGTTGGCATGAAGAACGACACCATGCTGCTGCGTCTGGGCCAGATCGCCGCCGAGGCGGATTCTTTCCTGAAGACCCTCGCCGAGATCCTCGAGACTCGCAAACTGATCGAGCCGAAATACATCGCGCTGAAGGACGGGCGTTACCTCCGCCTGATCTCGAACATCGTGATCGCTCCCGAGAGCAGCGGTTATCTCGGGCGTTTCTGGCTCTTCGAGGATGTGACGGAAGAAAGAAGGACGCTGCACATGGCGGAACTGCGCGCCGAACACGATGCCCTCACATTGCTATATAACCGTCAACGCTACGACCAGGACCTGCCCCGCCTCATCGCGCAGGCCGAACGCGACGGGTCGCGGCTTGCCCTGCTGCTATTCGATCTGGACAACTTCAAGCCGATCAATGACCTTCACGGCCATGCCGCGGGCGATATCGTGCTCAAAAAAATCGCCGAAACGCTCACGCTGCAATTGCGCCGCAACGAAGTGCTGTACCGGATCGGGGGCGACGAGTTCGCACTATTGCTGGTCAACGCCAGCAATGACGAGATCGCCTTGCTGGCAGAGCGTATCGTACAAACCGTTCGCTCCCTCACTTTCGATTTCAATGGCGCGACCGCCAAGGTGGGATGCAGCCTGGGTGTCGCGCGTTTTCCGCACGATGCGATAACGCTCCAGGTCTTGTTGCAACTCGCCGACCGCGCCATGTATGAGGCAAAGCTGCGAGGCAAGAACAATTGGGTGATGCATCACGACACAACAAGACACTGATTGCCGGGGTGCGGCATCAAGGCTGGACGCTTGCGTATGCCCTGCGTTCGGCAATGCGGACTTCGTGCGAAATATGGACATTCGATACGATTGCCGTATTCGGAAATTGGAGCGGCATTAGTGATATTGCTTGCTTCGCGGATCGGCACTGAAAGACTTACAGGTACTTCTGACCTTCATTGAGTTTCCGAGGGAATGGATGAAGACCAATACACAATCGGACCAGGCACGCTGGTTAGCGTTCATCAGTATTGTGGGGATGATAATTGTCGGGGGTTATTTTGTGCTTTACCCCCAGACGCTCTTCAAGCCGGGTGCAAAGCTGTTCGATCTGGGTTACAACTTGGGTTTGGCCGGCGGCTTGATGATGCTGGCGCTCCTGCTCTACCCGTTGCGCAAACGGTTCAGGTTCGCCAGCAAAATGGGAGCCCTGCCGAAATGGTTCAAGTGGCACATGTTGCTGGGGATACTGGGGCCGCTGACCATCATCTTCCACTCCACTTATCATGTGTACATTCCCTACATTCATCCTATCGGCTCCCCGAATGCCGCAGTAGCCATGTTCAGCATGCTGCTTGTCGCCGGTAGCGGCATCTTCGGCCGGTTCTTCTACACTAAAATCCACCACGGCTTGTATGGCCGCATGTCCACGCTCGACGAATTGCGTTCGAATCTGGAAAATTCGGAAGATTTGAAAGTGGTGTTAAACGCAGCTCCCGGCATCGGAAAAGCACTTGAAGATTTTCGGTCTAGCGTCGACGCCCATGCCCGGCAATCGGGCTCCGGGTTCATGAATTTTTTTACCGTAGGTTTCCAGACGATGAAGCTGTCCCGGTCCCTGCCACAGGAGATCAGCCTGGTCATGCACGCACAGGCGGAGGCAAACGATCTCGATCCGGAGCAACGCGCCAACATGGAACAGCGGGTTACGGACTATCAGAAACTGATCGTTTCCTATCTCAACGCAGTGCGGGATGCATCGCAATTCAGCACCTACGAACGATTGTTCTCGTGGTGGCACATCTTCCATGTCCCGCTGGTCTATCTGATGGTTTTCAGCGCCCTCTATCATGTCTATGCGGTGCATTTCTACTGACCGAAGGGATTTGCGGCACCCTGCATCACGTATCGCCCCGAGGCAACGGCGACATTACCTCTCATCAGACGGGCGATAACCACTTCAACCTGTCGCCTTTAGACTCCCGGAAGATTGACAATGATCAATAGGACCGGCCGGGCCATGGCTATACTGAATTCCCCTGCACAGGAAAGTCCACATGTTGCGTGACAAGATCCCCCAGCTCATCTGCCCGGCCGGCAGCCTGCCTGCCCTGAAAGCAGCGGTCGATAACGGTGCCGATGCCGTCTATTTCGGCTACAGGAACGACACCAATGCACGCAACTTCGCAGGCCTCAATTTCGACGACAAGGCCATGCGCGAGGGCATCCGCTATGCGCAGTCGCGCCACCGCGAGGTACTGCTGGCCATCAACACGTTCGCCCAGCCGGGCCGCGACGCCGATTGGCAGCACGCCGTCGACGGTGCCGCCGAACTCGGCGTCGATGCAGTGATCCTCGCCGACGTCGGACTGCTCGACTATGCCGCCAAACGACATCCCGGCCTGCGCCTGCACCTCTCCGTACAGGGCTCGGCAACCAGCTACGAGGCGGTGAATTTTGCGCAGCGTGAATTCGGCGTGCGGCGTGCGGTGCTGCCGCGCGTGCTGACGCTGGCCCAGGTCGAGAACGTGATCAGGAACACCACCGTCGAGATCGAGGTCTTCGGTTTCGGCAGCCTGTGCGTAATGAACGAAGGACGCTGCTGGCTTTCTTCATACGCAACCGGCGAATCGCCGAACACCGTCGGCGCATGTTCGCCGGCCAAATATGTCAAATGGGAAAAATCGCCGGGCATGATGTCGACGCGACTGAATGGCATTCTGATCGACCGCTTCGGCGACAACGAACCGGCGGGCTATCCGACACTGTGCAAAGGGCGCTTCGACGTGAACGGCGCAACCTACTACGCGCTGGAAGAACCGACCAGCCTCAACGTGCTGGAGATCCTTCCGGAGATCGCCCGGGCGGGCGTCGCAGCGATCAAAGTCGAAGGACGCCAGCGCAGCCCGACCTATGTCGCGCAAGTCACCCGGAACATGCGCGCGGCGCTTGATGCGCTGGCATCCGAAGGCGAGCGCTATCAAGTGAAGCAGGCCTGGCAGGCCGAACTGGCCAAGGTGTCGGAAGGCAGCCAGGCAACCCTCGGCGCATACAGCCGCCCCTGGAGGTAAGTCGATGAAACTTGCCCTGGGTCCCCTGCTCTACTTCTGGCCGAAACAGGCCGTACTCGATTTCTACGCCGAAATGGCACACAACCCGGCACTCGACATCATCTACGTCGGCGAGGTGGTCTGCTCGCGTCGCCAGCAATTGCGCGTGGCCGACTGGATCGCGCTGGCACGCGAGATCTCCGATACCGGCAAGGAGGTCGTCGTCTCGGCTCAGGCGCTGCTCGAATCGGAGAGCGACCTGAAGGCATTGCGCCGACTGATGGACGAAGCCAACTGCAAGGTCGAAGCCAACGATCTGGGCGCGGTAAACATCGCTGCGAGCCGTCCTTTCGTCGCAGGCCCGCACCTGAACATCTACAACGAAAGTACACTGAAGACATATGCGCGTTACGGCATGCAGCGCTGGGTGCCGCCGCTGGAAGCCGACCGCAAACTGATTGAGACGCTGCACGCCAGCCGGCCCGCAGGAATCGAGACCGAGGTCTTTGCCTTCGGCAAACTGGCACTGGCATTTTCGGCCCGCTGTTTTACCGCCCGCCATTACGGCCTGAACAAGGACGACTGCCAGTTCAAATGCATGGAGCACCCGGAAGGGATGACGCTGAAAACGCGCGAAGGTCAGCCGTTCCTGGCCATCAACGGCATCCAGACCATGTCGGCGCAGAGTTACAATTTGCTCGACCAGATGCCCGTCATGCTGAAGATGGGGATCGATATCGTTCGCATCAATCCGCAGCCGCGACATACGCCCGCGATCATCGCGGCTTTCGACACGGCGCGACACGGGAAAATGCCCCACCCCGATACAAGCGACTGGAATACAGACGGCATGGTTGACGGATACTGGTTTGGCGAAGCCGGCATCGTACAGCGCCACCAAATGAACATTCACGAGTTGCAAGGAGCATAGCCATGAGCCAGCGTTTCATCATCCCGAAATTCCAATTGCCTGCGCTGGTTGCACGCATCGGCGTTCACCTGCCCCAGTGGCCGCACGCGATGACACTGACGGCCGGACTGAATGCTGCGGCCAGAATGAAGCTGCTGCCTCTGGATAGCCTGGCATTGCTGGAGGGCCGCAGCTTCTTCGTCGAAGTGCTGGATACCGGCGGGCGCGCCTGCTTCACGTACCGTGCGGGCATGTTCCGTCCGCTGTTTTCGGCGCCGCAAACGCCGGACCTTTCCTTCCGCGCCAACCTCTCCGCGTTCATGCAATTGCTGGCCCGCCAGGAAGATCCCGATACGCTTTTCTTCAACCGCGAACTGTCGATCGAGGGCGATACCGAACTCGGACTGATCGTCAAAAACATGCTCGATGCGGTCGAATGGCCGCAGCTTCCGAAATTGCCCGTATTCAGCAACTGAAAGCTCCCGGTCAGCGTCGGCATCTCTGCTGCGACTTTCCAGCGTAAACAGAGATGCCCGCCCAAGCGCGGGCCATTGCAAATTGCGCGGCGTTACCGGGGCCAGATTTGTTTCCAGCACATGTACGCATTATTAAATTATTTTCATCTGCAGCTCTTTTTTTACCCCATCAGTACAATCAGTCATCGATCCGGTTCGGTTGAAAGACGTTTCGAAATCCTGCTGACACCACGATTGCCCCACCAGGTTGAATGTTTGCATGGCGCGCCGGCGGTTTCACAACCCGGATCAATTTGATTTCCAAGAGATGGAGTTCATACGTCATGGAATGGAAAAATGAGTACTCTGTCGGGATACTCGAGATAGACGACCAGCACAAACTGCTGTTGTGCGGCTTCACCGCGATAGAAGAATCAATAAGACTGGGTGAGGGCTGGTCCAATACGCACTACGCCATACTCGAATTGAACCAGCTGGCGAGAATGCATTTCACCTTCGAGGAAGCGATCATGCACCTGTTCGGCTATCCGGAAACGGAAGCGCATCAACATGAGCATCAGCACTTTTTTTCCAGGATGGCCAGCATCGAAAGACACTCGCTGAAAAAATCCGCCGAAGTCGAAATGGTGCAGTTTCTGAGAGGCTGGCTGACTTCGCACATACTCGGAAGTGACAGGGGTTATGTAAAGCACATTTTTTCCGGCGCACAGGTCGTCAGGTCAAACCAAGACTCATTGATACACACAAACTGACGAAATATCCCGGCACCTGTCGACCATTTCCAAAGCGGCATCAAACGGGCAAGGCAAAGGGTGAATAGCACATCTACCCATCGCGTCGCCCTGCGTTGCCGCCTTATGCAAGCCTGAACTTCAGTTCGCCCAGTTTCTCGATCGAACTCACGATCTCGTCGCCGGCCTTCAGCCACACCTGCTTGTCCTTCGGATAACCCAGGATCACACCATGCGGGGTCCCGGTAAAGATGATGTCGCCCGGTTCAAGCGTCCAGTGTTTTGAGATATAGGCGATCATCTGCTGGGTATTGAAGATGAAGTCATTGGTGCTCCAGGACTGGCGTACCTCGCCATTGACCCGTGTTTCCAGCTTCAAGTTGTTCGGGTCGCCGACCAGGTCGGCCGAAACGAAATACGGCCCGATGGGGGCGAACTTGTCGAGTGTCTTGCCTATCATCCATTGGCTGCTCGGCAGCTCCAGCTGCAGGTCGCGCGCGGAAAAATCGTTTGCGGTGCAATATCCGGCGACATAATTCAGGGCGTCCGCTTCCGGAACATTGCGAGCCGGCTTACCGATGACGATCAGCATCTCCGTTTCATAGTCGAACTTGTAGGAAATGTCCCTCGGTGGCAAGTCGATGGTGCAATTGTGGGCGGCCAGTGCATTGTTGAACTTGTTGAACAACGGGGGCACCCGCGGCTCCTGCATGCCGATCTCCCGCGCATGGCGTTTGTAATTGAGGCCGACGCAAACGATCTTTCCAGGATTGGTGAAGAGCCGCCCGTAAGCGATATTGGCTTCGTCGAGCAGGGCCGGCTTGATCCTGGCATTTCCGATGTTGGCAGCGATCCTGGTGAGGCCGGCTGCATTTCCTTCGCGCAGCAGTTCCTCCATCGTCAGCGGTGCCGGGATGCCGAGCAGATGAGATGCCTTGCGTACGTCAATAACGGCGTTACCGGTCTTGATGCCGAGCGTCTCGGTGCCGTCCGCATTGGCGATAGACAACAACGTGAGGCCTTTCGGCAGCTCGTGAGGCCCCGAAAATTTCTTCATGTGCGGCTCTTGCTTGGCCTCAGCTTGCCCGGTGACTCCCATTGCAACTCCGGCGGTCACCGCAGTCGTTGCGGTCAGGAAAGTACGTCGTGTGATCATGTTATCTCCTCTTGTTTTTGAGTTGCGTGGTTCAACTGGTTCAGTCCGTTGCGGACATCAGGTCACGGCAAATTCGTTCGGCCCTTCCATAGCCACCGTGAAGACAGGGAAGCATCCCGGCCAAAGTCACCTTTGCAAACTGTCCGTCAACGGAAACAAATCGCCAGCTCCTTCGGAAATGAAGTTGCGTTTCATTCGACTTGAGCGCAACCATCAACTGCGCGCGCAATCACATGGTGTTCCACTTCGTGCAGTAGCCGTTGGGCGATATCTCATCGTCCCCGGGGATCACCTTGCAGCGGCCCAGATCCTTGTCGGTCTTTCCCGGGATGAATTCTAGGCAAGACGTGCAGCTCATGTTGTCCTTGGGGGAATTCTGGTATTTCAATTGGGTGCGCATATTGGAATTCACAGTTGCACCAGCGTGACGACTGAATACAACGAGCGGCACGAGGACAAACGAGAGGCTGGCTGCCTTCAGGAAATTCCGGCGCGTCCGGTTTACGCTCATGTTCTTTCCAGTCCTTCGATTAGTTGCACCGCGCAATTTGCGCCAGGCTGATATTGCATGGCTTCAGCGCTGAAATTCGCTGCCTGCCATTCTGCACCAATACCGACTCGCCTTGAAAGTAACTCTGACGACGCGGGCTTTTCACAATGCGGAATGGCCAGTAGCATTTCCAGGATTGAAATCCGACGGCCCATCTCCACGCTCACAGCATGGTTTGCTCTGCTATTCCACTCGGCTCGCGCAGATGAACTGGCCTGCGATCTCGCAGCCCGACTCCTTCCTGATCGGGACATCGCTCATGCGTTGGAGCCTGAATCCGGTATTGCCCAGCAACATTGCCAGATAGTCGGGATGGTGGCTGTATCTGCCGCTGATGTTCAGTCGATAGTCTGACCCCGTAATCCCGAGCAACTTTTCGGTACTGAAGAGCAACATCCCGCCGGCCCGCAGCTTTTGGTAGATCAACGCAAGGACCTCATCCAGTCGCCCCAGATAGACGAACGTGTCCATGCAGGCGATGAGATCGTAATGCTCGCCGCTCGTCAGCATGAACTCGGTGATGTCGGATCTGTGCAGTTGACTGTACACCTGTTTTTCGGCGGACCGGTCCAGCATGGCTTGGCTGAGATCGACACCCACCAGTTCGCGTGCATAGGGCTTCATGACTTCGCCCACCATGCCGGTACCGCAACCCAGGTCAAGAATGCTCAGGCTGGAAGCAGGTAGATCAAGTGTAGCGAGGTGATCCTGCACCAATTGCGGGCCGCAGTATTTTAATCTGCCCAGGACGCTCTCGAAGCTGTTCGCGAAGGCGTCGAATGTCTGCTCGACATACTGGCTGCTGCATCGTGCGGGTACTTGCTGGCCCCTGTACGCGGCCAGCAAATGCGTCGCCACCGGATTGTCCGGCTCCTCTGCCAGCCAGTTCTCAAACAACGAGATCGCTTCGTCCACCCGCCCCAATTCATACAGCGCCTGACCCAATACCAATTTCGGTTTGCTGCCCGCCGGTTCGGTCACGATGCCGCGGTAGTTGCAATGCCGCGCCTCCTCGAACCGCTCCTGTTTCAGATACAAGGCCGACAACAAATAGAAAGCGTCCGGGCAATTCGGATCGAGACTCCCCGCAGCTTTGTAACATTGCTCGGCACGAACCCATTCCTGATTCGATTCGAACGCGGCCCCCAGGTTGGTCCAGTAGAAATATCTATCCGGGTCTATCGCGATGGCCTTGGTAAAAGCATCTATCGCCGCAGCGACCTGCGCCTGTCTTGAAAGCACGATGCCCAGATTGAAATGCCACTCGGCATGGCGCTCGTCGATGGCAATGGCCGCCGTCAGTTGGTCGAATGCGTCCTGCAATCGGCCGGATTGTTGCAGCAGATATCCCAGATAGTGCTTTGCCTGGGCGTCGCCGGGGTCGGCCTGTATGATTTCCCGATACAAGTGCTCGGCTGCCTGCAGATCGCCATCGATATGTTTGCGCAGCGCCACCTGTAACATCGGGTTGGATTTTTTTTGCTCAGCCATCAATGCCTCATTGCAGATCAGTGAAGATCATGGAGCCCGCTTCCTCGATTGCAGGCTGTTCAACCCTTCGGTGAACGCTTGCCACTGCTGATGGGTCATCTCCGTCATTTGTGTCGCAGTATCCAGCATCCCGGTGACCCAGTCTCCCGTGTGCGCGAACGCGATCAATTCATCGGCAGTAGCCGCCCCGGATCGCCCGGAAGCGCGTAATTGATCCCAGGCCAGGATACGCCCCATGGTCGCCACCACGTCCTTGAGCCTATCCAGTTTCTTGCCCCATTCGCCGATGGAGACACGGTCCTCCGAAGGTTGCAGTCCTTTCAGGATGCAAGGATGTCCACCTAGTTTGACCGGGTGCAAGAAGGCGTGATCAACGGCCTGCATCCGGTTCTGGATTGCCACCACCCTGCTCGCTTCGTCCGGCCAGTCCGGCTGTTTGATGCCGAGTCGTGCCAGATGCGGTGCCATCGCCGATGGCTTGGCCTCCTTGATATCAAGCAGGTAGTTGCCATCGGGAGAACCCTTGCCTTCCACCAGCACCACAAATCGCTCCACGCCCAAGCTGCCGGTCCCTGCGATGCGGCGGCCGATGTCGAGTACTTCGAAGAATTTCGGGTCTGGCTGTGTGGAGGCGAAACCAACCATGAATCCGGCAACGAGTTTCTTCTGGGCATCGGAAGCCGGCAACGCTTTCACACCGTCCAGTATCAGGCTGCGCCGGTGGGCCTTGCGGATCGTGCGCTTGTCGAGAAAAGCCGCTCGCTCGCGACCCTGCAAAGTCGTCAGCAGTGCATTCACGAGGCCGATGGAAGTTTCCCGTTCCACCCAAAGCGGCTTGCCGTTGAGGAGGGCACTGCGGTACGCGTCCAGGCAGCTTCGGCTGACCGCCAAGGCCTCGGCCGGGGTCGCGTTGAGCGCACCGGCTCCGCACTGGATGCTGGTCAGCAGCCTGACCATGTCCCAGGTGGCCGGCGCCAGCGCGGCCTCGTCATAATCGTTGATGTCAAAATAGACCAGCCGGTTGTCGCCCTTGTAACTGCCGAAATTCTCGAAATGCAGATCCCCGCAGCACCAGGCCAGAGGCGCATCGCGGAAGAGCGGTGTATCCGGCAGGCATTCGTAAAACAGGTGACATGCGCCGCGCAAAAAGATGAACGGACTCTGCGCCATCTTGGCGTATTTCATGGCAAGCCGCTCGGGGTCGCGGCCCGCGTTGTTGCTGAATATCGCATTGGTGATACCGGAAGGGTCCGGCAGGGGCTGCTTGCTCATCGGGGACTGCCTGACTTGGAGATGGGAGCGCATAATATACATATATGAGCACCGATATGCCCGACAGATTTGCGATCGAAACATCCGAGCTGACACGCCGGTTCGGCAATCTGACTGCGGTGGATCACATAGCACTGCGCGTTCCGTATGGCGAGATTTTCGGCCTGCTTGGCGCGAACGGCGCCGGGAAGAGCACCGTCATCAAGATGCTCACGACCCTGTTGTCACCCACTTCCGGAACGGCTGACGTTGGCGGTTTCGATATCATCCGGTCCCCGGCGGATGTCAGGCGGCGCATCGGCTATGTATCGCAACTCCTGTCCGCCGACGGCGCACTGACCGGCTATGAGAACCTGCGTCTGTCGGCCAAGCTCTATGACATACCCGCAACAGAAAGAAAAGAGCGGATCGAAAATGCGCTGGAGTTCATGGGTCTGGTCGACTCGGCGGACAAGCTGGTACGCACCTACTCCGGCGGCATGATACGCAGGCTTGAACTCGCCCAAGCCATGCTGCATCGCCCTGCCATCCTTTTCCTGGACGAGCCGACGATCGGACTCGACCCCGTTGCGCGCCATACGGTGTGGGATCGCCTGATCGACCTCCGTCGCAACCACGGCATGACGGTACTGATCACCACGCACGACATGGAAGAAGCAGAAGCGCTATGCGACAACTTGGCGATCCTGCACAGGGGGAATATCAGTGTGGTCGGCAAACCCGCCGAATTGCGCGCCGGGCTCGGGGAGGGCGCCAACATGGACGACGTGTTCGTGCATTACGCGGGCGGCTCCATCCAGGAAAGCGGCACTTTCCGCGAGATCGTGCAGAACCGCAGAACTGCCCATCGACTCGGCTGACAGGGTAATCCAATGAAACGATTCTTCCGGGAAAGCGCCGCCATCGTGCAAGTCGAGCTGATCAAACTGGTCCGTGACCCGACCGAGATCATCTCGCGCGCGGTGCAGCCGCTGCTGTGGCTGGTGGTGTTCGGGCAGGTTCTCGCCCAGGTTCGCGGCATACAGACCGGGCAACTGAGTTACCTCGCTTTCATCACGCCGGGGATACTCGCGCAGAGCGTTCTGTTCAGCGCGATCTTCTATGGCATCGCGATCATCTGGGAGCGCGACCTGGGCGTGGTGCATAAACTTCTGGTGAGTCCCGCACTACGCATTTCCCTGGTATTCGGCAAAGCGGTCGCGGCCGGATTTCGTGGCATCCTGCAGGCAGTTGTCATTTATCTCATCGCACTCGTGATGCATGTCTCGCTCAGGCTGGATCCGTTGGCGATCTTCGCGGTACTGGTCAGCGTGATGCTGGGCTCCGGCATCTTCGCGACGTTCTCGCTTGTCATCGCGTGCATCGTCAAGACGCGCGAGCGTTTCATGGGCATAGGCCAGCTCCTGACCATGCCCATGTTCTTCGCAAGCAATGCGATCTATCCGTTGGAGATCATGCCGGGCTGGCTGCGCTTCATCGCACAGATCAATCCGCTGACTTACCTGATCGATGCACTGCGCGGGCTCATGATCACGGGAGGGGAAAGCGTCCATGGCTACGCGACGGATTTCACGGTGATGTTCGCGGTGTTCGGCGTCCTGCTGTTCATCGCGGTGAAGTTGTATCCCACGCTTGCGGAATAAAGCCCGTCCTGCCGAGCTTTTCAATACGGATGACGAATACCATCACGCCATTTTCCTCACCCCCTGTCCTGCTTGAGGAGCTGTCTTGTGCTCTGCGCCGGGGCTCGGCATTACCGTGAATGTTTCATGCCGACCGGACTATTCCGATATGGGCAGTGACTCAAACAACGTTCGGCCAGCAGGCGTCTCCCAAATTGAAAATATTTCCACTTCCGGTCTCTATATATCTCGGTCTATATACAGGTATAGGTATTCATCCTTATATATTCGGCCATACCTTTGCTGTAACTTGTGCATAAGTTGAATGTTTCCACCTGCATGACTTCATCGAACTCGACTGGAAAGCGTTTCCAAAATGCTTGGTTTCATTTCTGATTTATCCGGACATTTCGGTAATGCGGTGCGTCAAGCAACCTGAGTATTGCAAATGCAATTATGGAGGTGCTATCGGATAACAGGTAGTTTCGGTAGCCCTGAAGTAGTTATCAACCTCGACAGGAGATCATCATGTTTAAGAGAGCTTTGACTGTATTCACCGGCACTTTGGTATTGGTCGCCGGCGTAGCATTGGCCGCCGATCAGGATCAGGATCGAACACGTTTGCAAGACCAGGATCAAACCAAGGATCAGATTCAGGACCGGACTCGTTTACAGGATCAGGACCAAACCAGGGATCGGATTCAGGATCGGACACGCCTGCAGGATCAAGATCAAACCAAAGATCAGATTCAGGACCGGACCCGGGATCGAACCCAGGATCGAGACAGGATATACGGCAGTCAGTTGATGACTCAACAGGAACGCAATGAATACAGGAACAGAATGCGTTCCGCAAAGACAGCCGAAGAACGGCAACAGATTCGTGAAGAGCACCATGAACGCATGAAAGTGAGAGCCAAAGAGCGTGGAGTCACCTTGCCGGATGAACCTCCCATGAGGCAGGGCGGAGCCATGGGTGGCGGTATGGGAAATGGCGGCGGCATGGGAGCGGGTGGCGGCAAGCGCTGAAAGAAGCGGCATTCTGGAAATCGGCCCGCGTAGACGCGCTTCGGCGCGGTCCCAAGTTGAGGCATGTTGGCCACCTTGCTGAATGCTGGCGGGGCGGCTGACATTTCTGCCGCGGATTCGAATTCAAATGCCGCAGACCATTTTCCAACAACCAGAAAGAAGGCAGGAAATGAAAACCAGACTTCTGACGGTAATTCTGGCGAGCACATTGAGCAACGTCGCTGCGCTGGCTTATCACGGCGCATATGCAGTCAATGGTGACGATTTCAGTCTGGGCGCAGGGTTTGACTACAGCTCGGGGAATTACGGTCTCGCCGCCGACACCAGCATGCTCATCATCCCGGTTCAGGGGATGTACAGGACCGGGCCTTGGACGTTCAAGCTGACCGTGCCATACATCCAGATCACCGGCCCCGGGGGAGTGCTGCCCAATGGCCTTCGTTCGAAAAGCACGCGAACGACCACGGCCGGAAGCACCACGCACTCCGGCCTGGGCGATGTCAGTGCATCCACAACTTACAATATCGCCGCCGGAAGCGAGAGCTCCCCCCGTGTCGACTTGACCGGCAAGATCAAATTCGGCACTGCCGACACCTATCTTGGCACGGGTCAAAATGACTATGCGGCCCAAGTTGATCTATACCAGCAATTGGGTAGATTCACCCCGATGGGTTCGCTGGGCTATGAGATTCTGGGCAGCCCAGCCGGACTTGCGCTGAATAATGTGACCTATGGAACCGTTGGCGGTGATTACAGATTCACTGATGAAACACATACCGGCATTCAATACTTTTTGTCCCAGAGAATTGCAGCAAGTATTCCGGAACAAAAGGAATTGACCGTGTATATGAACCACAGCATAGACGACAATCTGAATATACGCGGCTATGTGCTCAAGGGATTTTCTGACGCGAGTCCAGACAGTGGCTTCGGATTGATGCTTTATTCATACTTTTAGCGCATTTCAAAATCAGGGATTCGCCATTTGCCGGGTTGCCGTACTTGAGATCAGTTTATGCTTCCACTGCTCCAACGCGGCGGCCACCTCGGCAACGACGGAATCCCAGTCGCCTGTCGCCGGTTGGCGAAACAAGCGCACGTTACCGGGATACCATGGCGAGTCCGTGCGTTCGGCCAGCCAGCGCCAGTCTGTCTTGTAATTCGGCAGCAATATCCAGCACGGCTTTCCGAGCGCTCCCGCCAGATGCGCCACCGCCGTGTCGACACAGATGACCAGATCGAGATTCATCACGGCGGCAGCGGTATCGGCAAAGTCGCTCAGCTGCGAGCCAATGTGGGTGAGATGCAAACCGTCGGGTGGCTGCATCGCTTCGTCTTCGCCCGCCCCCTTCTGCAGGCTGATAAAGCTCACATCGGCGACCGTTCCCAAAGGGGCGAGTACATCAAGCGAGGGAAGTGACCGGTCCGCATCGTTCTCGAATTGTGTGCTTCCCTTCCACACCAGGCCGACACGGATGCCGCTTGCCGGCAATAGTGCGGCCCACTTTTCCATCAGGCCGGGCGGCGCTGCCAGGTAGGGAATCCTCGCCGGGATGGTGTCGATATCAGTCTTGCAATGGTACGGAATGCTCAGCAGCGGCATCCAGAAATCCCAGCCGGATGCCGGTATCTTCTCGACGAAGGAAACCACGGCATCCACGCTTGCCAATCCTTGCAGCAGCGCCTTCAGGGGCGGGTGGCAAACCATGGTGATCGCTGCGGCACCCTGCGCCTTCAGCACGTCCGCATAGCGGCAGAACTGGATCACATCGCCGTGGCCGGCCTCATAGACGATCAGGATGGATTTGCCGGCAACCGCTTCGCCCTGCCAGCGCGGGCAACCGAGTTGCGCAACCAGTGCGGTATGCCAATTGCGCGCCTCCAGGCACTCCCAGCCTTCCTTGAACCGGCCCTGACGCAACAGCAGATAGCTGAAGTTGAAACGCGCCGCTCTATGGGAATCATTCAGGGACAGCGCTCTGCGATAGCATTGTTCCGCCTCTGCTTCCCGTTTCATGCAGGCATAGAGCACACCCAGATTCGACCAGCCGACCGGGGAACCCGGATCAAGCGCGATTGCGCGCTCATAGGCCGCTTCCGCTTCTGCGAAGCGTTTCTTGCTTGCGCAGAGCACGCCAAGATTCAGATGGGTCTGCGAATAGGCCGGGTTAAGCTCGATGGAACGTCGATAACAGATTTCGGCAGCATCCGTATCAAGTTTCTTGTCCAGCGTCAGGCCCAGGTTGGCGTATGCCTCGGCAAAGTCAGGCAAAATCTGCACTGCTTGCCTGAAGCAGGTCTCGGCTCCGGCAATGTCGCCGGCTTCCATGCAGCGTATGCCCTGAAAGAAAAGTGCTTCGGCTTCCGTACGTTCCTTATTTGTCATGGCCACAACGGTTCGGCTGGGTTAAGGGCAATCAGAACCGCGGCATTTCCGGTCCCGTATGCGCATTCTAACCGCACCGGGCCGCGCGGCAGTCAGCACTGCCCCGGGGTAGCGGTGGTTTGACGGCTTGCCTCCCGCAATTCCAGAATCTAGATTGCATTCATCAATCGACCGCATGATTCAGGTACCGGTTCGGCGTCATTTCAACGCATAAAAAAGCAACGGCGCGCAAAATATTGCGCGCCGCAGCGAAACAGAAATAGCTTACAGGTAGTTGAACAACGACAACTTGGATATCGCCGCGAAAGACTGTTGCGCAGCCTGCAAGGCCGTATGTTGCTGGGTCAGGTCGCTGATGGCCTTGTTGTAGTCCGTCCCTTGGATGGACGTCAGCGTCTGCTGGTATTGCAGTCCCTGCTGGCTGACCGTGTTTTGCAGTGCAGTCAGTTCGTTCAGGCGGGAGCCCATGGATGCGCGGACGGTCAGGACATTATTCAGGCTCTGATCGATGTTCCCCAGTGCGTCATTCACGCTTTGGTTGAAGGAAGTGCCACCCGGGGCGGCCGGGGAGTTCAATGTATTGATCAGGCTGGACAAGGTACCAAAGATACTCTGGTTGGCGCTAGGCGAAACGCTGAACACATCGCCGTTCGCAGGCGCCCCGCTCATCTGGACCTGGATGCCATTGAAATTGATGGCGTTGCCGCTGGTGTAGGCAACGTTGGTCTGCCCGGCAACGGGGACAGGCGCGGCGGGATTGGTCACGTCGGTCACGGAATAGGTCGTGACCCCACCGGTCACGCTGAACGACAACTGGTAAGTATTATTGTTGTACAGCGCAGGATTGATCACCGCACCGGGGGTGATAATTCCTGTTCCGGTGCCTGCATTGGCAAACTGGATGGACTGCCCGGCAGCGGTGGCTGTCGTTGCCGGGCTGGATGCAACAAAGTGCGTTGCATCTGTAATGCTGGCGACGGTTGTCCCGGCCGGGAATCCGCCTCCGGTGATCGGCATGCCCGCTACCAGACCGCCGGTATTGGGCACCGTCACCGTTGTTGCCCCCACGGCTATGTTTGCACCGATACTCATGGTCAGGCCGGGAGCAGCCGTGAACGTACCGTTCCCGTTTCTGACTTTCATGAAGATATCCGTGCCCACATCGGTGCTCGCGATCTGTCTTGTCGGACTCACCTGCATGTTGCGCTGCAAACTGTCTCCCTGATAGACAACACCGGCAGCGGTATTCACAAAGGGCTGCGTGTTGCCTTTTGAACCCGAAAAAAGATAATTGCCGGTTCCGTCCGTGCTGTTTGCCAGCCCCATCAGTTCCTGCAACTGGCCCTGCAAGCTCGTCGCCAGCGATTGACGGTCGGAGGTGGTCAGCACCCCGTTTGCCGCATTCACTGCCGTCGACTTCACGCTCTGCAACAGCGTCGTCACACTTTGCAGGACGTTCTCCGACAATGAAAGGGTATTTTGCGCGGCAGTATTGTTGGTGCCATATTGGGTGTTCACCGAATTGGCCTGATTGAGCTCGATGATGCGTGCCGCGGCGACGGGATCGTCTGCAGGCGACTGGATGCGGTTCCCGGTCGAAATCTGTTGCTGGGTCTGAGCAATCTGAGCCTCAAGATTGTTCATGTTGGAAACGTTCGAGCTATAGATGGTGCTGGTACTGATCCGCATGGCCTACTCCTACTTCAGATTCAGAATGGTGTCGAACATGGTATTGGCGATCTGCATCGCCTTGCCAGCCGCCTGGTAGGCTTGCTGATAGCGCAACAGGTTGGCCGCCTCCTCATCCAGATTGACACCCGAAACCGCCTGCTGCGAGTTGGTCACCTGGGTCAACAGACTCGCCTGCGCCTGGCTGGTGGAAGTCAGCTGGCTGGTCTGCGTACCCACCTGGGCGATCAGCTGTGCATACGCGCCCTGATAGCTGGTCGTGCCGTTGACCAGCGTATTGGCTGTCTGCAACGCAGCCATTTGCAGAATGTTGCTGCCGTCCGCGGTGGCGTTGGTGTTCTGCGTGACCGTGAAAGTGTCACCGGCAGAAGGAGTACCGCTGATCTGGGTCGACCATCCGTTGTAGGAAATCGTCGCTCCGGCCGTATAGGCGACATTGGTCGGATTGCCGGTTCCGGTTCCCGTCACGTTAAACGTCGTGGGGGGATTGTTGAATGTAATCGTGACCAGTTGTTGAAGATTCGCATTCAGCGGCAATCCGCCTGTCACGCTGGCGGGCGCGATGGTGGCCGTCCCCAGGTTGGTGGTGGGCGCATTGGCGGCGACGGGGGAGGACGCCGCAATCTTGGCCGGGTCGGTGATGTTGAGTCCGATATTGCTCGCCCCGTCGACCGTGGGTCGCACGAGGAACGCGTCGCCGGCAACGTTCGCCACCGAACCGGCGGTCAGCTGGAGCGTAATGCCGGTACCCGTCACCGTTTGTCCGGCTGCCAGCTGCGCCGGGGTGAACGATTGCACTGCGGAATTCGAGGTCGTGTCGTAGACGGTATAGTTGGTACCGTCGAACTGCACGCTGTAGTCGTGGCCGGTCAGGGCCGAGGTGCTGCTGACGGTCGCGGTAAGCACGCCGTTGCCGACATTGGACGAGGAAGGCGTCACGCGCGGCACTGCCGTCGTGAACATGCTGGCCCCCAGCGCGCCGTTCAGGTCCGTTCCTTTTTGCTGCTGCTGATTGAAGGTATCGGCAAAACCCATCGCGATGCGGCCCAAGGCATTGATGGCCGGGTCGAGGACAGTCTGGCGGAAACTGATGTATCCGCCCAGGTTTCCGCCCTGCAAGGAATTCTGCTGGATCGGGATCACGGAACCGTTGTTCGAATAGGCGACTTCCAGCGCTGTCGGATCGGTGGAGGACGTGACCGTCTGCAGCGCCATGGTCTTGTTCCCCAGGACCAGCCCCTGGCCGTTGCCGATATACACGTTCATCGACCCGTCACCCTGGCTGATGGTCGATACGCGTATCTGCTGGCTGAGTTGATTGACCAGTTGATCGCGCTGATCCAGCAGCGCGTTCGGCGGCTGATTCGGATTATTGGCCTGCGCCTGCACAATCTGTGCATTCAGTGTCGCGATCTGACTCGCGTAGCTGTTGATTTGCGTCACGCTATTGGATATCTGCCCGTTGAGGCCGTCCCGAATCTGGTTCAAATTCTGGCTCAGGGACTGGAAACGACCCACCAGCGTCTGCGCGCTCCCGATCATGGCCTGCCGCGCGGGTACGGATTGGGGCGCATTGGCGACACCGTTCGCCGCAGTAAAGAAATCCTGCAATGTCGGCGTCAAGCCGCCAGTGGCATCACCCAGCAGATTGCTTACTTGCTGGGACAATCCCAATTGCGTCGTCAGGTTGGACGATTGCGTCTGCGCCGCCAGCACCTGTGCACTCAGGAACTGGTCGTATTGTCTCTGCACAGTCGCCACACTGACACCCTGCCCCATGAATCCCGAGCCCGTGTTCTGCGGCAGCATCTGCGTCTGGACGATCTGTTCCCGCGAATAGCCGGGCGTATTGGCATTGGCGATGTTATTCGAGGTCGTCGCAAGGCCTGCTTGGGCTGCATTGAGCGCGCTCACTGAAATACCGAATATAGCCATATCGCAAGACCCTTCCGCCGTTATTCAACTCTACAATCTGGTTATCGGCACATTGACAAGAAACTTTAGACGCGCGTGCTGATGCTGCCGATCACGCCCGCCAGCTTGTCAGCGTAGTGCGGGTCGGTCGCATATCCCGCCTGTTGCAGCCCTTGCGCGAAGACTTTGGCATCTCCCTGCCCCGTCACCCCGGAATAGCGCGGATCACTGTTCAGCAATCTTGCGTAATCCTGGAACGACTCGGCATAGGAGCCGTACGCGCGAAAGCGCTGTACTTGCCGGCTCGCGACGCCGTCGTGATATTCGGTGGTAGTCACTTCCGCCACCTTGCCTTTCCAGTCCTTGCCCGCCTTGATGCCGAACAGGTTGTGGCTATCGCTGCCGTCCGCCATCTTGATCTCGCGCTTGCCCCAGCCGCTTTCCAGCGCAGCCTGCCCGAGTATCAGATGCGCCGGAACGCCGGTACTCCGGCTTGCCTGCTCGGCCGGCACCCGCAACTTGTCGATAAAGGATTGCTGGACATCGGCTTTGTACGCGGAAGGGATTGCACGCGGGGTCGCGGGTAAAGTCGCAGACGGAACGGTCGGGCTTGCCTGCTGGTTGCGGCTGAGCTGCTTCACCATGACTTCGGCCAGTCCGACGCCGTGCGATGCCATGCTCTGTGCCAGCTGCTGATCGAGCATGCCGGTGAACATCCTGGTCTGCTCGCTATCGAATGCGCCATCCTGCGGTGTCGCATCACGCATGCTTTTCAGCATCATGTCCAGGAACACGGCCTCGAATTGTTTGGCCGCAGCCTTCAGCGCCTGATCCGGAGCCTGCTTGGCCTGCAGCTTCAGGTTGTTCAGACTCTGGCCGTCGATCGCCAGGCTGCCGATATCTGTGCCGGAAATCGCCATGACCGCAGAACCTAGATCACCTCAAGTTCGGCGCGCAGCGCACCGGCCGCCTTCATCGCCTGCAGGATCGCCAGCATGTCCTGCGGAGTCGCGCCGATGGAATTGAGCGCCCTCACCACATCGTTCAGATCCACGCCGCGCTTCAGGTGCAGCAGATTGCCCTTGTCGGCCTTGATCTCGATGTTGGCATTGGTCACGGCCACCGTTTGTCCCTGCGAAAGCGGCGCGGGCTGGCTCACTGTATTCTCGGCGTTGATCACGACCGTGAGATTGCCGTGCGCCACGGCACAATCGTCGAGCGAGACATGCTGGTTCATGACCACCGAGCCGGTGCGCGCATTGACGATGACCTTGGCGCTGCCCGCCGCCGCGTCGACTTCGAGATTCTCGATCTGCGAAATGAACGCCACGCGTGCACTGCCTTCCGGCGCCTTCACCTGGACGGTGCGGGCATCCATAGCGGCCGCGACTTCCGGATTGCCGGGCGCAACGTTATGGCCGATGACTTCCGCCAGGCGCATCGCCGTCGTGAAGTCTGCAGAATTCAATTCGAGATAGATGTAATCGCCCTGCCCCAATAACGTCGGGACCGTGCGTTCCACGGTTGCGCCGCCGGGGATGCGGCCCACGCTCAAGTGATTGATCTGCGTCTTGGAACCGGCCGCCGCCGCTCCCGCCCCGCTCACCAGCAGATTTCCCTGCGCCATCGCATACACCTGCCCATCCGCGCCTTTCAGCGGCGTCATCAGCAGCGTGCCGCCGCGCAGGCTCTTGGCATTGCCGATGGACGAAACCGTGATGTCTATGGTCTGTCCGGGGCGCGAGAAGGGCGGCAGTGAAGCCGTCACCGATACCGCGGCGACATTTTTCAGCATCATGATGGCACTGCTGCCCGGCGGCATGTTGACGCCCATCTGCAACAGCATGTTGGTGATGCTCTGCACCGTGAACGGCGTCTGCATGGTCATGTCGCCGCTGCCGTCGAGTCCGACCACCAGCCCGTAACCCATCAACTGGTTCTCGCGCACGCCCAGCACGGTGGCGAGGTCCTTGATGCGCTCCGCCGCCGCGCTCAGGGAAACGAGCATCAACAGGGCAAAGACAATTGATCTGATATTCATGATTTCACCTCGTTAACTGCATGTCGCAAAGCGACTCCTGGTCCCGCTCTCCCTCTTGGGGAGGGCAGGAGCGGGGGAACTGGCACGTCGGCAGCAACCTTCATGAACATGTGTTGTGGCCACCATGTCAGTTAGAACGGCAACACTGAATAGAAGATGCGGTTGAACATGCTGAGCACCGCCGAAGTGTCGATGCTGTTCGCGCCCTTGTATTCGACATGCACATCGGCCACCTGGGTCGATTGCACCGTGTAGCTGCCGCTGATCGTGGCCGGATTCACCACACCGGAAAAGCGCACATATTCCTGGGCATATTTGATGGACACCTGCTTCTCGCCCGCAACGCGCAGATTGCCGTTGGGCAACACCTCGGTCACCGTCACGGTGATGGCACCCGTAAAGGAATTGCTCCCCGAACTATCGCTTGCGCTGCCCGACTTGACGCCGCTGCTGCCCGCTACACCGCCGGTCAACCCGGTCAGCGACGGGGCGGTCACGGCAAGACTGCCGGTATTGGTGTCGTCATGCCCCGATTTGCCGGAAGCCGCGGTCGTTTCGACGATGTTGACGATGAGCACGTCGCCGACATGGCGCGGGCGCAAGTCCTCGAACATCGGATGATCGTTCACGCCCGCCATGTAGATCGCACCCTCGTTATTCGGCACCACGGGAAGCGGGGCAGGGCGTGCCGTCAACGGCTCTTTGATACTGGTGGACGGCGGCGGCACACAGGCAGTCAGCGACACGATCGCCAACAGGCTGATGACTCCGCCTGCTCGACTCATGATTCGCCTCCGGAAATTCGAGATCGCCCTTCTCGTTTGCTCCCTCTCCTTCCCGGGAAGGGTCAGGGCGGGGGAAGTACGCATGGCAATTTCAGGCACGTTCATCTTCATGACATTACATCTGCGTCAGTTTCTGCAGCATCTGGTCCGACGCGGTCACCGCCTTGGAATTCATCTCGTACGCGCGCTGCGTCTGGATCATGTTCACCAATTCCTCCACCACGTTCACGTTGGACGTTTCCACAAAGCCCTGGCTCACGGTTCCCGTTCCGTTCGTGCCGGGTACGTTGGCGAGGGGTGGGCCCGATGAACCCGTCTCCTGGTACAGGTTCTGTCCCATGCTTTCCAGCCCGGCCGGATTGATGAACGTCGCCAGCTGTATGCTGCCAACCTGCACAGCCGTTGCCGTACCCGGCTGCGTGACCGAAACCACGCCGTCTTGGCCGATCGTGATCGAGGTGGCGTTGGCCGGGATGGTGATCGAAGGTTGCACGGGGAATCCGTTGGAAGTGACCAACTGCCCCTGGTTGTCTGTCTGGAAAGAACCGTCGCGGGTGTAGCCCGTCGTGCCGTCAGGCAGCAATACCTGGAAGAATCCCGCCCCCTGTATCGCCACATCCAGCTGATTGTTGGTCTGCTGCAGGTTGCCCTGTGTATGGATGCGCTCGGCCGCGATCGGGCGCACACCCGTACCGATCTGGAGGCCGGAGGGTATCTGGGTCAATTGCGACGACTGCGCGCCCGGCTGGCGGATGTTCTGGTACAGCAGATCCTCGAACACCGCGCGCGAACGCTTGAAGCCGTTGGTACTGACGTTGGCCAGGTTATTGGATATGACATCCATCTGCGTCTGCTGCGCTTCCATGCCGGTCTTGGCGATCCAAAGGGAACGAATCATGATGAGTATCCTTTTTAAAATTCAACCGGTGACACTGAGTACACCGCTGGCTTGTTTTGCGTTGTCGTCCGCCGTTGTCAGCATCTTCATCTGCATGTCGAATTGGCGCGACAGCGAGATCATGTTCACCAGCGACTCCACCATATTCGTGTTGCTGCCTTCCAGGTTGCCCGAAACCACCGTCACCTTGGCGTCTGCATCGGCCGGTTTGCCGTCCATGGTGCGGAACAGGCCATCTTCGCCGCGCACCATCTGATCTTCCGGCGGATTGGTCAGCTTGATGCGTCCGACGATCACTTCCTGGGCCGCCATCGTTCCGCTGGGTACCGTCGAGATGGTTCCGTCCTTGGCGATCGTCACCTGGGTATCGGGCGGAATAGTGATGGGCCCGCTATCGCCCACCACATTCATTCCGGTACGGGACTGCAAGATTCCATTGGGCAATACCTGGAGGCTTCCGTTGCGGGTGTAAGCCTCGTTGCCATTGGCGTCTTCCACCGCGATCCATCCTTTGCCATCTACCGCAAGGTCGAGCGTACGTCCTGTGGCCTGCAATACACCCGGCGTGAAGTCGGTGCCCGCGGTCGAGTCGACCACGAAGGTACGCGTCGGCAGGCCTTCGCCCACCAGCGGCACGCTGCGAAAGGTATCGATGGCAGAGCGAAATCCCGGTGTGTTTACGTTCGCCAGATTCTGCGCCACCGATGCCTGCTGCTGCATGGTGTGCGAAGCGCCTGTCATCGCGGTGTAGATCAGCCTGTCCATGACGCTGTGCCCGTCTTAGTTCGCTTATTGCAGGCTGACGATGGTCTGCAGGATCTGGTCCTGCGTCTTGATCGTCTGCGCATTGGCCTGATACGTGCGCTGGGCGGTGATCATGTCCACCAGTTGCGTGGTCAGATCGACATTGGAGTCTTCCGTTGCCGATGTCTGCAATACACCCAGGCTGGCCGATCCGGGCGTGCCGACGAGGGCGTTGCCGGACGCGGAAGTCTGCGCCCATTGGTTGTTGCCCAGGTTCTGCAGGCCCTGAGGGTTGCTGAAGTTGGCCAGCACCACCTGCCCGAGCGCCTTGGTTTGCCCGTTGGAGTAACGGCCGGTGACGATGCCATCGGAGCTCGTGCTGAAGCCGGTCATCTGGCCGGAGGTATAGCCGTTCTGGGTCAGCGAATTCACGCCGAAGGCGGTGCCGAATTGCGTGGAATTCGCGAAATTGAAAGCGATCGTTTGCGCCGCCGCGCCGGACGGATTGGCCGCCGTCAGGGTGACGCCGGCGGCGGTTGCAGTTGCCGCCGCTGCGAGCGTGAAGGTGGTCGGTGATGTTATCGAGGCAATCGTGTCCCCTGCCGGAATGCCGGGTCCCGTCACGGTCGCTCCCGCAGACAATCCTGCGGTACTTGTCACGGTCACCGTGGTCGAGGCGTTTGTGGTTGATGACCCGGCCAGTGTGATCGGCGTGCTCGTCGGAGTGAACGAGGCCGACGTCACCGACCCCACCGGCGTCGCCAGCGTGCCGTTGGAGTTGAAGGTCATGCTCGTCAGCGGCGTGCCTGCCGGAGGTACCATCGCCCCGTCTATCGTCAGGTATGCATTCCACGCGTTCGTTCCGGTTTGCGCGTAATACAGCGAGGCGATATGGCTCCCGCCCAAGCTGTCATAGATCGTCGCCGAAGTGGAGTTGTTGAAGGTCGAGGGATTGTTCGGGTCAAACGGAGATATGGTCGGAACGGCAGATGCCGAATTCAGGTTGACTCCCGCGGAGAGCGTCGTGGTCGCGTTGGGCAAGATGTTTGCCGACGATATCTGGATGGGGCCCGGGGTGGTGGGTACCACCGTTCCCGCCGCATTCGTCTGGTAACCCATGAGATTATTGCCCTGGTTGTCAACGATAAAGCCATTCTTGTCGAGCTGGAACTGCCCGTCGCGAGAATAGGTGACGGTGCCGTTCTTGCCCATCTGGAAAAAACCGCTGCCGCTGATCGCCATATCCAGGGAATTGTTGGTCGTCGTGATATTGCCCTGGGAAAACTGCTGCGCCACAGTCCCCACCAGGACACCTATACCTGCCTGATTCGATGCAGTGCCGCCTAGTGCGCTGGCATACATGTCGGCAAACTGTGCCTGCGATTGCTTGAAGCCGACCGTGTTGGAGTTGGCGATGTTGTTGCCAATCGTATCCAGATTCGTGGATGCTGCATTCAGACCGCTTAGACCTTGTTCGAAACCCATGACGTTCTCCTGTTAAATTTGGTTAATCCCGATTGGCATCGCGCCTTACAAAATCTGCCGGACAGAACTCAGGGCCACGTTTCCGAGCGTCCCCATGCCCAGCGTGGTACCGCTCGAAGTCAGCCCCACGTTATTCACCACGCCGTAGGATAGTGTGGTCGGGCTGCTTTGCACCGTACCAGACATCGCCTTGGCGCTAAATGTATAACTGCCGTCGGCCACTGTTGCACCGGCATTGTTTGTTCCATCCCATTGGAAGTTGATGTCGCCCGCTGCGCTTTGGGTGCCCAGCTGCAAGGTGCGGACCACATTGCCTTTGGCATCCGTTATCGTCACTGCCACGCTGTCTGCCGGCTGGGTCAATTCCACTGCGCCGTTCGCTTTTGCGCCCGCCAAAGCCAGCTGGTCTCCGGGAACCAGGGCGGTAGCGCCGATCATCGAGGCCGCCTGCAGGGATTGCGACGTCGCCATGCTTGCACTGAGCGCCTGCACCGTGGAGTTCAATTGATTGATACCGCTCACGGTGGAGAGTTGGGCCATCTGCGTGGTGACCTGCGAATTGTCCATGGGATTGAGCGGATCCTGGTTCTGCAATTGCGTAACGAGGAGCGTCAGGAACTGGTTCTGTATCGACGACGGCGACGGCACCGAAGAAATCGCGGCTGCCGCGGCATTCGACGAAGTACTGCTTTGTACGGGAGTGGTCATGATCTGTCTCCTTTATTGCCCGAGAGTGAGCGTTTTGATCAGCAAGGTTTTGGATGTGTTCATCACATCCACGTTATTCTGGTAGGAACGGGACGCAGAGATCATATTCACCATCTCGTCCACCGGATTCACGTTCGGCATGGTCACGTAGCCCCGCGCGTCCGCCATCGGATGCTTGGGGTCGTACACCACTTTCATCGGCGAATTGTCTTCCACCACCGCCGCGACCTTGACTCCCTCACCCGGCTGGCCGGCAGTCGGCACCGAGGAGAAGACAACCTGCTTGGCCTTGTATGGTTTGCCATCCGGTCCGGTGGCGCTGTCAACGTTGGCAAGGTTGCTGGCCACCACATTGAGCCGTTGCGACTGCGCTGTCATGGCGGAGCCGGCGATGTTGAAGATGTTGAATAGTGACATGATCGTTATCCTTGCAGTGCGGCCAGCACGTTTTTGACATCGTTGCTAATGAACGTCAGGCTGGCCTCATAGCGCAGGGCATTGTCGGCAAATTGCGCCCTCTCCACGTCCATGTCCACAGTATTACCATCGGCGCTGGGTTGCAACGGCTTGCGATACTGCACCGGCGCTCCCATCACGCTTTCTCCGGTCGCCCCCGCCAGATGCTGCGGCGAGGTCACGGCCACCGGCAATTTCTGCCCGCTGCCCGACAATGCGCCCTGCAAGGCGCTGGCAAAGTCGATGTCCTTCGCCTTATAGTTGGGCGTATCGGCATTGGCGATATTGGATGCCACCAATTCCTGCCGCGCAGCGCGCAGATTCAGCGCCGCTTGCTGGAACCGGAACATCGCATCTATGCTGCTGGTCATCTGGCCCTCCTTTCGAATCAAGGCTCTTTACACGGTTTGCATACTAATCACGGCAAGTCACCCCCTATCTGACGATTAGGGGTAGAAACCCGTTTTATTTCCCCCTTTAAAAATCCGCTTCCGGTTCCACAATATCGCCATGAAAACCCTGTGCGCCATATTGATCGGGTCACTTATCTGCTGTTCGACCGCATGGGCCGCAGACAGGCAGAACCATGCCGCGATACGCGAGGCCGCCATGGCCTATGCCCAGGCACAGACCCGCGCATTGCCGGGCAAGGTCAGCATCACGGTCGACGATATCGATACACGCACTGCCCTGCCGGCGTGCGGCACGCTCGAGGCCTTTCTTCCCGCCGGATCGCAGTTGATGGGCAAAACCAGCATCGGCGTGCGCTGCGCCCAAAAGCCCGGCTGGTCGATCTTTCTCCAGGCCACGATCAAGGTCAGCGTCGACCGGCTGGTCGCCAATCGGCCATTGGCCCAGAACACGGTATTGAGCGCAAACGATTTCAGCATGCAAAACGGCGAATTGGGACAACCCGGAATCGTTACCGATCCGGCACAGGCCGTCGGCAAGATCCTCAAGTTTGGCATCGGTGCCGGGCAGGTGCTGCGGCAGGACATGTTGCGCGCCCCTTTCGTCGTGACCCAGGGGCATACAACCGAAATAATGGTACGCAGCGAAGGGTTTTCCATTCGCTCGTCGGGACAGGCGCTGAATAATGGCACAGCGGGGCAGATCGTTCAGGTACGCATGCCTTCCGGCCAGGTGCTGAACGGGGCGGCGCTGGCCGACGGTAGCGTGGAAGTGCGCCCATGAAGTCGCTATAATGTGCGCGAATATCAAGGAAAACTAAAGTTTATCGATCACCTGCCGATGTAATGCTTAACCGAGTCAGTGAAAAGGGAATTACCCCATGAAGATCGAAAAAACCAGCAAACCGCTCCCCCCCAGCACGGCAGGGGAAACGAGCTCGCGCAATTCAGCGACAAAAGCAACCGGCAACCAGACTCCTGTTGAAACAAGCGGAACAAGCGTGCATCTGGGTTCTACCACGGCGCAGCTGCGCAGCCTGGAAGGCAATATCGCCAGCACACCCTTGGTAGACGTGAAAAAGGTCGCCGAAATCAAGCAGGCCATCAGCGAAGGACGCTTCAAAGTCAATTCCGGCGTCGTCGCCGATCGCTTGATCAACTCCGTGCAAGACCTCATCACCGCGAGCAAGCATTGACCGCAAAACCCACGAACGGCCCGACGGCAGAGCTTCTGTCCAACCTGAACGACGAATGCGCCGCCTTACGCGAATTCGTCGTTTTGCTTGAAAACGAGCAACGCGTCCTGCTCGGTCAGCACACGGAAGAACTGTTGCCGCTGGCCGAAGCCAAAATACAACTCACCAGCAAGATCGCCGCACTTTCAGCGGCCCGCCAACGATACCTGCCGGAAGACACCGGCAGTATGGCGGAGTGGCTGAAACGCAATGCCCCGCAAAGCTTGCCGGCATGGCAGCAAGCCCGCCAATTGGCGGCACAAGTGCAACGCCTCAACCAGACCAACGGCGAAATGATCCAGGTCAAGCTGCGCTACAACCAGCAGGCACTCGGCGTACTGTATGGCGCGGCACAGAGCACCGCCGGACTGTACGGCGCGGACGGCCAACCCAACCTCCCCAGCGGCAGCCGGACGCTCGGCAGCGTCTGAACAAACCTCATTGTTGCTCTAAAGCAATATCGCTTTATTCCGCTCAGAATCAATCTGGCGACTTGGGTCGCTGTGTTTAAAAAATGGCTGAAATACGCCTGAAATGAGACTGTCAAAACTGGCGGGATGATGAGGTTCGGGCTACGCTTACTAACCCTCAAGAGACATGCAACCAATTAAATTCGATGCCAAAAAACAGTCGTTCGCGACACGCAGCTTTCGACACCAACCGGAACTATGATTTTTTCCAAATCGGAAGTTCAACGCTAGGTTAAGCTGCGGCCATGCGCCACACAGCGCAAGCCGAGCACGACAAAAGTCCGGGCGTCGCCGTCAGCTTGAACCGACAGTTATGCCGCTACCGAGTAGATGTTGTTGTATGCATTATTTAGCCTAACTGCGAGCTCGTTGTTGTTTGCGACAGCCGCGATGCCGACACCAGCAAGAAACGACAATGTAGCAGACGATGTAATGAGGCCTGCGATATGTTCTGGAGCGTGCCTCGAAATGATTTCGTCTCTGGTGTTTCTAGCTTTGATCTGAATAACACCACCATGCGTGTAGTCGTTGAGGCTGCCCCACACCTCAGCTTTCAGTCTACTCAGTGAGCCTGAATCAAAGCCCTCCTTCGCTTCAAGATCTTTGATCATGGCTCCAAATTTAGGGGGCTCACCACCTGCAAGGCATCCGTCGATCTGAGCCTCGGTGGCACAAAAGAAATACCATGCGCCTCTGACATATGCCTCCAACTGAGGACGGAACAACGCACACGCTGACCCATACACGCCTTGATCAACCAGACTATGAATACCCGTGTGATGTTCGATGGACAGATGGTGCAGTGAGACAGATACACGCGCCTTGGCACTCGTTAAGAATGACACTCCGTCCAGCAGCGTGTGGCACTGGATTATCCACCTCTCAGATTTCTCAATGGCCGGTTTCAGCGACATAACGCGTTGTTGGGCAATGCAATAAATTCAATCATGCGACTCTGCTGACGATTTGCCTAGTTGCTCCAGTAGCGCCATCTTCTCGGCTTGAGTTTTCAATCCGCCGCGGTTTACTACTCCGATGTTTTCGACGAGCATCAAAACCGCTCGTTCGAACTTCTCGTATTCCTCCACTGGCATTTGCGTTCTAGCTTTCACCAGAGTCTCTACCCAAGGAGTTTCCGGGTCTTTGCTGAGGTCGAGCGAGCTGCTTACTTGCTCCTGCGGGGTTACTCGTATCTTCTGCGCTCGTCGCCTATTGATTGTGCCGACCGCTACCCAGCCAATTAGGAGCATCCACACAGAAGCGCCTAGAGCTCGTGCCCAGTCTTGATACATCCAGCCCGTCAAGAATGATGATGCCCAAATGCAGATGATAATGACGAAAGTTTCGATTCTGTCGAGTTTCATTTTTCTTCCTCATTCTGCTGTCCAACAGCGGACACCTGCGAAGGGCGGAAATTGTTAAGGGTTGTCAGATGCCTGCCCTCAAACACGTAGCCATGATGATACCGCAACCCTATGCGGGCAGGCGTCTGACAAGCACCAAGGGAGGAAACCGCGGTGATGCTCCTGTGAGCTTCAGGACAAGCAGCGGTCTAT
>DAIDAJ010000007.1 GCA_027310665.1 Sideroxydans sp. | reverse complement strand
GCTACAACCACGGCAACGATCCGATTGCTGCAACCGCAAACGACACGTATCGCAATGCAGCCATCAATATCTTCAACAACCTGTTCTTCCCTGCCATCGTGACAAATTCCTATACCTTTGGAGGCGGTTACGATCTTTCCAGATCGCTTGCAATTGAGGGCGCAGCCGTGATCACTCCGGAAGTCGCGAAGACTGTTGCGATAAGCCAGATTCCTGGGGCTACGACAAATACGACAACGCACTCCCAGCAAGCTTTTGAAGTTTCCTTGCGTTACAAGTTCTGATTCGGGGATTTGGCGGATGAGTGTTTGAATGGTCGTCCCTGAACAACTCCAAGAGCCCAATATCAATTTGCGTGCGGGTTGTTCAGGGGAAGTCTATTTTTTTCAGGAACTCGGTGCGTCACGTGATCGCCTGGCGCCAAGGCCAGCAAACCGAAGACAAATACGCTTATGGCCGCAGCCATTTTTCCTTGGATCAGCAGGACGACGGACACGCCTGTAAAAATCGAATCAACTGACTTTTGCATGGGTTAAGACCAGGTTAGTCAGTAGTTCAAAACCAGGGCTCCTCACCGGGTGTTCCCCCTCCCCAGCCCACAAGCAGGTAAGCAGCAGGTTCTGCCTATAAAGACGTTTATCGCCCTATCTCACTTTAGTTATCTATACGAAACTCGGATGAGCCTGAAAATCGAGGGCGCCGCAACGGGAATCATCGCGAGCGCGCCTGTGGATAATCCGAGAATCGCCGCATCGGGGAGCGCCTGCGATCCAGCAGGAAATGCCGATGAGCAGCCCTTTTTCGTCCCTGAATAATAATTCTGCAACACGATCACAATAGGATGCACTTCGCCAACGAACAGCATGCAAGCGAACCCTCGTTGCTGGAGAGATCTGAAATGAGCATCCTGAACCGCGTCCTTGTCTGCATCGGCCTGTCCTCAACGCTATTGTCTTCCGTCGTTGCATATGCCATCGACATCAACGGTGCAGGTGCCACCTTTCCCTCTCCGATCTACACCAAGTGGGCAGAAGCCTACTCGAATCAAAACGGCACCGGCTTGAATTACCAATCCATCGGGTCCGGTGGCGGCATCAAACAGATCCAGGCCCGTATCGTGGACTTCGGCGCAAGCGATGCCCCGATGAGTCCCGCCGAACTGGCCCGTGCAGGACTGACCCAATTCCCCACCGTGATCGGGGGCGTCGTTCCGGTCGTCAACATCGATGGCGTTGCCCCGGGCCAATTGAAGCTGGACGACAAGGTACTGGCCGACATCTTCCTGGGCAGAATCACCAAATGGAACGACAGGCGCATCGTTGCAGATAACCCGGGTCTCGCTCTGCCGAATGAGACCATCAACGTGATGTACCGCCAGGATGGTTCCGGCACGACCTTCATCTTCACCACCTATCTCTCCCAGATCAGCCCGGACTGGAAGAACAGTGTAGGAGCAGGCAAGGCCGTGAAATGGCCCGTCGGCACGGGCGGTATGGGCAACGACACCGTTGCCTCTTATGTGCACCGCATCAAGAATTCCATCGGATATGTGGAATACGCCTTCGTCTTGCAGAACAAGATGACCTACACTCGACTGAAGAATCGCGACGGCTATTTCGTTTCGCCTACCGACGCAAGTTTCAAGGCTGCCGCTGCCAATGCCCAATGGGACGCCGACAAAGGGTTCTATGAAATCCTGACCGACGAACCGGGCGCCGAAAGCTGGCCCATCACCGGCGCCACCTTTATCCTGGTCTACAAATCAGTCACTGCGGAAAAAACCGGGAGAACCAGGGAAGTGCTGAAATTCTTCGACTGGGCACTCACCAACGGCGACAAGCTGGCTTCCGATTTGAACTACGTGCCGCTGCCGGCAAACCTGAAGACCATGATCCACGGCGCATGGAAATCCCAGGTAAAAGACGCCTCCGGCAAGGCACTGTGGAATTAACGCGAGCGTTATTGAATTCTCACGCTTCAATCCAGCCCGTTCAACCATCCGATATTCCAGATGAATGGCGTCGTCAGGTCTGAGGGTACTTCCGCGTTAAAACACGATCGTCGCAATCAGGCCGGCTGCAATACCTGAAAGCACGACACCGCAGGCAATCACAAAACGGGTGCGTAGGCTCAGGACGCGGCCGAGCATCGCCAGCGAAGGCAAGCTGACCGCAGGCAACGTCATGATGAGCGCTCCTGCCGGGCCCACCCCCATGCCAAACGCCAACATCGCTTGCACTATGGGCACCTCCCCCGCCGTGGGGATGACAAACAGCGTGCCGGCGAGCGCCATCGCAACGATCCAGACGATGCCATCATGCACATCAAGTACCGGGAAAAGCCAGGCCCGGGCTGCACCAAGCAGAAGCACAAGAACGAGATACTCCGGCACGAGCCTGATCGTCATGGCCAGCAATTCCCGCAACCAGCGGGCCATGAAACTGCCTTTTGAAGACACCGCATCGGGGGGTAAAGCCTGCTCAAGCGTATCTGCTTCATGCGGTCCGGCATAACGCTCCGCCAGATAAGCGACACCAAGCACCATCGCGATGCCGAACACAATTCTGAAGATGGCCCATCCCCATCCCAATACGAACCCCATGAACACCAGGGTCGCCGGATTCAGCACAGGATTCGACATCCACCAGGACACCACACTGCCGATGGATGCACAGCTTTGGCGCATACCAATGGCCACCGGTGCGGCACAGCAGGTGCACATCATGCAAGGGATGGCGAAAAGTCCGCCAAAGGCCGTACTTCTGAAACCCATGCGGCCGAGCATCGCGCTCACCCATTGGCTCGGCAGAAGCACCTTGATGCCGGAACCCAGCACAAGACCCAGGACGAGTGCCTTCCAGATAGCCTTGCCATAGGCCATCGCGTAGTCTGCTGCAGCGCTCAATGATGCGGGCGGTGCAACGGCGGACTTCCCGGAAAGAATTGAATCTCCTATGGTGTGCTGGCTTTGAGCGGCAAGTGCCTTGGCGTAATAAGGCACCCATTTGACATAGGCGAACCCGATGATAGCCACCAGGGCAAAAATCATCACGCCAGTAAAAGGAGAAAGCGATTGTTCGTTTGATCTGGTTTGCATGGAATACTCTCTACTTGAATTTGGCATTCGCAATTATGCTCTGTCGCGCAATTCCGATGGCAACGGCATTTCAATGGCCGCTATTGCCGCTTTGACTCCCGCGACACAATTATCAGCTTGCAGCCTCGTATGCCGATAACAGACGGGCGTTACCTGCTGCAGACATAAAGCGGATTTGATTTCGGTTCTTATTGTTGATCCGGCGATTGCGGAATCGCCGGTTCCGCTTCAGGCTCCGGTGAAAGCACGGTGATGGTCACGCGCCGGTTGCGAGCACGGTTTTCCGGGGTATCGTTCGGCACGACGGGTTGATTGTCGGCCTCGCCTACAGCTTTCAGGCGCTTGGCTACAATACCCTGGTCGATGAACAGACGCACGACGCTGCTGGCTCGCGCCGAGGACAACTCCCAATTGGATGGGAACCTAGCGGTGCTGATGGGCATATTGTCGGTATGCCCTTCCACTTCGATGGCAAAGTCGTTGTCAGCCAACACCTTCGCCGCGTCCGCCAGTGTCTTCTTCGCTTCCGGCTGTATATCCGCATCCCCCTGGTTGAACAGCGCGCTGGCGTTGATCTCCAGTTCCACGCCGCGGCCGTTCTGGGAAACGCTCATCTGCCCGTTCTTCACAAACGATGCCATCGCCGTATTCAGCGTCTGCGCGAGATTCTGCATGCGTTCGTTCTGCTTGCGTTGTTTCTCAGCCAGGCGTGCGTTGCGCCTGTCCACGAGGGACTTGAAGAACATCTCATCTTCCGTCAGGTGAATCGCGTTGCCTTCGCCGGCTTTGCCGTTGGCCCCGAAGGCCTGGTTGACGGAGACGCTGAAGACTTTGTATTTACCCTCGTTTACCGAAGAGATACCGTACATAACGACGAAGAAGGCGAACAGCAGCGTGATGAAATCGGCGTAGGACACCATCCAGCGCTCGTGATTGTCGTGCTCCGCTCTTTTGGGGCGGCGTGCCATCAGGATGCCTCCGGGAGGTAGCCCTTCAGCTTGTTCTCGATGAAGCGCGGATTCTCGGCATTCGCCACCATGCACAAACCGTCGATCAGCATCTCGCGCAGGTTCACCTGCTGCGCGATGATGATCTTCAGCTTGCCCGCGATCGGCAGGAACAACAGGTTGGCGGAGCCCACGCCGTAGATGGTGGCGATGAATGCGACCGCGATGCCCGCGCCCAGCTTGGCCGGCTCGCCCAGGCTCTGCATCACGTGCACCAGCCCCAGCACTGCACCAATGATGCCGATGGTGGGCGCGTAACCCGCCGCCGATTCCCACACGCGCGCTGATTGCCAGCGCAGCGTCTCGTAGCTTTGCAGGTCGATGTCCAGCACTTCGCGTATCTTTTCCGCGCTGTTGCCGTCCACCAGCATCTGCAGCCCCTTGGCGACGAACGGCTCTTCGATGTTCTTGAGCTGGGCCTCCAGCGCAAGGATGCCGTCCTTGCGGGCGATGCCCCCCCAAGTGGTGATCTGGTGTGCCAGTTTCTGCGTGTCGATGACGGGCGTGACGAATACCCAGCCACCCATCCTGATGCCGCTCACGAACACATCGAGCGGGTGTTGCAGCATGACCGCGCCGATCGTGCCTCCGAACACGATGAGGAAGGCAGCCAGCTGCATCAGGACATTGATCGAACCGCCTTCCAGCAGCTGTCCACCGACGATCCCCGTGATGGCGAGAACCAATCCGAACAGGCTAAGCTTGTCCATAAACCCAGACTCCGTAGTTGAACGGGGCGTAGTGTACGTTCATCGCGGTGCAGCGCAAAGCGAGAGCGCGTGGGAAAAGACCCGATATGCTTCTTGTCATCCTGCCTGGTTCTCCTATGGCACGGTCGGCTGCGGAGCCCGGGCTTTAATGGCCCTTCATCGAAGTCCGCAAGCGCGCCACGGCCTGGCTATGCAATTGGCACACGCGCGATTCGGAAACCCCCATCACCTCGCCGATCTCGCGCAAGTTCATGTCTTGCTCATAATGCATGCCCATCATCTGCCGTTCGCGCTCAGGCAGGCGTTCTATCGCCTGGACGAGTGCGGCCCTGAAGCGCTCGTCCTGCAGCAGTTCCAGCGGGTTGCTGTCGCTGGAAAACTCGAAGCGCTCGAAAAAGTCCTCTTCTCCCTCACCGTGGAAATCTTCGTAATACAGCAGTTGCGCGCCGCGCCCTTCCTGCAGCATCTGCTGGTATTCCGGCAACGGAACGCCTAGCTCCTTCGCGATCTCGGACTCGTTCGGCGCCTTGCCCAGCTTCTGCTGCAGGCGGCTGATGGCCGCCTCGATCCGGCGCATGTCCCGGCGCAAACTGCGCGGCAGCCAGTCGGCCCCCCGCAATTCGTCCAGCATCGCACCGCGTATGCGCTGTGCGGCATAGGTCTCGAACATCGCGCCGCGCAGTTCGTCGTAGCGGCTGGCAGCGTCGAGCAGGCCCATCATGCCCGCCTGGATCAGGTCATCCACTTCGACGCTGCCTGGCAATTTGAGCATCATGTGATGGGCGATGCGCTTCACCAAAGGCGCATATTCCTTCAGGCACTCTTCCTTGTCACTCAGTCCATTCGGCGTGTACATAGCCTTCGTCTTAAGGTTGCCGGCGATATTCATGTGATCGCCATTGTATTGTTCGCCGGACGCGATTGCCGCATCATGCGCTGCATCACGCTCCCCAGCACGTCATGCCCTTCATCCGATACCCTCGGCGCACGCAAAAGTCCCTGTGCGATCTCTCTCATTGCGTAGGACGACTGCGCCGCCGGGAATGCCTCGATCACCGGACGGCCCAATTGTGTCGCACGTTTGAGCTTTTCATCAACTGGAATATGTCCCAGGTACTCCAGGTGCACCTGGAGATGGCGGCCCGCAACCTGCGCCATATTGTCGAATATCGCCAGTGCTTCGCGTTCGCTTCCGACCTTGTTGACCACGATATCGAACGCCTGCCTGCCATTATGCATCGCCATCTGCTTGAGCAAGGCATAACTTTCGGTGATCCCGCTGGCGGTGGCGTTCAGCACCAGCAGCAGGGGTTCGTCGCCGGACAGGCTCGCGCAGACCGAATGCCCGGCACGCGCCGCATCCACCAGCACCACATCCATGTCCTTTGCGGCGGCACACAGCGACTCCAGCAAGCGGTCGCGCTCCAGCTCGTTCAGTTTCGGCAGGCTTTGTATCGCCCGCGCCACCGGCAACACACGCACACCCTGGGCGGCGCTCAGGATCACATCCTGCCATGCCTTGTCGCCGCGGACCACATGCAGCAAGTCATGGCGCGCCTTCAGTGCCAGCGTGTTCGCCACATTGTCCTGAGACAGGTTCTCGTCCAGCACCAGCACATCCTTGCCCGAATTCCCCAGCACTGCCGCCAGGTTCACCACGATGCTGGTCGCCCCCAGCCCGTCGCGTGCACCGACCACGGTCACCACGCGCGAACTGGAGCGCGCCAGCAGGCGGCGCAATCCTGCCGCCTGATCGGAATCATACGATCGTCTGTCTCGCTCGCCTCCTCGCCCGTCGGCGGGAAGGGACTGGGAAGAAGGCGCATTCGCCAAAGGATCAGATCGCATATTGCCCCCTCATATTCTGCGCACCCACCATCCCGGCCATGAAGGTCGGCAGTTCGGCCTCCTGCATGGCAAATGCCGAAGTCGTCTTGCCCACGTCCTTGAAGACGCGATGCAGTAGATATTCCAGATTCACTTCATGCAGGTCTTCCGGTACGCGCTGGCCGCTGGCGATGTAATGCATGGTCAGCTTGTGCCGCACCACCACATCCAGCACCGTACCGAGTGTCACCGCCTCGTCCAGCTTGGTCGGGATGCAGCCGATCACGCCGGTACCGCCGTACATCTTCACCACGTCGTCCAGCGTGCCGCCGGAACTGGTCGCGTTCAGCAGCAGCAGGCGCCGCACGCCCACCGCATCGAACATCTCCGCCTGTTCCGCGACACGGCTGTCGCGCTGCCCGACACCCATGGTGTCGATCAATACCAGGTGCTTGTGCTTCAGCCCCGACAGCGTCAGCTTCAGGTCCTGGGTATCGCGCACGGCATGCACCGATACACCGAGTATCTTGCCGTAGATCTTCAATTGTTCATGGGCGCCGATACGGTAGCTGTCGGTCGTGACCAGCGCCACCTTGTCCGCGCCATAGCGCACCACGGCGCGCGCCGCCAGCTTGGCGGTGGTGGTGGTCTTGCCCACGCCGGTGGGGCCGACCAGCGCGTATACGCCGCCGCGCGCCACGACATCTTCCTGCACGGTCGCCACACGCAGGTTGTGTCCCAGGATGCGGCGCAGCCAGTCGAGGCCGCCGTCCGCCGGTATTTTCTCCAGCAACTGGCGCGACAGGATCGGGCTGAAACCGACATTGAGCATGTCGCGCAACAGGGCGCTGCGCAGCGGATCATGCTTCTGCATATCCGACCAGGAGAGACGCGCCATCTGTTCCTGCATCAGGTTGCGCATGGTCTTGATCTCGGACAGCAGCATTTGCTGTTCTGCGGTCGCGTCTCTGTTGTCGGGCGACGCGACACTCTCGCGTCTGGCATTTGCTTCCAGCACCTTCGCTCCCAGCGCGGCAGCCTGGTTCGCGCCCTGCGGCGTCAGCTTGCCCGGACGCATGGGCGCCTGGGCCGTGCTCTCTGCGGTTCGGCTCCCGTTCCCTTCGCCGGAAGAAGGCCGGTGGCTCCCCCGCTGCTCCGCAGCGCTCCCGCCGTTCACGCGAGTTTCGCTCAGGTGAGCCAGTTCGGAGCCGGCCACCGCCACGATCTCAACCCCCTCCGGCACTTTCCGGTTGGACAGGATCACGGCGTCCTCTCCGAGTTCGGTGCGTACCAGCTTCAGTGCGTCACGCGAACTGGCTGCGATGAATTTTCTGGCGTTCATGCTCTACCCCCTACCATGGATGTAAACCGTACCGTCTTGAACCCCGGTACTTCGTCTTGCGAAATCACTCTCAGTTGCGGCAGCGAACGCTTCAGGAATCGCGCCAGCAGGTCGCGGATATGTCCGGGCACCAGCAGCACCGCGGGCAGTCCCAGTTGTTCCTGTGTCTGTGTCGCGTTGCGCGCTTCGCGCAGCAGCGTGTTGGCCAGGCCGGGCTCGATGGCCGAGCCGCCCGCCTGCAGGGCCTGCGCCAGCACATACTCCAGTTCCTTGTCCATGCCGATGACTTGCAGTTCCTGCGCCGACGGGTAGAACTGCTGCACGATGGCCGCGCCGAGCGCCACGCGCACGAGGCCGGTCAGCACGGTCGCGTCCTGCGTCTGCGGCGCGTGTTCGGCCAGCGTCTCCAGGATGGTGCGCATGTCGCGCACATGCATGCCTTCGTCCAGCAGGTTCTGCATGACTTTCTGCACGGTAGACAACGGCAGCAACTTCGGAATGAGGTCTTCGGTCAGTTTGGGGGCGATTTTGCCGAGGTGATCCAGCAACTGCTGCAGTTCCTGGCGGCCCAGCAGCTCGGCTGCGTGGGTATGGATCAGGTGGCTCATGTGCGTCGCCACCACCGTGCCTGCATCGACCACGGTATAACCCATGACTTGCGCCTGTTCGCGCACGGTCGCATCCACCCAGGTGGCTGGCAGTCCGAAGGCCGGGTCTTTGGTCGGGGTGCCGGGCAATACGCCGCTCACGCTGCCTGGATTGATCGCGAGGAACATATTGGGATATGCCTCGCCGCTGCCGATCTCGGCCCCCTTCAGGGTGATGCGATAGGCATTGGGACGCAGATCGAGGTTGTCGCGGATATGCACGGCAGGCGGCAGGAATCCCATATCCTGCGTGAACTTCTTGCGGATGCCCTTGATGCGCCGCAGCAGGTCGCCATCCTGCGCCTTGTCCACCAGAGCGATCAGGCGGTAGCCGACTTCAAGTCCCAGCACGTCCACCTGTGCCACGTCCTCCCAACTGGCTTCCGGCGCCTCGGTGCTCGGTGCCAGCACGGGGTTGGCCGCTTCCGTTGCCTTGTCCTCCGCCTGTCTTGCGCGCTGCAACAGGAAGTATGCGAACCAGCCCATTGCCCCCGCCAGCAGCAGGAAAGCGAAATGCGGCATGCCGGGAATCAGACCCAGCATGCCGATGATGGCAGCCGTCACGATGAGCACCTGCGGGCTGGAGATCAATTGCTTCGCCAGCTGCTGACCGATGTTGTCTTCGCTGGAGACGCGGCTCACCACCATGCCGGCAGCGGTGGAGATCACCAGCGCCGGGATCTGCGCCACCAGACCGTCGCCGATGGTGAGCAGGGTGTAATTCTTGGCTGCGGTCGCCAGGTCCAGATCATGCTGCAGCACGCCGATCACCAGACCGCCGACGACGTTGACGAGCATGATGATGATGCCTGCGACGGCGTCGCCGCGCACGAACTTGGAAGCACCGTCCATCGCCCCGTAGAAGTCGGCTTCCTGGGCGATCTCGGCACGGCGCTTGCGCGCCACGTCTTCACCGATCAGGCCGGCATTCAGGTCGGCGTCGATCGCCATCTGCTTGCCCGGCATCGCGTCCAGGGTGAAGCGCGCGCCGACTTCGGCGATACGTCCGGCACCTTTGGTGATGACCACGAAATTGATCACCACCAGGATCACGAACACGACGATACCCACCGCGTAGTTGCCGCCCACCAGGAAGTGGCCGAACGACTCGATCACCTTGCCCGCCGCATCCGGACCGGTGTGTCCGTGCAGCAACACCACGCGTGTGGACGCCACGTTGAGCGAGAGACGCAGCAGGGTGGAGATCAGCAGCACCGTGGGGAAGACGGCGAAATCCAGCGGCTTGGTGGTGTTCATCGCAACCAGCAGCACCATGACCGCCAGTGCGATATTGAACGTGAACAGGATATCCAGCAGGAACGGCGGCAGCGGCAGCACCATCATCGACAGGATCATCACGATCAGGATGGGGCCCGCCAGGCCGCGGACGCCGCCGCGCATCATCGCAGCCTTCAACGTTTCCAGGATATTCATACGCACCTCTTCAAGTTCATTTCCGCGGTCCGCCAAGACCGCTTTGCCCGTGCGTATTATCTGAAACGGCTGCAGGATCGATGACGTGAATAGAGGGGGATTTCAGCGGCAATTCAGGCGTGTCGGCAAAACACCTACAGCCCTGCATTCGCCGGATCGAGCTCCTGCGGAACCGGCAGTTCATGCGGCTCCTGCGGATATGCACCGCCCACCTGTTTGTAGCGGCGCAGCTGGTAGACGTAGGCCAGCACTTCGGCCACGGCGGTATACAGGGCTTCAGGGATGGCCTGCCCGAGTTCGCAGTGTTTGTGCAGCGCGCGCGCCAGAGGCGGCGCTTCGAGGATGGGCACGTTGTTCTCTTTGGCGATCTCCCTGATGCGCGCCGCCATCAGGTGCGAGCCTTTCGCCACCACGACCGGGGCGCGCATCTTGTTGTCGCTGTATTTCAGCGCCACGGAAAAGTGCGTCGGGTTGGTCACCACCACATCGGCGGTCGGTATCTCGGCCATCATACGGCGGCGCGCCATCTCGCGCTGCATGCTGCGGATGCGCGCCTTGACCTGCGGATCGCCCTCGGTCTCCTTGGCTTCCTGGCGCACTTCTTCCTTGGTCATCTTCAGTTTCTTGTTGTGCTCATACAGCTGGAACGGCACATCCACCGCGACGATGAGCAGCATGCCGCCCATGATGGCGGCGAAGCTGCCCCACACGAGACTGCCCAGATGCGGGATGGCGTGCGCAAGGGGTTCCGTCACCAGCATCAGCACCGCTTCCTTGTTGTGCCAGATCACCCATGCCCCGACCCCGCCCACCACCAGCGATTTGACGATCGCCTTTGCCAGTTCCATGAGGCTGTTGACCGAGAACATGCGTCCGATGCCGTTGAGTGGATTGAGCTTGCCGAAATTGGGTTGCAGGGGCGCCATCGAGAATAGCCAGCCGTTCATCAACATGGGCGAGAACACCGCCACCAGCAGCAACAATCCCAGCAACGGCAGGAAAGCAAGCAGCGTCGCCATGCTCAGGTCATGCAAGTGGGGCAGCAATTGTTCCGTATGGAACGCGAGACCGGTATCCAGCGTCAGGCCCTCGCGAATCAACGAGATCAGTTGCTGTGAAAGCGCGGAACCCATCAACCAGATGCCGGCGCCACCCGCCATCAGGACGGCGAAAGTGGAAAGCTCGCGCGAACGCGCGACCTGGCCTTCTTCGCGCGCCTGATCCAGGCGCCGCTGCGAGGGCGATTCGGTTTTTTCCAGATCACTGTCTTCTTCGGCCATGGCACGATCCTTTGCTCATGGCGATTATCGGCATCGGGAGGAATTCCAATCTGCGGAACAGCGGGGGAAATATGGGCTTATCTGGCCAGCGCCAGCCGCGCCAGCACGCGCTCCGCCATCCTGGGCAGGGGCACGATCTCGTCCACCGCGCCCAGCGCGATGGCCTCGCGCGGCATGCCGAACACCACACAACTGGCTTCGTCCTGGGCGAAGTTGTAAGCGCCCGCCCGCTTCATCTCGAGCATCGCCGCCGCACCGTCCTTGCCCATGCCGGTCAGCATCACGCCGATGGCGTTTGTCCCCAGCAACTTGGCAGCCGAATGGAACAGCACTTCGACCGAAGGGCGGTGGCGATTCACCGGCGGATCCCGGCTCAGCGCGGTGCGGTATTTCCCGGCGACGCGCTCCAGCAACAGATGGGAATGACCGGGAGCGAGATAGACGCGGCCCGCCACGATATCTTCATGCTGTTCCGCCTCTGTCACCTGCATCGCACAGAGGTTATCCAGGCGTTCGGCGAACGATTTGGTGAACAATTCCGGCATATGCTGGGAGATAAGGATGGCGGGGCTTCGTTCCGGCATACCCGACAGGAATATCTTGAGTGCCTCGGTACCCCCGGTGGAAGAGCCGACCACAATGATCTTCCCGCCCATCATCGCCGCTAGTCCTGTGCAGCCAGTTCGTACACGGTATGTCCGCGCAACTTGAACCAGGCACTGGCGTGATAGAAATTCTCCGAATGCCCGGCAAACAGCAGGCCATCGCTGCGCAATAGCGGGGCGAATTTCCTGAGTACGGAGAGTTGCGTGTCCTTGTCGAAATAGATCATCACATTGCGGCAGAAGATCGCATCCACTGGCGCATGAATCGGCCACGTCGTGTCCAGGAGATTGATGCGCCGGAAGTCGATCTTCTTCTGCAGCTCCGGTTTTACCTGCACGAAACCGGCCTGCTCGCTGGTGCCGCGCACGAAGAAACGCTCGACCTGCTGCACCGGCAGCCTGGCTATGGCATCTGCCTTGTAGCGCCCTGCACGTGCGGTTTCCAGCACTTTGGTGTCCAGGTCGGAAGCGATAATATGGAACGGCCGCTCGTACCCTCCCAATGCTTCCACCGCCGTCATCGCCATCGAGTAGGCCTCTTCACCCGTCGAACAGGCGGAACACCACAGGGTCAGCGGCCGCCCCTTTTCCTGCTTGCGCAGGTGTTCGGCCAGCAGCGGAAAATGGTGAGGCTCGCGAAAGAACGAGGTGAGGTTGGTCGTGAGGGAGTTGGTGAAGGCTTCCCATTCGGCCGCATCCCCGCGCTGCAGATGATCCAGGTAATCTGCAAAGTTCTTGATGCCGGTGGCGCGCAGGCGCCGCGCCAGGCGGCTATACACCAGTTCCTGCTTGTTTTCGCCCAGCGAGATGCCGGCGCGTTCGTGGATCAGCTTGCGGATGCGCTGAAAATCCTGGTCGGTGAAATTGAATTCACGGGGATGTGCATTATTCATGCAACGATTTTAACCGTTTGTCCGGCCCATGCCTCAGGATCCGCGCACGTCGCTGAGCAACTCCTTGATATCCAGGATCAGCACGATGTCGCCTTCGCTGGACATGGTGACGCCTGCCACGCCTTTGGGACGGAAGGTATCAAGCGATTTGATGACCACGTCTTCATGGCCTACAAAGCCGTCGGCAGTCAGGATGAAGCTGTTGTTGCCGAACTGCATCAGCACGCCGACTTCCGATCTGTCGCTGCTGCCCCAGCCTATCAGCTGCGACAGCGGCAACACCGGCAGCACTTCGCCGCGCACCACCATGGTCGCCTTGCCGGATACCCGTTGCAGCTCCCCCTGTGTGACCGGCAATATCTCGCGCACCATGGACAGCGGCACGGCAAACGACTGGTCGGCCAGCCGCAATACCAGCACCGGCAGGATCGCCAGCGTCAGCGGCAGCGAGATGGAAATGGTCGAGCCCTTGCCCACCTCGGAACTGATGTTGACCGTGCCATTGAGCTTCTGGATGTTCGTTTTCACGACATCCATGCCGACGCCGCGGCCGGACACGCTGGATATCTCCTCTTTCGTCGAGAAGCCGGGCAGGAAGATCAATTCCAGGCAGCGGTTCTCGTCCAGCGTGTTCGCGATCTCCGCGGTGATCAGTCCTTTCTCGATGGCCTTGTTGCGTATGACTTCCGGGCGCATGCCCTTGCCGTCGTCGGTGATAGTGATGAGGATATGGTCGCCTTCCTGGCGCGCGGAGAGCTCGACGAAACTCTTCTCCGACTTGCCCGCGGCGACCCGTTCTTCTATCGTTTCCACACCATGATCCACGGCGTTGCGCACCAGGTGCACCAGCGGATCGTTCAAGTCTTCGATCATGGTCTTGTCCATCTCGGTCTCTTCGCCGGTCAGCACCAGTTCGACGTCCTTGCCCAGAGAGCGCGCCAGATCTCGCGCCAGACGCGGATACTTCTTGAACAGCCGGCCGATGGGCTGCATGCGTGTCTTCATGACGGCGTTCTGCAGACTGACCACCAGCATGTCGAGTTGGCTGACGGATTGATCCAGTTCGCGCAAGGTATCCGGATCGTTGTGTCCCTGAAGGATGTCGGAACGCAGATGGGTGAGCCGATTCTTGGTCAGCCCGATCTCGCCCGACAGGTTGAGCACCTGGTCCAGCCGGTCGGTATCGACCCGGATGGTCGTTTCCTTTGCTTCGGCAGCCGGCACGTCCCCGGCACGGCGACCGACGGTCGCCCCGGGCACATCGGTGGAGCGGCGGCCGAACGCTTTTTTGGTGGACTCCTCTTCGTTGATCGCTTCGGTGATCTTTTTCTCGTCGCGTACCGCGCCAACTTCCTTGACGATATCGGTACCGCCGGTGATGGCGTTATACAACGCGTCCCAATCCACGCTGTCCGCTCCAGCCGGCGCAGGAGAGGAAGTCGCGGCAGGTGCCGACGGTGCCGCGGCGGCAGGTTTGGCCGCATTTCTGGATATTGCCGCGATCGCCTTGCCGCTCAACACATCCTTCAGGGCCTGGATCACCTCAACCGGTGCGGCGGCGGGTTGCTGGCTTTGCTGCAACGCGCCGAACATCTTGCGCACTTCCGCGGTAGCCGCAAAGATCACGTCCATCAGTTCGGCAGTCAGCTTCAGTTCGTTGTTGCGCAATTTATCGAACAGGTTCTCGGTCAGGTGGCACAGCGTCACCAGTTCTGACGCATTAAGAAAGCCCGCACCGCCCTTGATGGTGTGGAAGCCGCGAAAGACCTCATTCAGGAGCGAGGCGTCGCCCGGGTTCTTTTCCAGCTCCATCAGCTTGCTGTCCACATCGGACAGCATGTCCCCGGCCTCCATCAGGAAGTCCTGCAGCAATTCTTCCATTCCCACGAAATCGTTCATGCTCGTCTCCTATTCGAGATGCAGGATACGGGATACAGGATTCAGTGAAACCACCGCCGCCCCTCCCTGTATCCTGACTCCTGTATCCCGTATCCTGATTCTAGAACCCCAAGCTCTCAAGCAGATCGTCCACCTGATCCTGGCTGGTCACCACGTCGGAGCGTCCCTGCGCATTGATGACCGGGCCATTCAACAGGCTGTTGTTGATCTCCGCCTTCACCGATGCCGGTGCGTTTTCCAGCAGCAGCGCCAGCAGTTGCTGCTCCATATTCTGTGTCAACTCGATGATCTTCTTGATGACCTGACCCGTCAGGTCCTGGAAATCCTGCGCCATCATGATCTCGGTCAGCTTGGCGTTGGTTGCCTTGGCCTGCCTGGGCGTCTCATGCAGGTAGGCGTGGGTCTGGGTGACCAGGTCCTTGAACTGCGGCACGTCGAGCTTCTTCTCGAACAACAGATCCCATTGTTTGGCCAGATACTGTGCATCGCTGCCCATCTTCTCGACGACGGGTTGTGCCGCCTCGGTGGCATTCAGCACGCGCTCGGCGGCCTGCTGTGTCAGCGTGGCCACATAGTTCAGGCGGTCGCGCGCATCGGGGATGGTTGCAGCCGCCTTCTCGATCTCCTTGTTCAGGCCCAGCTCGCGCAGCGTGTCGTGCAAGGCGCGCGCCATGTGCCCGATCTGGTTGATGACCTTGGCAGGGTCCCCGTCACCCGCCGCCGCAGAGGAATTGGCCGCGGTCGCCGTTGCCGGTTTGCCTTCGTTTGCGTTCGCCGCGATGATGCTGTCGAACAGCGCTTCGAGGTCGTCCGAATCTTGAGTTGCAGTATTGGTAGCCATGACCTGCCTCACTTGTTGAGTTGCGGGAATGCCGCAAATATCTTCTTCAGCTTCTCGTCCAGAGTCACCGCGGTGAAAGGCTTCACCACATAGCCGGAAGCCCCTGCCTGTGCTGCCATGATGATGTTTTCCTTCTTCGCTTCCGCCGTCACCATCAAGACCGGCAGATGTTTCAGGCTCTCGACGGCGCGGATCGCGCGCAACAAATCGATGCCGGTCATGTTCGGCATGTTCCAGTCCGACACCACGAAATCAAACGGCTCGCTGCGCAATTTGTTCAGTGCATCCACACCGTCCTCCGCTTCCTGCACGTTGGCGAACCCGAGCTCCTTGAGGAGATTCCGCACGATGCGCCGCATCGTCGAGAAATCGTCCACCACCAGAAACTTTGTATTTTCTATTCCCATCACCTTCTCCTAAATTCAGGCTACAGGATTCTGGATACAGGATTCAGTCATGCCCGGCGCGCTGCATTTCCTGAATCCCGTATCCCGCATCCTGTATCCTCGCTCCTATGTCAACAACGGACGCAGCGTTGAAGACAGCACAATCGAATCGAATTTCGATACGTAATTATCCACCCCGACGCGCTTGCCCATGGCCCGGTTCGCATCCGACGACAGGGACGAATGCATCACCACGGGGATGTCGTCGAAACGGCTGTCACCCTTTATATTCTGGGTCAGCACATAACCGTCCATCTCCGGCATTTCCGCATCGGTGAGAATGACCTGTATCTGGTCGTGCAGGTTGACACCCGCACTCTGCGCCGCATCCGCCATGGCTTTCAGCCTGTCCCAGGCCTCGCGTCCGTTGTTGGCCTGCACATGTTTGACACCCATTTTGTCCAGGACCTCGATGATCTTCCGGCGTGCCACCAGCGAATCGTCCGCAAAGAATACGCAGAGTTCATGTTCCGATTCTATCCTTTCGACGTTGCCGACCACCGCCTCGCCAAAGGCGTCGGCCAGTATCTGTTCGACATCGAGTATGGACACCAGCGTACCGTCTTCCAGTTCCGTGATGGCGGTGATGAGCGCCCCCTTGTCCGAAAGCATACCTTCCGTGGGATGAACCTTGTCCCAATCGACCCGGATGATGCGGTCAACGCCTTCAACCAGGAACCCGAGTATATGGCGGTTGAATTCGGCGACCAGCATGGTCTCGTGCTTGATCGCGGGATTCATGCCCATGAAATTGGCCAGGTTCAACACCGGCATGACGTGGCCGCGCAGGCTGACGATGCCGTCCACCCCGCCCGGCATGTTCGGCGTGCGGGTGACTTTGCCGATCTGGCACACCTCCTTGACCTTGAATACGTTGATGCCGAACTTCTCGTTGCTGCCCAGGCTGAACAGCAGTATCTCCATCTTGTTGGTCCCTGCCAGATTGGTGCGGGCATCGATATGCTCCAGCATCCCGTCGTGCCCAGAACTCAACATGTCTTCCGAGTAAGTCATCTTCAGCTCCTCACTAAGCCAATAGCCGGGTTAAGGTTTGCGCCAGTTTCTGCGGCTCGAACTTGGGCACATATTCATCCACGCCGACCGCCTTGCCGAGCTGCTGGTTGGACGAACTGGACAAGGACGAATGCATCAATACCGGGATCCCGGCGAAACGCTTGTCCGACTTGATCTTGCGCGTCAGCATGTAGCCGTCCATCTCCGGCATCTCCACGTCGGTCAGGATGACCTGCACCAGGTCTTTCATCGATGTATGGGAGGCTGCGGCGTAATCGGCCATCTTGGTCAGTTCCAGCCATGCCTGGCGCCCGTTGATGGCCGCGATGGACTTGACCCCCATCGCATCCAGCGTGCGCTGGATCTGGTGCCTTGCGACGGAAGAATCGTCGGCGTAGAACACCGTGCGATCCTTGCCTATCGGCTTCACGCTCTTGAAGATCATCTCGTCTTCGTCGAAGTGCCCGGTCTCCGACAGCACTTTTTCCACGTCCATCATCATCACCAGCCGGCCATCCTTCAACTCGGTGATCGCGGTCACCAGGCCGCCCATCTGCGCCACCAGCATCGCCGGCGGAACGCGCATCGCCGACCAGTCCAGGCGCAGGATGTTGTCCACCGCCTTGACCAGGAAGCCCTGGGTATGACCGTTGTATTCGGTGACGATCATGATGTCGGCCTGGTCTTCCGTCTCGATGCCGGCATACTTCGCCAGATCGATCACCGGCACCAGGGCCCCGCGCAGGCTCACCATGCCCTCCACCGCCTCGGGCATGTCGGGCGCACGGGTGATCGGCGGGATGCGCATCACCTCGCGCACCTTGAACACGTTGATGCCATAGGTCTCCTCGCGCGCGGTGCGCTTGTCCAACCCCAGCGTGAACATCAGGATCTCCAGCTTGTTGGTGCCCGCCAGTTTGGTTCGGGCATCGATGTTCTTTAACAGATCAGACATGTATCTCTCCTCCGGTTGGCCGGGGCGGATGCCCCTGCTTCCCTGATTTCATTTGCCCACAGCACATTTCGTTAACGGATATCCCGCCTTGCTCAGTTCATCGGCAGATTTTGCCAATTCTTCAGCGGCAGATTTAGCCTCCTGAGCAGAATGGGTATTATTGTCCACCAACGCCGCGATACGTTCCAGGCTCTGCGCCACGCTTTCGCCCGCAGCCGACTGCTCCTTGGAAGCGGTTGCGATATGATCGACTCGCCCCGAGACATTTTCCGTGGCGCTCATTATCTGCTTCAAACCTTCCCCGTTCTGGCGGATCAGCATGATACCGTCCTCGACCTCGGTCACCGCGACCTGCATCGATTTCACGGCAGAATCGGAAACCGCATTGATCTCGGCGATGGTCCGGGCGATATCCTTGGTGCTGGCTGCCGTGCGTTCCGCCAGCTTGCGCACCTCGTCGGCTACCACCGCGAAGCCGCGCCCCTGCTCGCCGGCGCGCGCGGCTTCGATGGCCGCGTTCAAGGCCAGCAGGTTGGTCTGGTCCGCGATCTCCTTGATGGCATTGGCGATCGTACCGATACGCTGGATGGACTCTCCCAGGTCCGAGATGGTCTTGCTGGATGACTGCACGGTGCTGGCCACCTTGCCGGTCGCCACGATGCTGCGTTCCATATTGCGGCTGTTTTCGTCGACGACCTGCCGCATCGTCCTGACGTCGCCAAGCGAATCGCCAGCCATGTTTGCCACTTCGGCGACGGACTGGCTGAACTGCTCCATGGTAGCAGCGATCTGCTGGATATGGTCCTGCTCCGTCATCGCGTTGTTCGCCACCCCGGTCACCTTGGCATCCACGCCCCCGATGTGTTCCCGCATATTTTTCACCGAAGAGACGATCTCATCCATCATGGTGCGCAGGTAGGATTGCATGGTCTGGATCTCGCATAACAACACGCCCATTTCGTCCCTGGTGGAAATATCGAGTTCGTTATCCAGGTTGCCTTCCATGATGTGCCTGAATTCGGCCCTGACCATATCGGCCGGCCGGCGCACATAGCGCTTGACGCAGAAACCGATATAGAAGAACAGGAACACATGCAATGCGACCTGTCCAGAGATGGTCTGGAATTCCATACGCCGGATGCGGTCGTAATCCGGCTTCAGGTCGACCACCACATCCGATGCGCCGAGAACCGCGCCTTCCTGGGCCTGATGGCAACCGGTGCAATCGGTACCATGAAAATCCTTGCTGGCCATATAGGGAGTGATGACGCGGAGGAATTGGGCTCCCTGATCGTCCTGGCCGAATGTCACCACCGGCTTCCGGGTGTCGAGCGCTTGGCGCTGTGCATCGTCCTGGACACGCTCTTGCGGCAACCCGGCCCCGTAAAGGTCGACCACTGGTTTGGAGCGCAGTATCTTCGCCGATTTGATGTTCACGCCGCTGCTGAACTTGCGGATAAGGAGTTCGCGGTTGCCGACATCCCCTATCTGCCCCGTCACCATCAACATGTTGAATCCGTCGATGATCTCGTTGGCGATCTGCGCGCCCTTCTCCGTTGCCTGCGTCTTCGATTCTTCGCGCATGTTGGCGGAAACGAAGAATTGCGCCGCAGACAGCACGATCAACAGCGTCGTCTGTATCAGAAACTGCAACTTTGCGATCAGCGACCAATTCTTGAATTTGTAGCGCTCGTACCGTGAAACGGCCTGTGCACCGGTCCGCTTCAGTTCCCCGTACAGCGCCTCCGCGTCGGCCACCTGCTGACGGCTCGGCGCCCTGCGTATCGAGACGTATCCCGTGATCTTGCCTTGCTCGATGAAGGGCGCAACGGTGGCGCGCACCCAATAATGATCCCCGTTCTTGCACCGGTTCTTGACGACCCCGCGCCAGGGCCGTCCCGCCTTGATCTCATCCCACAGCCACTTGAAAGCCTGCGGCGGCATGTCCGGATGGCGCACGATGTTGTGGCTTTTGCCGAGCAGCTCCTCGCGCGAATAGCCGGAGATACTCACGAATGCCTCATTGCAATAGGTGATGATGCCCTTGGTATCTGTCTTGGAGACCAATACCGTACCTGCCGGGAACGGCACTTCCTTTTGCGACACATAAGCGTTCTTGTTTTGCATAATTCCCCGGACCTTGCCTATGTCTTAAAACGCCCGGCTGCGGCCTGCAATTCTTTTGCCAGGCTTTCCAGGCGCACGATGTCTTGCGAGTTGGAACTGACAGCGGCGTGATTCTCCTCCGACATTTGTGCGATCCTTTCCACATTGCGTGCGATCTCGGTACTGGCGAGACTCTGTTCGCTGACCGAGGAAGCGATGTCGTTCACACCAGCGCTGGATTTAGTGACGGATTCGCTCGCCTCTGTGAGTATCGCGGAAACGCGCGCCACATGTTCCTGCGTCGCTTTCAGGGAACGCAGACCACCTTGCACCGTGGTTTCGACATGTGTGGATTTCTGGTTCAGCGAATTGGTAACCTTGTCGATCTCGCTGGCCGATTGGGCGGATTTTTCGGCAAGCTTTCGAACCTCGTCGGCCACCACGGCGAAGCCACGCCCTTGTTCACCGGCGCGAGCTGCCTCAATGGCCGCATTCAATGCAAGCAGGTTGGTCTGGTCGGCGATGTCTTTCACTTGCTGTGTCATGCCGGCGATGGCGCGCGTGCTATCGACAAATTCCTGGACCGACACGTCTATCTGATTCACCGCATCCTGCACGCTATGGATCTCGTTTATCATTTCGGTCACGCTCTGGTTCCCCTGACGAGTCTGCTGCAGACTCTGTTCAGACAGTTTGCGCACTTCCTCGGTATTGGCCGACACCGCATTGATGCTCACGGTGATCTCCTCCACCGCCGCGGCCGTGGAGGCCGCCGCCTCGCTTTGCACCTGCGAGCCTTGCGTGATCTGAGTTGAAGAGGTCGCAAGCTGCGTTGCGGTCGTGATCACATTGTCGGCGCTGTCGTGTACCTGTCGGACAGTCTGGCGAAAACTCTCCATCAGCGAATTGAAGGATCTGGCAGCTTGCGCCAGCTCATCCTTGCCATGTACGGGCACGATTCGCGTCAAGTCGCCATCGGCTGCTGTGCGCGACATCGTAGCGCTCATTTCGCCGGTGGAACGCACAACGCCGGAGATGATGGAATAGCCCATACCCGCGCCGACTGCGATTGCCAGCAGCAGGCCAAACAGCATCAATAATTCCATATTATGGGCAGAGGCCATCGCTTCTTCCAGCGCCTGCTTCGACATATCGTCTTCATGCTGCGCCTGCGCACGTCCGCGCTCGATCGCAGCCGACACCAGCGGATTGATCTTGTTCAGTGCCAGACGCTCCGCTTCAAACCACTGCTCTGCTTTGAGTGCCGCTACCGCGGGCTCAAGTCCTTCGTTCAGAAAAACACTGCGCGCAGCAGAAAACTCTTTCAGCATCGCCTTGTCTTCGGCGCTGTATGTATTCTTCTCCATCTCGTCGACATACTCATTCAGCTTTACCCTGTTCGCAGCGATCTGGTCCAGGTGCTTGCTGATGGGATGGTCGTGCAGTTTACTCGCCGGGTTCGCCGGGTTGTGTGAGATTGCCAGCAGCACTTGTGTGCGCTGGTCGGCCAGCGTGAACATGATGCGGTTCGTCAATCGAATCAGCAGAATATGCCGCTTGGCAATATCCTGTGTGGCCGCTTGCAGCTGCGAGGTGGCGTAATAGCCGACCACCTGATTGAACACGATGACCACCATGATGGCGCTCACCAGCAGAGTCAAGCGCGCCTTGATTGTCATATTTCCCAACATTGCTCTCTCCTGAGTATTTTTCTTTATACTTTAAAACGGGCGACCGCATTCTGCAGTTCGACGCCCATACGTTCCAGTTCATTGATGTCATGCGCAGTCTGTTCGATGGCCGCATGATTCTTCTCGGCCATACTGGCGATATGTTCGATGTTGCGCGTGATCTCGTTGCTCGCAGCGCCTTGTTCGCCTACAGACACGGCGATCTGGCCGACCCCTACGTTCGACTCCCGCACGGCCGCCCCGGCCTCGTTCAGCACGACGGCCATCAATTCGACATGCTTGTGCGTGGTTTGCAGGGACTGCACACCGGAAGCGATGGCCTGTTCCACACGTGACGATTTCTCGTCCAGCTTGCTGGTCACTTTGTCGATCTCGCTGGCTGATTGGGCGGATTTCTCCGCCAGCTTGCGCACTTCGTCCGCCACCACGGCGAAGCCCCGGCCCTGCTCGCCGGCACGGGCCGCCTCGATGGCGGCGTTCAATGCCAGCAAATTGGTCTGGTTGGCGATGTCTTTTACCTGTTGCGTCATGCTGGCGATGGTGCGCGCGCTTTCGACAAACTCGCCGGCAGCCGATGCGATCTGCTGCACCGCGATTTCGATGCTTTGTATCTCGCGCACCATCTCTTCGACGCTGCGGTTGCCCTGCTCTGTCTGTTGCAGGCTTCTTTCGGACAGTCCGCGCACGACATTGGTGTTTTCGGCGACGGAGTTGATGCTTGCCGTGACCGCCCCCACGGCTGCGGCCGTGGACGAAACGGCTTCGCTTTGCGCGCGCGAACCGCCCGCCACTTCCGAAGACGTCGCGGCGATGTGGCTGGTGGTCTTGTTGATCTTGTCCACCCCGTCCAGCACCCGCCGTATGATGCCGGAGAAATTGTCGATCAGCGCGTTGAACGCCACGGCGGTCTGTCCGACCTCATCCTTGCTTTTCACCGCGACGCGGCGGGACAGATCGCCGTCGGTCTGCATCACCAGCATGATCTGCTGCAATTCCCGTGTCGGACGCGTCACCTGGTTGATCAGCCAGCCGATGACGAAGAACAACAGCATCTGAACCACGGCCTGCCCGATCCATAGCACAGCACTGGCCCTGCTCATCGCTTCGTATTCGCCCGTCATATCCAGGCTCACGGTCACCGCCCCCATCACCGCTCCTTCTTCCACCGTGTGGCATTGCAGACAATTCGTCCCGGTGCCGCGAAAATCTTTTGACGCCGCGATCGGCTGAACCACGCGCAGGATGCGTTTACCGTCTTTTTCCACAAACTCGTTTTGCTGCTCGCCTCGGCTCAATGCCGCGCGATCCAGGTCGTCTTTGGGCTGTTCCTCGGTCGCACCGGGCCCGAACTGTGCCTGAACCGGGTTGCCGCGCACAATGCGCAGGTCTAACGCGTTGCTGGAGGCAGCCATCTTTCTTATGAACAGCTTCCGTTGTTCGACATCGGAAATCGTCCCGTTCAGCATCATCATGTTCAGGCCGTTAAATACGCCGTCCGCCGGGATCACCGCGCGGTTTCTCGCATCTTCCACCACGCGCATCTCATAGCGGTCGAACGCCCAGCGCTGCGCGGCGATCATCACCACCAGCAGGATCAGCTGGATAGGGATCTGCAATTTATTCTTGATCGAGAGACTGCTCCACCATTCGCCCATTTTGTTACCCTTTTTGCAGCCCTGCCATTCCGTTAGCGACGTCCATCAAACCTTGAAGCGTCCGATGGTCTTGTTCAAATTTGCAGCCAGCGCTTCCATCGATTTCACGGCAACGACCGTACGCTTGACCACGTCGTTGCTTCTGCTGGCCATGTCGGCGATTCGGTCGACGTTGCGGGTGATTTCCTCGCTGGCATCGCGTTGCCTGTTGATCGAAGCGGAAATGTTTTCCAGCCCGCGATTCACACCATCCACAGATGAGTTGGCTTCCACCAGAACCGATGTGACCTCCCGTATATGCGCCTGACTGCCCTGCAAAGCGGCCAATCCCCGCTGCACGGTGAGCTCGACCTGCCCCGACTGCGCGCCCAGCGCCTGGGTCACTTCGTCGATCTGCGTCGCGGATTGCGCGGACTTTTCGGCGAGCTTGCGCACCTCATCGGCCACGACCGCGAAGCCGCGCCCCTGCTCGCCCGCCCGCGCCGCTTCGATCGCCGCATTCAGCGCCAGCAGGTTGGTTTGCTCGGCGATGTCGCGCACTTGTTGTGTCATATTGGTGATGCTCTGCGTATTGCTCACGAATTTGCCGACGTCATCCGCGATTTCCTGCACCGAGCTTTCCACACGCGCGAGTTCCCGGATCATGTCTTGCAGGCTTTGCTGACCGCGGTTGGCGCGCTCCAGGCTCTCATTTGAAAGTCTGGCCACCTGGTCTGTGCCTTCCGCGACCTGCGCGATGCTCGCGCTGACTTGTTCGACCGCCTTTGATGTGGAGCCTGCCGCATCGCTTTGCCGCTGCATACTCTGCGCCAGCTGCTCCGCATCCTGGGCCAGCAAGCGGGCTGCATCGGCGACCTGATGGGCATGCCCGTCAACCTGGGTGACGATCACATGGAAGCCGTTGGCCAGGTCGTTGAAAGCTTTGGATGTCTGGCCGATCTCATCCTCGCTGCGCACGACGACGCGCCTGGAAAGGTCACCATCCGCTTGCATGGTCTGCATGGCCCTTTGCAGTTCCTTCGCGGGCTTGGTCACCAGACCGATCAGCCCGCCGATGATGAAATACAAGGCGATTTGCAGAACGATCTGCACGCCCCATAGCGTCAGGCTGACGCGTCTCACCACGGCATATTCGCCACTGATATCCAGCGTGATGCTGGCCGCGCCGTTCACGGTACCTTCCGGCACCGTATGGCACATCAGGCAGTTTGTTCCACGGAATTCTTTGCTGGCAATGAAAGGGACGACAACGCGCAATGCCCGCACGCCGCTCTTTTCCAACAATTCTTTCTGCTGCTTTGCGGAAGACAACGCCGCCCGATCCAGATCGTCCACCGGTTGCTCGGAAGGCATGCCGGGGCCGAATTGATCCTGCACCGGCTTGTTGCGGATGACCCGCAACTCCAGTACATGTTCGGAGGCCCCCATTTTTTTCACGAGCAGGGTTCGCTGGTCTTCCTGGCTGATGATGCCGTTGAGCATCAGCAGGTTGAGTCCGTTGATGACCCCGTCGGCCGAAACGACCGCCTTTTCTCGCGCGCCTTCCAGCACATGCTCCTCGAACCTGTCCAATGCGGTCAATTGCACCATCGTCAGAACGACGATCAGGACAAGCTGGATAGGGATCTGCAACTTGTTTTTTAGTGAAAGACGGCTCCACCACGTATTCATTTCATTTACCCTGACTTCCCTGCTCTGTTATATATGCCGTATTTTCCATAGCGGCATAAGGTTATTATTCTTTAATGCAGAGCAGGCGGCTGACCCGGACTTACTGCTGATTCCGCCAATCCTTGAGCAGTCGAAGCCGCCGGTGCAGAAGCGGTACCCGCCACTCCCGAGGCCGCATCGGGTTGAAGCGCATCGAGCGGATCCCCCGTTTCGGCATCGATATCCACGCTGCCGCCATCTTTCAGGGCAGCCTCCTCGGCTTTTTTGTTCATTACGATGATACTGATTCGGCGATTGATGGGGTTCAGCGGCTGCGCTTTGTCGAACAGTACCGCTGACGACAGGCCGACCACGCGCACGATCTTGTCATCGGCCAACCCGCCTTTGATCAGTTCGCGGCGGGAAGCATTGCCTCGATCCGCCGACAGCTCCCAGTTGCTGTAACGCCCGTCCGCAGTCACGTACGGCTGCGCATCGGTATGCCCGGACAGGCTGATCTTGTTCGGCATTTCGTTAAGCACATTGCCGATCGCGTGCAAGATATCCTTGGTATAGGGTTCCAGCTCCGCGCTGCCGCTCTTGAACATGGGACGGTTCTTTTCGTCCACGATCTGAACTCGCAGGCCTTCGGAAGTCAGATCGAGCAATATCTGATCCTTGAATTTTTTCAGCTTGGTATCCGCGTCGATCATCTTTTCAAGGTTGGCTTTCAGGTCCTTGAGCTTTTCGAGCTCCTTTTTTCGTTCCAGGCGCAGAAATTCTTCCCGTGTCGCTTTCAGGTTGATGATCTTCTTTTCCGGCGGCAATTCGCCGGATTTGACCTGGCCCTCGCTGCGCGTCAGATCCTGTCCACCGCCTTTGATGATGCTGGAACTGTCTCCGCTCCCTGTCCCGCCCATCAAGGCAACTTTCAGCGGTGTCTTGAAGTATTCGGAGATGCCGTTGAGGTCGCCTTTGGTAGTGGATCCAAGCAGCCACATCAGCAGGAAGAACGCCATCATTGCCGTCACGAAGTCTGCGTAGGCGATCTTCCACGCGCCTCCGTGTGCGCCGCCCACCACCTTCTTGATACGTTTGATGACGATGGGTCGTTTATCTTCGTTCGCCATGATTCGGTTCTATCGACTGGGTTGTAGGTAGCGTCTAGCGCTTTTGTTTGACATGCGTTTCCAGTTCGACAAAGCCCGGGCGCTCGGTCGAGTTCAGCGCCTTGCGCCCGAATTCGACTGCCATGGCCGGTGCGTAGCCGTTAAGGTTGGCCAGCAGGACGACTTTGATGGCCTGCAACATCTTGCTGCCCTCTTCGGCCTTTTGTTCCAGCAGACCCGCCAGCGGGCCGACGAATCCATAGGCCAGCAAGATGCCGAGAAAGGTTCCCACCAGCGCGTGCGCGATCAGCATGCCCAGCTCGGCCGGCGGAATGCCCACTGATTCCATGGTGTGCACCACGCCCATCACCGCCGCAACGATACCGAACGCCGGCATGCCGTCGCCCACCTTGGCGATCACATGCGACGACACCAGCGCCTCGTGGTGGTGCGTCTCGATCTCCACATCCATCAGATTCTCGATCTCCATGGCATTCAGATTCCCGCTGACCATGATGCGCAGGTAATCGGTCATGAACTCGACCACGTGATGGTCGGCTAATATCTTCGGGTATTTGGCGAACACGGGGCTCTCGTGCGGATTTTCGACGTCGCCTTCGATGGACATCAGGCCTTCTTTTCGCACTTTGCCGAGCAACTCGTACATCAGTGCCATCAGCTCCATGTAACTTTCCTTGTTGTACTTGGAGCCTTTGAATATCGTAGGCAGATCCTTGAATGTCGCTTTGATTGCCTTCATGCTATTGCCAACGAAGAAGGCACCGCCCGCCCCTCCCGCAATCATCAGCAACTCCAACGGCTGCAGCAACGCGGCCAGGTGCCCCCCAGCCAGGGCAAAACCGCCGAACACGGAGCCCAAGACCACCAAATATCCTACGATCACCAGCATAATTTGCTCCCTTGAATCGATACTTTTCCAGTTACTGTGGCATCGTAGCATTTAGGCACCCTGTCGATAAACGAAACAAGGTGCGAATTCGCCGGCATTTCAGCTTTTCGGCGATTCAGGACGCAACAACGCCGCCACTGCCGATGATACCTACTCGTCAGTAGTAGCGGCGCCTGATGTGATAACTTTAGACGACGGCGGCTTCCCCTAGCGCTGCCTTTTTTGTTTTTCCCGCGCGCGAAGGCGGACGGCAAATGCCGCAGTTGTAGCTCTCGTACAGCTCATTGGCGTGAACCACGAAATGGCCGCCGCACTCTTTGCATTCCGTGAGTTGCAGCATTTTGGCCTCGAAAAAACGGATCAGGAACCACGCACGCGTAATGCTCAGAACCTGTTCTCCCGTGGTGGCCGCAACCTGCTCAAGGTATAGACGGTAACTCTTGATCAAGGCCTCGACGCCGGAGACGCTGGCATTTTTCAGAAGATACTGATGGATGCCCATGAATAAGGAGGAATGGATATTGGGCAACCAGCTCATGAACCAGTCCGTCGAGTACGGCAGCATGCCCTTGGAAGGCGATTCCCCCTTGACCTCCTTGTAAAGCCGCAGCAGGCGCTCCCGGCTCAATCCTGTCTCCTCTTGAAGCAACTGGAGTCGTGCGCCCAATTCGATAAGCTCGACCGATATCTGTATCTCGCGTGCTTCGTTCACTACGCTCTTGTTTCGCATGGCTCCCACCTTACCGTTCAGAGAACCAGGGCTTCGGCGGGCTGTCCCGACATCAGGATGGCGGCATGTGCCTGCGACATCATCCTGTCCTTGTTGTAATCGGTGACCATATTGAGCAATAAGCGCTCGTCAAAACGGAAGCGGCACAGCAACATGTTCGATGCGGCCATCTTGAGCATCTGCGCCGAAGTGAGTCCGACGATGAGGTCAGCCAGCTCCTCGCTCACTCCCAGCCTGAAGATCGCGCTGGCCTTGTCGTCGCGTATCATTTGCTGGGCCAACAGCATATAAGAGAGATTGGTTTCCTTGATTTCTTCGTGCAATTGATTCGTGTTCATAGCAGTCCCCTCGCTTAAACAGTGTGATGTCTTGTTTCGACGGTTGCATTCTCGGGGAGAAAATCCAAGGGAAATATCCGAGGACTTCCGATTATCTTGTAGGAATATGACTTACAAACAAGCAGAACCACCCTTATTGGACATAAGGCCAATAAGGGTGGTTCTCGGGTACCAAGCTTCGCGAGGGGACGCTTTCGCTCGTACAGATAGTGTATCGGCAGGCATTTTGAAAACTTTAGGGTGTTTTTGAAAAATATTTTCAGACTTTACGGCTTGGTCTTTGCCCGACGAAATTCGCCCGTCAATATCAAACACGCAACCGCGTTTTCCAACTCGCAGCTTGTTTTCATCTGCTGCTTTGCTTCCTCGCCGCGTCCAAGAGCCCTCAGGATCATACCCTTTGCGTAATAAACCCTGTCATCCCTGGCATCGATTTTCAGCGCTAAGTCAAACTGCACCAAAGCATCTTCATAACGCCCCAAGTTAGCGTAGGCGACCCCGAGGATATAATGTATAGGTTCCAGTTGCGGGCTGATCGCAGCCGAGCGTTCGAAATCAAGGGCAGCAGGCTGCCATTTCTGCCTTGCCATTTCGGCCTGTCCGCGATTGAAGTAAATGCGGTCCGCGCCGGCCACGCGCTCGTTTTCCAGCAGCCTCGCAGCTTCGTCCCACATGCGGTAATTGTCGGCGAACACCCATAGCCGACCCCACGACAAGGGAATAAGCAGCAACACCATTACCACCATGGCCAAATGCGTCCGTCGCTGGGGAAAGCGAAGCAACGCCAAAGGAACCAACAGCATCACACCCGGCATCCACAGATAGCTCCGGTATAGCACAAAAGGTTCCTGCACTCGAATGGAAGAAAACTCAATAGGAAACAATAACCAAGGATACAGCAGCGCAAAACCGACAAGCCCTTTGCTTCCACCGCGCAACAACCAACGGAATGCGACTGCGCCATAGGTGATATATCCGGCGACACCCAACCATCCCAGCCACGCCGTCAATCCCGGAATGAACTGCTCACGCATATCCACCGACATCCAGTCAGGATTCGGCAATAGCCATAAGAAAAGGTATTTGAAGAACAAGCCTGCTTGTGTCATTACGCTCAGCAGGTACAACATCGGCGTTCCGGCCACGATGCCCTGCTGCTCGAACAATTGTGCAGCCATCGCCTCGTAAGGTGAGCCGAAAATACCTTTCGCGCGCAGTACCACGAGCACAAAAATGCCCAGATAGCTCAACCAAACCAACCATAACGTCTTTTTTTCCAGCCTGTTATGTTCATTCAATAGCATGGCCAGCGCCGCCAGAGCAACAGGTAACAGGGCGCTATGCTCCTTGGAAAAGCAGGCGATGAAATAGGAGACAATCGAGAGGAGCAACCAGCGCTTTTCACCCGAGAAAGTCCCGCGCAAATACGCCCAGTACATCAGAAGGCCAAAAAACGTCGCCATCAAGATGCTGCGCTGAACCACATAACCGACTGCGTACACTGCAACCGGATGGGCTGCAAAGATCAACGCCGCCAGCAGCGCCCCGCGCGCGATGACAGCGCGGGGCGCATCAGGCAATGCCGCTTCGGTGATGCGCCGTATCAAGACAAAGAGCAGAACGACATTGCCAAAATGAACCAGTGCATTCCCCAGGTGGAAGAAATGCGGGACGACATCGCTGAAAATCCTGACCGACCATCCCAGGCTCGCGTAGGGAAACCAGCGCAAATCGAATTTAAACCATGAGGTTGCATAATATTTCGCTGCTCCCCCAAAGAACATGATGTCGTCAAAAAAGAATTCGGAACCAAGGAAAGGCAGATAAACCAGGCCGATGACCAGTGCCAGCAACCAGAACTGGTTGCGTTGCCCCTGCAAGAACGCGCTTGCGCCACCAATGTATTTATTCATATTCGAAACTCAAAAAAACAAACCCCTCCGAAGAGGGGCTGTCGTATCCATGACTTTATTACTATTGGCAACCGTAATACTTCAACGCAACCGGCGAAGTAATCGTGGTTGTGCCACCATGAGCCGTAATACCATTGGCTGTAAGAGTAGCTGCCGTGCCGCAAATCCAAGTGACGCCTGTCCCGCCTACTACAGCAACCTGCTCTAAATTCAGTCCGTCAATACCCGCACCTATGCCATTTGCCGCAAATACAAGCTGGATAGAGGCAGGGTTAACCGCTGGCGGAGCACCCGCTGCGGCTGCAGCAGCAAGCGAACCCATATATTGAATCGATAAAAGTTCGGGCGGCACAACCATCAACCTGCTCAAACCTAGCGAATACCATACATCAGGGGCTGTAGCGGTACCCACTACAGCTTGGTTGGCCAGTCTATTTACTTCAACTGGGCTATTAGTAGGAATGAAATTCCCGTTTTGCTGGAAGTAATCTTGAATGGCCAGTTTCAATGGGTCAATTACGGACGTAATTTTGGACAGCTTGGCCTTGGTCACGTAGTCCTGATACGCAGGAATAGCCACCGCTGCCAGAATACCGATGATCGCAACCACGATCATCAGTTCGATCAGCGTGAAACCTTTCTGAATTTGTTTCATATTGAACTCCTTAAAAGAATTTATTGTTGCCTTTGCGGGCTACACACAAGGTGTGCGGAGAGATATTAGCAGAACCCGTGCCAGATGGTAACCGATTGCAGGGCGGGCTGTTCTATTGGCCTGCCAGCCTGGCGTAGCTCAATCGACACATGGATGGAAGCGATGCAAAACCCAGAAACGTCAGGCTGCTGACGATTTTTGTCACTTTTGCGCCTCCACATTACGGACAACCGATTCCTTATGGGGCATAACCCGGAATCCTGCTTTCATCCACTTCGTCAATCTGTTCCGGCTTGAGAAATTGCCTGGCATAGGTCAGATAGACCTTTTCGCGGATGAACACATCGAACAGGTCGGGGTCGATATGACCGTTCTCCTTGAACCTCCCCAGGATTGCCAGCGATTCGGTAAGCGTCTTGCCTTCCTTGTAGGGCCGGTCCTTGGCAGTCAGTGCCTCGAAAATGTCGGCGATACCCATGACCCTCGCCTGTACCGGCATCTGTTCGCGCTTCAGGCCCTTGGGATAACCTTTCCCGTCCATACGCTCATGGTGTCCGCCCGCATATTCCGGCACATGCTTCAGGTGGTTCGGCCAAGGCAGCGCTTCCAGCATCTTGATCGTGACGTTGATGTGGTGATTGATGATCTCGCGTTCCGCCGCCGTCAGCGTGCCGGCGCGGATAGTCAGGTTCTCGACTTCCTCCGCACTCAGAAAATCAGCCGGTCTTCCCTCGGTGTTGCGCCATTGATATCGGGCAATCTGTTGCACCCGTGCGACGTCCGCGTCCTGCATCTTTTCCGAACCGATATTGCAGCGGCGAAGGAATTCGCGGTCGTCATCGAGTTGCCGGACAGTCGCCGCAAACTCGGCATTCGTCCTGCCCCCCCTGAGCATCTCGATCTCGGCGTCGCGCTTGAGCGTCTCGAAGCGCGTATCGATCAATTGAATGCGGTCAAAGATAGTCTCCAGCTTGGTGGATTTGTCGACCACATGCACCGGTGTGGTGATCTTGCCGCAATCATGCAGCAGCCCGGCGATCTTGAGTTCATAACGGTCTTTTTCGGTCAGGATGAAATCCTTATCCCCGACTTTGGTGTTATTCGCCGCTTCAGCCAGCATCATGGTCAGCGCCGGGACACGTTCACAGTGTCCCCCTGTATAGGGCGATTTGTCGTCAATGGCGGTGTTAATCAGATTGATCAATGATTCGAACAAGTCCTCCAGTTGCTGGATCAGCCGCCGGTTGGTCAGCGCGATGGCTGCCTGCGAAGCCAACGACTCCAGCAGATGCTGGTCGTCTTCCGAAAATGACACGATCGCGCCGCTTTCCCGATCCTGAGCGTTGATGAGCTGCAACACACCGATGATCTCGTTCTCGTGGTTTTTCATCGGCACGGCCAGGAACGAAGTGGAGCGGTAACCGGTTTTCTTGTCGAAACCTTTGGTGCCGGAAAAGTCGAAACCTTCAGCGGTATAAGCATCGGCGATGTTCACCGTCACATCGTTCAGCGCGACATGCGCCACCACCATGGAATGGTTGGGCTTGCCATCCTTGTCGATCAGGTGGATGGGATAGGGCCTGATGGCATTGCCGGTGGTGCCTCCCTGGGCGATGCCCAGGGAGTCGGTGCGCATGATCGAGAACTTGAGCAGCTGCTGTTCCGGTTCAAGCAGATACAACGTGCCGGCGTCCGCGTTGGTGATGCGCTTCGCGGCGACCAAGATGGTCTCCAGCAGGCGATCGATATCGCGTTCGCTTGAAAGCGCCACACCGATGGCATTCAATTCCTCCAGCCGGTGGAGCAGTTTTTCGCCTTGCGTCATGACTTTGACTGATCCCGCAATGAATTGAAAGTTACTTGATACAAACGGCGCGCACTTGATGGATGTCGGTGATACCGCTCAGGACTTTTTCAATACCGTCCTGTTTCAGGGTACGCATCCCTTCTTCCAGCGCAAGCGCAAAAAGCTCGGCGACCCGCGCATGCCCCTGGATGGCTTTTTTCACCGCATCGGTGCCGATCAGCAATTCGTGCAGGCCTACCCGCCCGCGATAACCCGTGCCGGAGCATTTATCGCAACCCACTTTTTCGTAAAGCTTGATCTGGCCCTTGTCGTCGCCGAACAGTTTGACCCAATCCCCGTACAGCGCCTTGTACGCGGCGTTTGGGTCCTTTTTCCAGGTCTCGGTGCTGCGCATTTCCTCGGCATATTCGGTCAACAACGCTTTGATCTCATCCTGCGACGCGATATGCGCTTTCTTGCAGTCCTTGCACAGGCGTTTGGCAAGACGTTGCGCCAGAATGCCGAGCAGGGCATCGGCGAAGTTGAACGGATCCATGCCCATATCGAGCAGGCGAATGATCGATTCCGGCGCACTGTTGGTGTGCAGGGTGGCGAACACCAGGTGGCCTGTGAGCGAGGCCTCGATGCCGGTGGAGACCGTCTCCTTGTCGCGCATTTCACCCACCATGATCACATCCGGATCGGCGCGCAGGAACGAGCGCATGATGGTGGCAAAATCCAGGCCGGCCTTTTTGTTGACCTGCACCTGGCGCAAGCCTTTCTGCGTGATTTCGACCGGGTCTTCCACCGTCCATATCTTGGTATCCGGCGTGTTGATGTGTTTCAGGATGGAGTGCAATGTCGTCGTCTTGCCCGAACCGGTCGGCCCGCACACGAAGAACAGGCCGTAGGGCTTGCTGATGGTTTTTTTCACCAACTCGAGATTGCGCGCCGAAAAGCCCATGTTGTCCAGCGGGATGGGCTCACCGGAAGCCAGAATACGCATCACCACGTCTTCGACACCGCCCTGCGAGGGAATGGTCGCAACACGCAATTCGATATCCAGGGGGCCGTATTTCTTGAACTTGATCTTGCCGTCCTGTGGCTTGCGCTTCTCGGAGATGTCGAGGTCGCACATGATCTTGAGGCGCGTGATCATCGCGTTGCGGTAGGTGGAAGGGACTTCGATGTAGTTCAACAGCGTGCCGTCCTTGCGCAGACGTATCCCCGTTTTGGCCTTGCCCGGTTGGGGTTCGATATGAATATCCGAGGCGCCCATCTTGTAGGCATCGATGATGATCTTGTTGACCAGCTTGACCAGCTCGTTATCCGCCGCCGCGCTGACTTCATCCTGACCGGCGCCGCCAGCCTCTTCCTCATCCCCGCCCCCCAACGAAGTCAGCAGGTCATCCATGCTGCCCGTATCTTCAAAGCTGCCGGTGATATCGCCCACACCGGAACCTCCGCCGCCATAAAACTGGTCGAGCGTAGCCTTGAATTCGCGCTGCGTACAGACTTTATAGATCAGCCTGTTCTTGGGGAAAATATTGTTGACCACCCGCGAGGCCTGTATACGTTCCGGGTCGGTGGTGAGTATGACCACACCTTCCGGCGTATCGTCCACCGGCACCCAATGGCTGCTTTCCACATATTCGCGCTTCAGGTTGCGCAGGAGCTCGGACGGCTTGATCCGGTCCGCCTTGAGCGGCTCATAAGGCACTCCGAAGAAACTGGAGAGCGCCTTGCCCAACGCTTCCGGCTTGACCTGGAACTCATCCAGCAGCACGTCCTCGACATCAACGCCCTTGCGCCGCGCGGTGCGCGTTGCCAGTTCGAACTCTGCCGCGGACATCACGGCATCGGAAACGAGGTAATCGTATTTTGTCTTGACCGTGTTGGCCTGTTGCTGGCGCTGCTTGAGGGCGACCGCCAGGGTCTGTGCCAGTTCGCGTGCGCCTTCTTCCACCATCGACGGAAAGGGTATGCCGGCCTTGTTGTTGATGACCTGCATCACCCCGATCAGGTCCCCCCCCTCGACGTCGACGATAGGCGCAACCAGCATCTGTTTTGTACGGTAGCCGGTGCGCCGGTCTACGTCCTGAAGGAAGCGCAACGTCGTGCTAAAAGCGGCCAGCTCCTGCTCGTCATAGACGTCCTTGAGATTGAGCAGCTTCTTGTGGAATGCCGCATAACCCGCAATGCTTTGCTCGGCGATCGGCAGTTTCAGGTCCTTGAACGAATTCAGACCGGTCTTGACCTTGGAGATCAGCGACGCCTTGTCTTCGCCCACCACGTAGATGGTCAGTCGGTCGGCATTGAACAGTGTACATATGTCCTTGCTGACGTCCAGCATGATCTCGTCGATGTTGCTGGTGGCGTGGATCTTGTTGGTCACATGATTGAGGTTCCTGGTGAACTCCAACCGCAACCCCATCTCGTTCATATTGCCTTGTACCGGACTGGCCATTCTATTTCTCCTCAACCTTGCGACTGCTATTGTTGCTGTGCCTTCGGCACAGACCACAAACCGTTCTCCAATACATACACGTCATATCCCGCCTGGGCCAGAATGAATGCAGCAGCTGCGCTGCGTCGTCCGCTCTGGCAATACGCGATATACGTCGTTGCCTTGCCGAGCACCCCGATCGCGTTGCGGATGTCATTGAGCGGAACATTGATCGCTCCCGGCAACTTGTCGTGCCGGTATTCAGGCGGATGGCGAACATCCAGCCAGATCGCCCCCTGGGCGACTTTATTCCTGGCATCCTCGTAGTTGATGCGATGCAGCAAGGGCTCCTGCATCAATTTCAGGAAATCCTGCTTCTTCAGGCGCAACAGCACACCGTTACTCTTCATCGTCACTGTGGCGTTGCGCTTGGACTCTGAGACCAGCGCCTCCTCCCCAAAGACGTCGCCCGCCTTGAGTTCGGCCAATACCAGATTCGCCCCGCCGACCAGGCGCGTGACTTGCGCACGCCCGCTTTCGATCAGGTAATAATAATCCCCGTCATCGCCCTCGCGGATGATGACATCCTTGTCCCATACCGCGATAGCCTCGATGCAGTTGAGCAGTTTACCGATATTGGCCGACGGCAGATGCGCAAACGGACTGTTGCTCAGGTTCTCCGCGCTGAACATGCCGGAATTCAGCAGTCTTTTCAGCGCCGACTCAGAGCCTTCCTTCAGTGCCGTCGGCCTCACGTCGTCATGATAGGCGAACTGATCCCATGTCACCATGCGGTCCAGCAGCTCGTCGTCGACGCGCAACAGCTGCACGTCGCTCAAGGCTTGCGCCGAGCGGATAGCCGGCTGGCGCTTGCCTATGGGATGGCGCGCCCATTCAGAACCGGACCGGATCAGCACGCGATTGTCATCCTCGTACACCACTTCCAGCTCGCCGCGCAACAGATAGACCGACTGCCCCGCGGGCGGATGATCCCTGAACGGGTCGCTGTCCTGTGCCACGCTTTCCACATGACAGTAGTCAAGCAGTTCGCGCAGGCGCGCCGGGCTGAACGACGAGATCGGTTCCAGCGCTGCGAGCACTCTGATGTCCAGGATATCCTGCATAATGTCGTCTTCGTCCGATCCTAAAATTCGAATACCTGTCCGTTTTGCAGCATCTTCGGCACAAATTTCTGCACGCACTCGCTGATTTCCTGCATCGTCAGCTCGATCTCGCCGGGTTTCAGGTGAGTGATGTATATCTTGGGATCGAGCCTGAGCTTGGCCAGTTCTTCCGCCAGCAATGAAGGGCAGAGGTGCTTGGAGATAACGGCAAGATCCCTTTCCGCGTTCGAAAAGGCCGTTTCGACTATCAGGTATTCGAGGTTCGGAATGCGATTGACTGCCTCCCACAAGGCATCGCATGTTGTCGTGTCTCCGCTGAACACCAGGCTCTGCCTGCCGCTGTCAATCCGGAAGGCGACTGCCGGAACCACGTGGTTCGCCGGCAGAGGCGTAATCTTGCGACCGCCGATGTCCACCGTCTCGCCCAGCACGATCTGCTCATAACGCAGTATTGGCTGGTGCAGGCTGGGTATTTCACTGAAATCCGGCCATATCTCCCAATTGAATACATGCTGCTTGAGGATGTTCAATGTCTCGTCGGTCGCATGAATGACCAAAGGCTGGTCGCGCATGAATCCCACGCTGTCGATGAGCAGCGGCAGGCAGGCGATGTGATCGAGATGCGAATGGGTCACAAAGACGTGGTCGATCACGCTCATCTCGGCCAAGCTCAGATCGCCGACACCGGTTCCGGCATCGATCAGCACATCGTGATCGAGCAGCATTGAGGTGGTGCGCAAATTGCCCCCGATACCTCCGCTGCATCCCAATATTCTCAGTTTCATCGTCAGCGTTCCCGATTCGCTCATTTCGTATTGAAGACAAACACGCCATCCCAGTTTTCGCCCGGCGGATTGTTGCGGTAGTAGGCGACGCGCTCGCCGTACATTTCATATAATTTTTCCTGCGGAGCGATCTTCGACAGGCCGTACAGTTGCAGCTCCGCCTTGTCCCACTCCTGCCTGCGATAAAACCTCAGCGCCTGCTGGAACAGCCGGATTTCTTCAAGCACGGAGGATTCGACTTCTCCGACCGGGCCGATTGGTTCGTAGACTGCCACCGGTTTGTCTTTTCCTTTGACGCGTACCAGATCAAGTTCGCGATAGACAAATTCCGGGGCCTCTTCCTTGGTCACCTCTCCCACCAGCACACCGACTCCATACTCCTTGGTAATACCTTCCAGACGCGCCGCCAGATTGACCGCATCACCCATCACCGTATAAGCCATGCGCACTTCGGAGCCCATGTTGCCGACGCTCACCCGTCCGGTATTGATGCCGACGCCGATGGCAATCTTCGGCCAGCCGCGCTCCCTGAAATGCGGCTGCAGGCCGCTCAAGGCCCTCTGCATCTCCAGCCCGGCCAGCACGGCATGATAAGCGTGTCGCGTGTCCGGCAGCGGCGCCCCCCAGAATGCCATGATACAGTCGCCCATGTATTTATCAATTGTGCCGCGATGGCGGTAGATCACACGAGAGAGAGGGGTCAGAAACTCGTTCATCAACAGGGACAAGTCCTTGGGTTCGAGCCCTTCCGAGATCGTGGTGAAGCCGCGCACATCGGAGAACAGGACGGTCATTTCGCGGCTTTCGCCTTCCATCGAGACTCGCTCCGGATTCCTGCTCATCTCGTCGACCACTTCGCTCGGCACATACTGGCCGAACAAGCCGGTGATCTGGCGCTTGGTACGCTCCGTCGTAAAGTAGCCATAGGTCATGTTCAGCGCGAACAATGCAAAGACCATGATCAGCCCGCCCGCCAATGGCAGGGCAATATTGCCATATCCCCACAGCGAGCCGTTGACGACGACTTCAACCAGCAGCACGCCTGCCGAAAGCAACGTTCCATGGGCCGGACTCAGCAGGGGCAGGAGAATGGCCAATGCAACGCCTGCGATGAGCAACATCAGCACGTTCGCCCCCGGCACGTAGGGCGGGTTCTGCTTGATGTCCTGATTGAGGATGCCGCTGATCATGCTGGCATGGATCTCCACCCCGGGATAGACCTCGCCGACCGGCGTGGCACGTATATCCATCAACCCAGGCGCCGAAGTTCCCACCAGTATGATCCTGCCTTTCATATCTGCCGTCTGAACGCGCTCATGCAGCACATCCGCCACCGATATGTAACGAAAGGTGCCGCGCGCACCGCGGTAAGGCACCAGTGTACTGACCTCCGCATCGACCGGAATGCGCAGATTCCCCTGCGGCGACTCCAGCGTCAGCCATTCCAGTCCGCCGTAGTTCTTGTCTTTTCCGGTTGCGTACCCCGGCGATAACTTGGGCATACCTAGGGCGGCGCGCACGACGGCAAGCGCCAGGGACTCGTAATACGCCCCATCGTATTCGACGATCATCGGCACGCGGCGCACTACCCCGTCGAAATCGACCACGGGATTGAAGTGCCCGGCCGATTCCGCGCTGCGCTGCAATTCAGGCAGATTCCCCCCATAGCTGTCCCAGCGCATGAACAAGATCGGGCGCCCCCTGAAAGTTCCCGCGGGAAAAACCGGCTCCGGCAGGACGCCGGAAATGCTCTTGCCGGAACCGCGCTCGCTGTTGCTGAAGTAGTACCCCAGCACCACGTTTCGCTGCCCGATCTTGTCGGCGAAGAGTTTGTCGTATTCGAGACGGGGGGTGATCCGGGTCAGCACCGACTGGAACTGCGCAACGTTCTTGAACTGATTCTTCCCCAGTTCCTGTAACACTCTCAGGCCGGAACTGTTGTCCCTTTCGGCGAACACCACATCGAAGCCGACCACCGCAGCACCGTAATGCTCGAACAATTCGTCCATCAGCACCGCCAGCTTGTCCCGCCCCCAAGGCCAGCGCCCTTCTTCTTTCAGGCTCTTCTCGTCGATGTCGAGAATGACGATGCGATCATCTCCCTTGCCGGGCAAGGTCAACCGCAAACGGTAATCGTAAAGTTTGGCATCGATGAACTGGACGAAACCCAGACGATAAAATCCGGCGGCATCGCCCACAAACAGGAGTACTAGCGAAAGACCGAGCGCAACAAGAAGCGCATGCTTCTTCACTTGCCCACCCGACCTTCCCCCCACCGGATTGCGCGTTGACTGATCACTGGGGTAATCAGGTCTTGAAATAGAACTCCATCTTTACGCCGGCCAGTTCGATAAGGTCATGGTCTCTGAGCTGGTGAGGCTGCTCACCGATAGACGACCCGTTCACAGTGGGGAAGCTGCCGCCTTCCACATGGGTAATGAAAAAGCCGTGCGGACGGCGCGCCAGCACCGCCACTTGCACTCCGGGCTTGCCCAGCGTCGTCAGGTTCTTGACCAGTTCCAGTTCTTTGCCGGCATTGGGGCCGTTCAATATCTGCACCACCGCCGCGGGAGGCTGCCCGCCCGATGCTTCGGCCGCCATGCCGCTGTTTGTTGCATTGAACTGCGCCGTGGCTTCCGATTTGCGCGTCAGCGTGACATCCAGCGGCGATCTCGAGAATCCCTCTTTCGGGGGCATCTTCACAGGAGCGCGCAATACCATGGTCTTCTCGAAATCCGCGGCCGAGGTTTGCGTGGGCTGATCGTTCAGGTATTTCAGTTTGTACTTGCCGATCTCGATCACGTCGTTGTTCTGGAGAAAGTGCTTTTTTGTCGGCGTGCCGTTGACGGCCAACCCGTTCGTACTGTCCAGGTCTTCCAGGAAAGAATCGTTCAGGATGGTAACGATGGCCGCATGATCGCTGCTCACCGCAAGGTTGTCGATCACGATATCGTTGTGCGGCTTACGCCCTATCGTAGTGCGTTCCTTGTTCAGCGGATATTCCTTCAGCACCGCCCCGTCCATGCTGAGTATCAATTTAGCCGGCATATCATCAATCCCCGTAGTTAATTCTTGCTATCTCAATTTCCGAACCATGAATACAACTTCTGCCACCACCCGCGCGGAGCGGAATAATGCCCCTTTACCTTGACCAGAATGACCGACACGTTGTCGCGTCCGCCATTGTCGTTGGCCAGTTGTATCAGCTGGGTTGCCGCCAAGGGCAAATTGTTCTGCAGCATCTGCACCGTCGTCCCGATATCCCCGTCCTCGACCATATCGTTCAGGCCGTCGGAGCACAACAAATATATGTCGCCGACTTCAACGTCATGCACATGCAGTTCGGGCTCCACGTCGGCATCGATCCCGACCGCGCGGGTCACCAGATTCTTGTTCTTGGACAAGCGCGCATCTTCCTTGCTGATCATCCCGCTGTCGATCTGCTCCTGCAACAGCGAATGATCGCGCGTGACACACTCGAGTACCTCTCCGCGCAAACGATACATCCGTGAATCGCCGACATGTACCACGGCCACCCGATCGTCGTAGAACAGCGCAGAGACGATGGTCGTGCCCATCCCGGCATATTGCGGCTGGCTCTGGGCAGCACGGAAGATGGACAGATTGGCCTTCCTCACGTTGTCGCGCAGCAAAGCCACGCCCAGTTCTTCCCCGGCTCCGCCCAAGTCTTCCGGGCGCGCATCCTGCAGACTGTGCCGCACTTCGGTGGACAGCACCGAAACGGCGATCCCGCTTGCCACCTCGCCGGCATTATATCCGCCCATGCCGTCCGCCAGCACCACCAATCCGATGTCCGCATCGTAAGTGACGCTGTCCTCATTATGCGAACGGACCATTCCGGGGTCAGTCTTGCTGACTATCTCAAGCGCATCATGTATATCCACGTACCACCCCTGAAAACTTCTTTACTTTATCGCCCATACCCCGATTACAGGCTGGCCGCACACTGCCGTATCGCTTCCGCCATCGCGTAACCGTTCTCAAATCGGTCTTCGACCTTCTTGGCCAGCGCCTTGTTTATGATGGCCACCACGCATTCCGGCACGTCGGGCTTGACGCTCAGGATGTCCAGATGCGGCTCGTTCGCGATCCGGAACATCAGCTGCGCCATGGAATCGCCAGCGAACGGCAGCTTACCACACGCAAGTTGGTACAAGCTTACGCCCAGTGAGAACAAGTCCGAACGCCCCTCGATCTTGACACCCGACAATTGCTCGGGCGACATGTAGGAGGGCGTGCCCAACACCATGCCGGTCTTGGTTTTGGAGGAATCCGTGATACGCGCAATACCGAAGTCGGTGACTTTCACCGTGTCGGATTCCGGGTCATACATGATGTTGGCAGGCTTGATGTCGCGGTGCACCACGTTCAAGCCATGCGCATACCCCAAGGCGTCCGCCACGCGCGCGATGATGCTCAATACCTTGGGCAGCGGCAGCAAATCCGGCTGTCTGGTATACATCACCAGGTCCTTGCCTTTCAGGAACTCCATCGCGATATACGCCAGATCGTGTTCTTCGCCCGCGTCGTACATCGTGACGATATTGGGGTGGTTCAGGCGCCCGGCCGTTTCGGCTTCACGGAAGAAGCGGGCCTTGACATCTTCCAGCTCATCCGCCTCGAACTCCTGCGCCAGCGCCATGGTTTTGATCGCCACAATGCGGCTGATCTTGGGGTCCTTGCCCAGATAGACCACGCCCATCGCTCCCTTGCCCAGTTCCTTCTCGATCTCGTAGCGCCCCAGCATGGGCTTTGCCAGTCCGGGCCGGTCCAATTTCATCGTGCTGTCGTTGCTTCGGCCGCCGGAGCCGCCGAGTACGATTGTCTCTGCCATTGCCCTGGATTGCGCGGTTCGCGCTTCCAGATCGCGGAACTTTGGATTGTGATCCGCCATGTACTTGAAGACGGATTCGGCCTTGTTGAACTGGCGCTTACGCTCGAAATCCAGTCCGAGGTTGTACAACACATCCATCAAGCTGTCATCCAGCGGCACTTTGCGGAACTTGTCGAAGGCCATGTCAAGCTGACCCTGCCCCTGGAACGCCAGGCCCAGCATGCGATTGCTCTCTGCGGAATCGGCATCGGATTTGAGCTTGCTCTTTTCCGTCATCAGGAAACGTTTCGTCGTGAGCAGCAGGTGGCCGACCAGCAACAGTGCTGCGGGCAACATCAACTGCAGCCACATCGCCTGGGTCGTCATCAGGATGAAATGGACCGCCAGCAACAATACGAACAGGCTGCCCGTGATAGCCGCGGCCAATCCGGCACTCAGGCGCGGCATCAGCAGAATCAGGTACAGTGAAACCGCAATGAATACAGCACCCTGAGCCCAGAATGCCCATCTCGGCGTAACGAAGAAGTCCTGCTTGAGGATACTGGAGACCGAATGCGCCAGCGTCAGCACGGGCGACGTTCCGGCAGAGATCGGCGTCACTTGCGATGCGCCCACCCCGGCCGCGGTAGCACCGATCAGCACAACCTTGTCGCGGTATTTCTCCGGGGGTATCTTGCCGCTCAGCACATCGTAAAAGGAGTCGACCTGGAACGCCGGTTTTCCATCCCGGTCGCCATAGAAAAAAGTGTGCATGCGCAAGGATGGGTCGGTCGCAATGTTCAGGTTACCCACCTTGACGCCCTGTCCTAAAGTGACTTTTATATCTTTCGGATCGAGATTCAGACTCTTCGCCGCCAGCATCAGCGACAGCGAGGGATAATATTGGTCAAAATAGCCGATCACCAGCGGCTCGGTGCGTACACCACCATCCGCATCCGGCGTCGCATTGAGGTGGCCGATGGCGAGAGCGGTCGAGCCGATGGAGGGAATAGGGAACTGCGCACCCAGTGCGGGGATAGGCAGTGCCGATTCTTCGCCACCCACCACATTGGTCAGATTGTTCTTGAGGACATAGTCTGGAAGCGCGCCATCCGGTTTACCTTGCGGCTCGCCCAATTCGAAATACATGCCCAACAGCACATTGTTGGCCTTGATCATGCTTTCTGCCAATTTTTTGTCATTGTCCAGATGATCCTGGGCATCCTGCATCAATGCGTCCAGCTGCGCCCATTCCGGGGGGTTGCTGCGTTTCAGGGAAGAATCGGCAAGGAGGGCGCCGATCTTGTTGATGTAGTCCAAGCCCGCATCGACCTGCGGTTCGAAGAAAAACGCGGTATTTCCAACTACCTTGGCATGTCCCGAAGCCAGGATGTCCAGCATCTTGCCCTGGATCGCTCGCGGCCAAGGCCAGCGCCCAAGATTGGCGATGCTCTGGTCATCGATGGCGATGACCGCGATCTTGTCGCTGGGCATCCGGGAAGAAGCCAGCACGCCCCAGTCATAGGCTTTACGCTCCAGACTCTGTATCAAATCACTATTGGCACCGAACAGAAACACCAATGCGATCAGCACAGCGGCGAACCAGTCCGTTTTCCAAAATGATTTCTTCATATTCGCCCTGCCCGTTTCCACTCGATCGCCGAGCACACAGGGGCGAATACTAAAACAATTTTCAAAATCAAACCATACCTGTTTGATTTATCAGCCGTTTCACTTAATAAGCAATACCGGAACGCTTGCCAGTTGAGTGACTTTGCTGGCCACAGACCCCAGCAACAGATTGGACAACTTATCCTGGCCATGAGCACTCATCATTATCTGATCAACTTGTTGCTCCTGTGCATATTGCACAATGGCCTCAGCCGGCGCACCGATACTGATGTGGTAACTATATGCCATCCCGGCCGCATCCAGCTTCGCGCGTGCCTCGGCCAACGCGGACGCGCCCTGCTCGCGATAGTAATCATTGATAGTTTCTTGATTTATAAATAGCTTTACATTTCCGGACGCCAACTTCCATTGCACATTCAATAGACACACTTGCGGCGTTTCCTTTAACCAGGCAACACTTCTGATCACGTACTCCACCGCGCGGTTAGCTCCAGCCGAGCCATCTACCGGAATCAATATCTTCATCTGCAACTCCCCGTTCACGATTTATCGCGGGCGGCGGGCACCTGCTCGTCCACCAGATCGACCGCTTTCGCCGTCACCGTCTTTCGCATCGCCAGCCACTTGCCCAGCGCCAATACCAAGATTGCGCATGCCGTCGGAACCAGCCAATGCAAATAGTGATGCGCTTCCAGCAAGGGCTTGAACAACGCTTCGCTGACCAGCATCTCGCCCGCCACATAGCCCAACAACGCACCGCCCGCGTAGATAATGACAGGGAAGCGGTCGATCAGTTTCAATACCAGCTGACTGCTCCACGCGATCAAAGGAATGCTGATCAACAAACCAAATACCAGCAGGAAGGTGTTTCCATTCGCCGCCGCCGCCACGCCCAGCACGTTATCCAGGCTCATCACAAAGTCGGCAATGATGATGGTCTTCACTGCGCCCAACAGATGCGTTTCGGCCTTGATGTTGCCCTCACCATGCTCCTCTTCCGGCAGGATCAGTTTGACGCCGATCCACAGCAGCAGCAGCGCACCGACCAGTTTGAGATACGGAAGTGACAACAGGCTCACCGCAAAGAACGTCAGCACGATACGCAAGCCGATCGCCCCGCCCACGCCGTACATGATGCCCTTCTTGCGTTGCGCGTCGGGCAGGTTGCGGCACGCCAGCGCGATCACCACCGCGTTATCCCCCGAGAGCAGCAAGTCGATAACGATGATTTTGAACACATCCACCCAGAACTGGGTTGAACTCAGCATTTCCAGCACGACATTCCCTTCAAAACCGGGAAAGGCATATGGGATCGCACCAGCGGTGCTCAAGGGGAAACCTCCACCCTTCCCGCTTATCCCTTCCTCGTTCCCGCTTAGCCCTTCAACACCGTCTGCATCGTGCGCCCCATCGCCGCCGGGTTGCGTGTGATGTGTATGCCGCATTCTTCCATCACGGCCAACTTCTCGTTGGCTCCGCCCTGGCCGCCGGAGATGATCGCCCCGGCGTGCCCCATGCGCTTGCCTTCGGGAGCCGTGACGCCCGCGATGAAACCGACCACCGGCTTCTTCATGTTGTCCTTGATCCAGCGCGCGCATTCTTCCTCGTCGCTGCCGCCGATCTCGCCCACCATGATCACCGCATCCGTTTCCGGGTCGTCGTTGAACAGACGCATCACATCGATATGCTTCATGCCATTGATCGGGTCGCCGCCGATACCTACACACGACGACTGGCCATAGCCCAGTGCGGAAAGCTGCCCGACCGCTTCGTAAGTCAGCGTCCCCGAGCGTGACACCACGCCGATGCGGCCTTTTTTGTGGATGTGTCCGGGCATGATGCCGATCTTGATCTCGTCCGGCGTGATGAGTCCTGGGCAGTTCGGCCCGATGAGCAGCGTGCGTTTGCCTTGCATCTTGTAGCGCGTCTTCAGCATGTCATGCACAGGAATGCCTTCGGTGATGCAGATCACCAGATCCAGATCGGCAGCGACCGCTTCGTCTATCGCCGCTGCCGCGCCCGACGGCGGGACATAGATCACGGAAACTGTTGCGCCCGTCGCCTTTTTCGCGTCGAGTACGCTGGCATACACCGGTATGCCTTCAAAATCTTCGCCGGCTTTTTTCGGGTTCACGCCGGCAACGAAGCAGTTCGCCCCATTCGCGTAGTTCTTGCAATGGAAAGTGTGGAACTGGCCGACCTTGCCGGTCATGCCCTGCGTAATGACTTTGGTGTTCTTGTTGATCAGTATGGACATGATATTTAACCTTTCGCAGCCGCAACGACTTTTTGCGCCGCGTCCGCCATATCGTTACCGGAGATGATGGGCAAGCCGGATTCCGCCAGTATCTTTTTCCCGAGTTCCACGTTGGTTCCTTCCAGGCGCACCACCAACGGCACGCTGAGATGCACCTCGCGTGCCGCCGCAACCACGCCTTCCGCGATCACATCGCATTTCATGATGCCACCGAAGATATTGACCAGAATGGCACGCAGATGAGGATTCTTCAGCATCAGCTTGAACGCCTCGGTCACTTTCTCCTTGTTCGCCCCGCCGCCCACATCCAGGAAGTTGGCCGGACTACCGCCGTACAGCTTGATGATGTCCATGGTCGCCATCGCCAGCCCCGCGCCGTTCACCAGGCAGCCGATGTCGCCATCAAGCTGGATGTAACTGAGCTCGAACTTCGACGCCTCGATCTCTGCCGGGTCTTCTTCATCCAGATCGCGATAAGCCACGATCTCCGGACGGCGATACAGCGCGTTGGAATCAAAATTGAATTTTGCATCCAGTGCCACCACGCGGTTGTCTGCCGTGATGATCAAAGGATTGATCTCCGCCAGCATTGCATCCTTTTCAACGAAGGCGCGATACAAACCCTGCAGCACCTTGACCGCTTCGGCATTCGCCACATCGGGGATGCCGATGGCCCGGGCGACTTGCGCAGCCTCGGCATCGGTCAATCCGGTCGCCGGATCGATACGGACTGTCCGGATCTTCTCCGGCGAATGCTTCGCGACTTCTTCGATCTCCATGCCGCCCTCGCTGGAAGCCAGAAGTGCCACGCGCTGCGAAGCGCGATCCACCACCATGCCGACATAGAACTCCTTGACGATTTGCGCGCCCTCTTCAATCAACAGGCGGCTCACCACTTGCCCCTCAGGTCCGGTCTGGTGGGTGACGAGGTGCATGCCCAGTATCTGGCCCGCAAACTGGCGCACTTCGTCCAGCGATTTTGCCACTTTTACTCCGCCGCCCTTGCCGCGCCCGCCTGCATGAATCTGAGCCTTCACCACCCATACTTTGCCACCCAGTTTCTGTGCCGCCGCGACAGCCTCTTCTACGCTAAAGCATGCTACTCCGCGCGGGGTCGGCACACCGAACTCGCGCAGTATCTCTTTACCCTGGTATTCGTGGATTTTCATGATGACTCCTGTTTTAGGAAGAGAGGAATTTACCAGACGGCGTCAGAGCCACGGTCCGACAGGTCTTAAATAATAATCATTATTAGAATACTAAAACCGGCCGGCATGCACCGCAGGCCGACACTACTTTAATACATGCAGGAATCTTCACAAGGCCGTCGCTGAACGATCCCTCCAAATTCCGATAATACTCCTCAACCGATCTCGCCCGACTCAGAAATCCCAGCGTACCCCTCCAGAACAGAACAGGCTGGAAATACTCGTACTCACTTGCGGACCGTTCGTATCGATCTTCTGATAGCTCAAGTCCGTATCGAAAGTGAACCGCTCCCTGAAACGATAGGAACCGCGCAGCATCGGCATGATTTGCGTCGTCGTACCGCCGAATTGGTCCTTGAAACTGGACACCTGCAGCGTCGTATCCACCATCCAGCCGCTGTTGATCTGGTTGTGGTTGTAGAAGAATACCGTGTGACCGTTCACGGTGCTGCTGGAACTCAAAGTGACGCTCCCCGACCAGATATCTCCTTGCCTGTAAAGGCTGCTCCCGATGACTTGCCCGGTCACGCTTCTTTCCAGCCCGCGGCCCGGTGTGGTTTGAACAAAACCCTGGGGTGTTGTGGCGCCGGTGCCCTGGGATATTGGCAAGCCCGTGACCGGATCGATCGTCTGTCCGCTTTGACCCAGTCCTGTCGTGTTGGTCAGGCGGAAATCCCCCCCCACCTGCCATTTTTCGCGGAAAGGAACAGTGATACCGACCTGCCCCATGTTCGCTGTTGCGGTCCGGGACATGGCCAGATCGCGCAAGCTGCTGACCGACATGGTTTGCAGCAAATCATTGACCGAAGAAGTGCTCGCTCCGTTCAAGGCGTTGCGGATGCTCAGAGAGGGGGTCTTGCGGTGGTCCAGCATGAAACTCACGGTACCGTCAGGCAGCAGATACATCCCCTTCGTCATGCCCATGAACTGGGCCGCGTTCACCGCCTTGAAATAGGTATCGCAGTCCAGTAGTCCGTATGCGTTTCTCTTGTCGTCGAAATACCGGAATTCCGAGCCTATCGCGCGCCGATCGAGCGTCCCCTCCACCGTTTGATTGATGCCGTAGAACGAAAATGCCCCCTTGTCCACGCTGGCGCCGACAAATCGCGGCTTGGCGCCTGGCGAATAATCCACCAAGGCTCCGGCCACGCTATTCACGCGGATGTCTTGCGCATCGCCATAAGACGCTGCCAGGCCGTCAAATAGCCCCAGCACGCCCTCCCCCATGGATGACTGCCTCCCGACGCGCACCAGATAATCCTGCGTGCGGCCCTTGATTTCGCCGTAGGCTGCGATTGCCCGATTGTAGCTGGGCTGGGTGGACAGGAGATTCTTGGTGTTCACATCCCTGAACACGAGACGGCTGTCGTAGTTCTCATTTCTGTAACGCTCTGATGCGTCCACGCTGGTGATGAGCATGGACTGATCGGTCATCGATTGCGAATCGGTCGTCGTCGCGCCGTTAAAAGTGCTGGTTGTAGCGATATTGCTTCTGCCGTAGTAATAACGTGAGGATATGCTGCCGAATATCGTCACGCTCGGAGCCGGTTTCTTTTCGTCGCCCGCAGCCGTCATTGGCGACTTCGCGCCACCTTTCCCGGACAGGCCTTCCAAACGTTGCGCCACGCGTGCTGCGCCGGCACCGTCCGGATACAACCTCAGATACAGATCGTATTCGACTTTTGCCTTGTCGGGCTGTCCGCTGCGTTCGCGCGCCACCCCGATCCATTCCTGCCCCTGCTGGGTGTAATCGTTGGGTGGCAACAGCAACAGCTTGTTCAGCACTTCGACCGCCTGTTCGTTTTGTCTGGCAGCCAACGCGTCGCGCGCCTGTATCATCAAATCGCGAGCTTGCCGGCTTATGTCTGCCGCGGCCTCCTCCTCCGGCTTCAATGTCGTTCCGGCTGCGGGTTTCACTTCCGGGCTGATCACAGGCAGAAAAGGCAGGGGTGCGTTACTCACCGGCTGCTTGTCCGGGCGTATGGTAATCAGGAAACTCCTCCTGTCCTTGCCCGCTTCCACGCTGAATTCCGCTTCGCGAGAAAACTCGATCACCAATTTTGGCTTGGTCAGTTGATCTCTCGTAGTCACCGTAAAGCCTGGAATGAGTCCGGAGGGCGGGGATTTGCGCACCTCATCATCCACCCAGGCCTCTGTGCTTGCCACCCCCTGAACGCGCTCGAAATAGATTTCGAGTGTCTTGCCGTGGCTCTCCGGAAAATGGCGCAGGTACTGCACTGGGCCGGTCAACCGAATGGTCGCGACGACTCCCTGACGCTGATACTCAAGCTCGATTTCATCCAGAGGCTGTGCATCCGTAACAAAGGGAAGCAGGGTCAGCAATAGCCCTCCAAAAAAACCATGACGCTTAAAGAAACGCTTCCTCATCCCAACTCCTACCGACTTTCAATAAATTGCAACACCCTTGCCCATATACGCAGGCTTGAGTCATTCGTGTAATCACCGCATTGGAGACCGCGGCAATACCACCCGCCCAGCCCGGGCATGGTCAATCCCAGTTGATATAGGCTGTCCCTTTTCTACCCAAAGGGGCATGACACGAGCTACTCGAGCACGTAACGTTCCCTTGGTGACTGCTTTGTTGAGGTGGATGATTCGGTGCGTAGACGACGGCACCTCTGTAATGACAGGAATTGCAAGCCGTCTGGGACAGATAGGCGTGCAAGGCGGCGCCAGTCGCTACTGTTGTCCCGATATGGCAAACGGTGCAGGGAACTCCGGGAGTATAGGTAACATGGCCCGCCGGCATCGCCCCCAGCGCACCCGCCCAACTTGCCGAATTCATGGTTGTGGTCGTATGGCAATCCGTGCAATTTTGGGTTGCGGTAATGGCGACGTGGCCCGTGAACGAAGTAGGTCCTTTTGCATCGGTACCGTTGTGGCAGCCACTGCAAAGTCTGGTTGGCGCGATATGCCTTGGCGTCCAGGAAATGAAGTTATGGCAATCGTCGCACGCATTGTTGCGCATGAGGTTATAAACATGGGTCGCCGTCGACCTGTAGTACTGGTTGGAGCCCTGGACATGGCAACCTGCGTTGGCGCAGCTGCCCGGTATAACGCCGACGTGATTCCAGCTTGCGGGAAGGAATGCGTAGGATCTGTGGCAGCTGTCGCAGGAGCCGGTCGCTTTCAAGCCCGCGCTGTGGCTTGCCGGCCTGCCGGTGGAAATCGATCCGTTATGACATGTCGTGCATTGTCCCGGCAGGGCGGTCCCGTGGTTGAATCGGGCGCCGAGGAAGGTAAAAGTATTGAAATGGCAGGACTCGCAGGGTGCGTCGGTCACAATGTGGTTGGTGGGTTTCGGTGTCGCCACGACGCGCCTTCCCAATGCATGGCAGCTATCGCAATTCCTGGGGGTGCCCTTGAAAACGCCAGCAACGTGACATATCTCGCAAGCTGCCGTGGCATGGCCACCGACAAGCGGGAATCCGGTGTTCATGTGATCGAAATCGCGTCCGGCCATTTGCGTATCGGCCGTCGCCTGCAGCGCAAATACAGCGAGCACCACGGCGAGCACATTGCCCAATATTCGTCCTGTTCGTTTCATGTTCTCTCCCCCTGATTTAACCGTTACCGCCGTACATTAAGGCGACTACTTCTTCCGCGTGGTTACAACACCCATCTTGATCTGCTTCCAGTCATTACCTTCGTGGCAACGTTCGCACCGGTCGCCAAAGTTTCCGTTATGCACGTCATCTCGATCATGGCAAATACCGCACGCCGTGGATAGCAGCACTTTTTTGCCCATCGGATTCTTGTGGCAGGCATAGCAGTTGCCTGCGGTTTTCTTATGCGGCCCGTCCAGCTTGAAGCGAGTCTTGTTGTGGTCGAAATCCCAGGCCTTCCAGTTTCGCGTGTTGTGACAGACCTGGCATTCGGTTGCCAGTCTGCGCTTGTGCACATCGTCTTTCTCATGGCACGACCAGCAATCCGATCTTGCATCCTTGAACGTTACTGTGGCGTGGCACTTTTTGCATTCAACCAGCACGTGCCGTCCAAGCAACGGAAACGCCGACATTCTATTGTGGTCGAACGTGGTCTTGTTCCAGGTTTGCGCATCATGGCAGGACTCGCATTTTTTGCCTTCCTGCCCCTTGTGCTTGTCGTCCTTCTCATGGCAAGACGCGCAGTCGCTCTGCAGCTTGTCCTTATACAGATCACCC
>DAIDAJ010000074.1 GCA_027310665.1 Sideroxydans sp. | reverse complement strand
GAATTCAAGCGTAGAATGGACTCCATGCAGGCAACCATCGACGCGACGTTAGCGGAACAGGATGAGTTGTTTTAGTTTGTCCCCTGCGGTGTTCGTCAGACTCATAATTCTTTGAACCAATGAGCTAATGCTTAGGTTGCGCCCCATTAAAGTTACTGTTGTGAGCATCCCTAGCGGATGCACCTGATGTAACCGGGAACCGACCCTCTTGAACCCCGGTTCAAGATATTGAGTCAACGGCACAGGCGGGGGACTCCATTCAAAATGCGGCGCGAGCCGCATTTTCTTTTCAGCGAGTTCACCATGAGATACTGGTTGATGAAATCCGAACCCGGCGATTGCAGCATAGACGACCTTGCTGCCTTGCCCGATCAAACCGTGGCCTGGTATGGCGTGCGCAACTACCAGGCGCGCAACTTCATGCGCGACCAGATGCAGGTCGGCGACGGTGTGCTGTTCTACCATTCCAACTGCAAGGAGCCGGGCATCGCCGGTATCGCGCAGGTCAACAGCACGGCCTATCCCGATGCAACGCAGTTCGAGAAGAAGAGTAAATATTTCGATCCCAAGGCCACACAAGAGACACCGCGCTGGTTCAACGTGGATGTGAAACTGGTGAAGAAAATCGCGCTCATCTCCATAGACGAATTGCGCAAGCACGCGGAATTGGAGCACCTGCGCACCCTGCAACGCGGCAACCGTCTTTCCATTACGCCAGTTGACCCTGCCGAATGGAAGTTCATCACGTCCAGGCTGGCGCAACACCCGTAGCGCAGTTGCCACCGTCGTTCTTTCGGCCGAATGCTTGCGTCCGGTTGCTCTCAGGCACCTCCCTTGTCCGGGATATTCTGCCCCGTCGGCAATTTCCATGCGAAGCCGCCGGACCCGCAATCATGTGCAGACCTTCGCACAAGTAAGCATTGGAAATTAGGCAATTAGGGGAGAATTTCCTTTCTCTTCCCATCAATGAAATCGATTCCGTGCCGATAGAGTCAAGTACAGTTGCAACGATCCGGACAGGCCGTTGCGGTATTTGTACGAAGAATTGACTCGAATCGAGGGCTATACCTTGTTCAAACACAGCACAAATCTATCCATTAGCTGGCAAATACGGCTTTCCTTTCTTTGCTTGTTACTGCTGTCCGAACTTGCGCTGGCCGGTGTCGGCAGTCTGTTCGAGACCATGTCCTTTGCGGCATGGGCGGTAACATGCATCGCAGTGGCACTGCTGGCCACATTTCTTTTTGACAGACTGTTGCACTACCGCATCCGCCAGTTGGGGGAACTGGTCACGGCAGTTTCATCGCTGGGCCGGGGGGATCTGAGTGTCAATATCCCTTGGGCGGCACCGGTCAAAACCGATACCGACCCAGAACTAACCGCGAGGACAGAAAAACTGGCAAAGGATTTTGCGGGGAATTTCAGCGGAGCATTCTCACTTGACCCAGACTCTCCGGTCACCGTCGGCAAGATTCGCGTGCCTGCTTTGCGCTGCGGACAAACAACGCTCAACCTGGAAACGAAAATCGTCGACAGATTCACTGAAAGCAATAACGGCGTTGCCACCATTTTCGCGATGAGAGGCAAGGATCTGGTACGGATTGCGACCTCGTTGAAAAAGCCGGACGGCTCGCGCGTCGTTGGCACCATGCTCGACAGTACCGGTGCGGCGTACCAGAAGCTGCACGAGGGTGAGGTCTTTACCGGGATTGCCCAGCTCTTCGGCAAGACCTACATGACGCACTACGAACCTGTGAAATCGGCGCAGGGCGAGATCATTGGGGCCTTGTTTGTCGGCCAGGAACTGGCGTATCGCAATGATTCCGGCAACGAGATACTTGCACTGGCCCGGGGCATCAACAGGATATCAGCAGAATTCGGCGGATTCATCACCGGCCTCACCAAGGCATCCGAAGCCGTAGCCGGTGCGGCAACCGAGCTGGCAGTCAATACCGAAAAGGTGGCCAGTAGTTCCAGGCGCCAGAGCGAGGCGGCGACCACAACGGCTGCCGCAGTCGAACAAGTAACCGTCAGCATCAATCATGTCGCAGATCATGCCAGCTCGACCGAAGCGAATTCAATCAAGACCAGCGCCCTGTCGGAAGAGGGGGAGCGAATTGTCCAGGATGCCTCGAAAGAGATATCGAGGATCGCCGATTCGGTCAAAAATCTGTCGCAAGTGATCGCTTCACTCGGCGAGCACTCGAAAGAGATCAGCGAGATCGTCCAGGTCATAAAAAAGGTGGCTGACCAAACCAATCTGCTGGCGCTAAATGCCGCCATCGAAGCCGCGCGTGCCGGTGAGCAAGGACGCGGATTCGCCGTGGTTGCGGACGAGGTACGCAAGCTGGCCGAAAGTACCGGCGCGGCGACATTGCGGATATCGGGCATGATCGACGGCATCAAGCAACAGATCGATGACGCCATGCTCAACATGAACGAAAGCCAGGATCAGGTTCAGTCGGGGGTTGTTCTGGCGGACCGAGCACGGGAATCGCTGGGGATGATACGCCGGGAAACACGCAACACGCTTGTGATGGTCACCGAAATCAGTGCCGCAACCAAGGAGCAAAGCATCGCCAGCAACGAAATAGCCAGCAATGTCGAGACGATTGCGCTGATGACAGAAGAGAATACATCGGTCATCGGTCATCTGGCAGGTGCTGCCACCAACCTGGAGCAGATGTCATCCAACCTTCAAAATCTTGTAAACCGTTTCAGGTTATAAGCAGGATCACATGCCTTTCGTGCCAGGTAATCCGGTTCGGACGGCATCAGACAATGATTCAATCGCCAATGCCCAAGCAATATCCATATTACTGAAACGCCCTTAGGCATTGACCCGCAGTTGTTGGAGCTATCGAACCTGATGCAGAATTTCTTTAGGCTGGATTACTCTGGCAATGCGGCACTTAATGTAGAATTGACCCGACAATCCGGAGCGGGCGGTTAGATTAGTTTCATTTACTATCGATCAGAAAAAATATCTGGGAGCAAGGATGGGAAGCTCGAATGACAATACGCCTTTCACTCCAAATCAGTCATGGAGACTTGCAGATAATGTGGATTTCATCGAAGCACAATTTTCCCTCGGGGACTTCTGCCTGAATCGCTTTCCGGAGAATCTGCAGTTCGCCCGCTCCATACAGAACGCCGATTCAGTCGCCGGTCTCAAAACCGCACTCAAGCCGATCCTGCATTTGCTCTATACGGAGCGGAACGACCTCGCCGAAGAATTCACTTTGTTGATACACCAGATCAACCAGACGACAGATTAACCATAAAGGAAAGA
>DAIDAJ010000003.1 GCA_027310665.1 Sideroxydans sp. | reverse complement strand
ACTTCCTTACAAAAAACAACGGGTGGAATCCCGTCAAATTGTTTGAATTCCAAGATCGCAAATGGGACCGCACATGGCAAAACCAGCACTAGCAGATACTTTGATTCAAACACCCGAACGCTTTTTACCCCACTTGAACTTGCAACGTCAAGGGCAAAATACAATTTATTGGCGAATTGACTTGAAAAACCCGCGTTAATCGTCAAATATGCAACCGTATACCGGGTGAGAATAGCAAACAATGGCAACCAAGCAAGAAAACGTAAACCTGTTGGAGCGCAGCAAAACCAAGCCACCCAAGCTCTATAAGGTGATTCTGATCAACGATGATTTCACCACGATGGAGTTTGTCATTGAGGTTTTGAGGACTTTTTTTTCGATGGGGCAGGAACGCGCGACGCAAGTCATGCTCCAAATACATAATGAGGGTTCCGCCGTATGTGGTGTGTATCCCAAAGACATCGCTGAAACCAAGGTATCTCAGGTATCGGCGTTTGCAACGCAGCATGGACATCCTTTACGATGTCACACGGAGGAAAATTAAATGATCGCGCAAGAACTGGAAGTCAGCCTGCATCTGGCATTTGTCGAAGCCCGTCAGAAACGACACGAGTTCATTACCGTCGAGCACCTGTTGCTCGCGATGCTGGACAATCCTTCGGCTGCACACGTGCTGCGTGCCTGTGGAGCTGACATTGAAGAGTTGCGCGCCGTGCTGGTGCAACATATCGAGACTCATACCCCGGTCGTTCCAGGCGTCGGCGAAGTGGACACCCAGCCCACCGTCGGTTTTCAGCGCGTTATCCAGCGCGCCATCCTGCATGTACAGTCCACCAACAAGAAAGAAGTGACCGGGGCGAACATCCTGGTCGCGCTGTTCGGTGAAAAAGAATCTCACGCGGTGTATTTCCTCAACCAGCGAGCCATCACACGTCTCGACGTTGTGAACTACATTGCGCATGGCATCAACAAAACTGCTGAAATCCAGCCGTCTACGCAAAAAACCGCCAACGAAACGGATGCCGAGCAGGAAAACAGCAGCGACAGCGCACTCAAGAACTATACGCTGGACCTGAATGCGCATGCCTTGGCAGGCAAGGTCGACCCGCTCATCGGACGCGACATTGAGCTGGAACGAGTGATCCAGACCCTGTGCCGCCGCCGCAAGAACAATCCGCTGCTGGTGGGCGAAGCAGGTGTCGGAAAGACCGCGATTGCCGAAGGGCTGGCACGCAACATCGTTGAAGGTGAGGTACCGGATATTCTGAAAGACGCGCATGTCTATTCGTTGGACATGGGATCGTTGCTGGCGGGCACCAAATATCGCGGCGATTTCGAGCAGCGCCTGAAAGCCGTCCTCAAGGAGCTCAAGGACGCCCCGAACGCGGTACTGTTCATCGACGAGATCCACACACTGATCGGGGCCGGTGCGGCATCCGGCGGCACCATGGACGCTTCCAATCTGCTCAAGCCCGCGCTCTCCAGCGGCCAATTGAAATGCATCGGCGCGACCACTTATCAGGAATACCGCGGCATCTTCGAAAAGGATTCCGCACTTTCCCGCCGTTTCCAGAAGATCGACGTGTCAGAGCCTTCCGTGGAGCAGACCATCGAGATCCTGAAGGGTCTGAAATCGCGGTTTGAAGATCACCACAGCATCAAGTTCAGCGCGGCTGCGATCACCAGCGCGGCCGAGCTTTCTGCGCGCTATATCAATGACCGCCATCTGCCGGACAAGGCGATCGACGTGCTGGATGAAGCCGGTGCGGCGCAGCGCATCCTGCCGAAATCCAGGCAGAAGAAGATCGTCGGCAAGCACGAGATCGAAGAGATCATTGCCAAGATCGCCCGTATCCCCACGCGCACCGTGTCGCATGACGACCGCAATGCGCTAAAGAACCTCGACCGCGACCTGAAAGCCACCGTGTTCGGCCAGGACAAGGCTATCGACGCACTGGCACGCGCGATCAAGATGTCGCGCAGCGGTCTCGGCAACCCGCAAAAACCTATCGGCAGCTTCCTGTTCTCCGGTCCCACCGGGGTTGGCAAGACCGAAGTGGCACGCCAGCTTGCCTACAGCATGGGCATGCCCATCCACCGTTTCGACATGTCCGAATACATGGAACGACACGCAGTGTCGCGCCTGATCGGGGCACCGCCCGGCTATGTCGGTTTCGACCAGGGTGGCCTGCTGACCGAAGCGATCACCAAGCAACCGCATAGCGTGTTGCTGCTGGACGAGATCGAAAAGGCGCATCCGGACATCTTCAATATCCTGCTGCAGGTGATGGATCACGGTACGCTGACCGACAACAACGGTCGCAAAGCCGACTTCCGTAACGTGGTCATCATCATGACCACGAACGCGGGCGCCGAAGCGCTGAACAAGACGCAGATGGGTTTCACCAAGGTCTCCTCTGCCGGGGACGAGTTGGTCGACATCAAGAAGATGTTCACTCCAGAATTCCGCAACCGGCTGGACGCAATCGTCTCCTTCGCACCGCTGTCGAAGGAAGTCATCCTGCGCGTGGTGGACAAATTCCTGATGCAACTGGAAGAACAGCTGCACGAGAAGAAGGTTGACCCCCTGTTTACCGATGCACTCAAGGATCACCTCGCCGAACACGGCTTCGACCCGCTGATGGGTGCCCGTCCAATGGCACGCCTGATCCAGGACACCATCCGCTCCGCGCTGGCTGACGAACTGCTGTTCGGCAAGCTGGCGAACGGTGGGAAGGTCACGGTGGATGTGAAAGACGGCAAGGTGGTGCTGGAGTTTGAGGAAGAACCTGTCCCAGCCTGATTCCGGTTACCGGGGGCGTTTCGCCCCCTCCCCCACCGGCCCCCCCCACTTCGGCTCTCTAGTTGCGGCGGTCGGCAGCTATCTCGACGCGAAACATCACCAGGGTACTTGGCTGGTGCGCATGGAAGACCTCGACACGCCGCGTTGCGTGCCTGGCGCGGCGGAGAACATCCTTCGCACTCTGGATGCGCTCGGCCTGCATAGCGACGAACCCGTTCTCTACCAGAGCCTGCGCACGGCTGCTTATGAGGACGCGCTACGCAAGTTGCAGTCCAGCGGTGCGGCATATCCGTGCTGTTGCACACGCAAAGAGATCGCGGATTCCGCTATGAATGGTCTTGAGGGACCGGTCTATCCCGGCACTTGCCGCAATGGCATTCCGGCTGGGCGCGAAGGACGGGCCTGGCGGGTGCGGACGAACAACAATCCCGTTGAATTTTGCGACGCACTTCAGGGGTGCATCACGCAACGTCTTGAAAGCGAGATCGGCGATTTCGTGGTGAAGCGGGCAGATGGTCTGTTCGCTTATCAGCTTGCAGTGGTAGTTGACGATGTGTTTCAGGGCATCACGCATATCGTGCGCGGTTCAGATTTACTTGATTCCACTCCGCGGCAAATATATCTGCAGCATTTGCTCGGCCTGCATGTTCCGCAATACCTGCACTTACCTGTCGCGGTGAACGACTCAGGAGAGAAGCTGAGCAAGCAGACACTCGCCGCTCCTGTGGATGAAACACATCCCGCTTCGACATTGCTGAGAGTGCTCAATTTCCTGAGGCAACAACCGCCACAGGAGTTGGTTCGCGGCAGCACGAAAACGATATTGGAGTGGGCAATACAGAATTGGCATCCCGAAAGACTGGTCGGGATACGAACATTGCCCTCTTCAGGCACTAATTCTCAGAAATGAGACTCGTTACTTCGCTTGCCTGCGATGGCGAATATATTCGCGTAGCGCCGGAATGAACGAGATGAAGATGATGACGATAATCAACAAAGTGAGGTTGTTCTTGATGACGGGGATGTTGCCGAAGAAGTAACCGGCCAGCGTCAGGCTACCGATCCAGGCAATACTGCCCAGTGCGCTGAACATCAGGAACAGACGATAGCTCATGCTGCCGATGCCCGCCACGAACGGCGCGAAGGTACGAATGACGGGAAGAAAGCGCGCAAAGATGATCGTCTTCCCGCCGTGCTTCGCATAGAAAGCCTGGGTCTTTTCCAGATGCTCGTGCTTGAAGAAGCGCGAGTCGCGTTTGAACAGCCTGACGCCGAAGTGCCGGCCGATCCAGTAGTTCGTGTTATCTCCACTGAAAGCTGCCAGCATCAAGAGCGGCATCAGTATCTGCAATTCCAGTGAGCCCATGCCGCACAGCGCTCCCGTGACGAACAGGAGCGAGTCGCCCGGCAGGAACGGTGCAACGACCAGGCCGGTCTCGGCAAAGATGATGGCGAACAGGATGGCATAGACCCACATGCCATAGTCGTGCACCAATGCCAGCAGATGCGCGTCCAGATGCAGGACGATGTCGAGCAGGATCATGCTCACGGTCAGGGCAACACTTCTTCGACTTCAGCTTTTTCCGGCTTGATGAAGTCCTCACGCGATACGCCGAACATCATCAGCAACGGACTGGCGACCAGTACAGATGAATAGATGCTGAAAAGAATGCCGATGGTCAGCGCCAGCGCGAAATAATGCAGCGTCTCGCCGCCCAGAAACAGCATGGATGTCACCATCATCTGCGTACAGGCGTGTGTGATCACGGTACGGGACATGGTACGGGTGATCGCGTTGTCGATGATCACGTTGACTTCGGTCTTGCGCATCTTGCGGAAATTCTCACGGATCCGGTCGAACACCACCACTGACTCGTTGACCGAGTAACCCAGCACCGCCAGCACCGCGGCCAGCACGGAAAGCGAGAACTCCCACTGGAAGAAAGCGAAAAAGCCGAGGATGATGACCACGTCGTGCAGGTTGGCGATGATCGCCGCCAGGCCAAACTTCCACTCAAAGCGCAGCCACAGATAGCCGACGATACCCAGCGAAACCAGCAACAAGGCCATTGAGCCATTCTCGACCAGGTCCTTGCCCACCTGTGGCCCGACGAACTCGACACGTCGCAGTTCAGCGCTGGCATCCTGCTGATGCAGGGTTTCCATCACCTGCTCGGAGAGTTTCGAACCCGCCTTGTTCTGCTTGAGCGGGACCTGGATCAACACGTCCTTGCTGGAACCGAAGTTCTGAACCTGCGCATCGCCAAGACCGATGCTTCCGAGTTGGCTGCGCACCTTGTCCAGGTCGGCCGATTGCGCATAGTGCACTTCCATCACCGTACCACCGGTGAAATCCACGCCGAAGTTCAGTCCCTTGGTAGCGAGGAAGAACACCGCAAACAGGAAAGTCACCAGCGAGATGGTCGTGGTGTAACGGCCATAGCTCATGAACGGGATATCTTTTTTGATACGGAAAAATTCCATTCTCTTATCCCCCTAGCCGATGGCAACTTTGTTCAGGCGCGCTTTGCGGCCGTAGATCAGATTGACCAGCAAACGCGAGACCAGCACCGCGCTGAAGATCGAGGTCAGGATGCCGAGGCACAGCACCACCGCGAAACCCTTGACCGGCCCCGAACCGAACATGAACAGCGCCACGCCCACGATCAGCGCGGTGATGTTGGAGTCCAGGATGGTGGCGAAAGCATGTTCGTAACCCTCGTGTATCGCCGTTTGCGGCGGCACGCCGTTGCGCAGCTCCTCGCGGATGCGCTCGTTGATCAGCACGTTGGAATCGATCGCCATACCCAGTGTCAGCGCGATACCGGCCATGCCGGGCAAGGTAAGCGTGGCTTGCAGCATGGACAGCAGCGCCACCAGCAACAGCAGGTTGGCGCCCAGCGCCAGCACTGAAACACCGCCGAACATCAGATAATAAATGACCATGAAAACGGAGATGGCCACGAAGCCGATCTTGGTGGAATCAAAGCCGCGCTTGATATTGTCCGCACCGAGGCTGGGGCCGACGGTGCGCTCTTCGACAATCTCCATTGGCGCAGCGAGGGCTCCGGCGCGCAACAGCAGCGCAGTATCGGTAGCCTCCTCGGTATTCATCTTGCCGCTGATCTGCACTCGCCCGCCGCCGATCTCCTCGCGTATCACCGGCGCAGTGACGATCTCACCCTTGCCCTTTTCGAACAGGATGATGGCCATGCGCTTGCCGACGTTTTCGCGCGTCGCTTCCTTGAATTTGCGTGCGCCGATCGCATCCAGATTGATATGCACTGCCGGCTCGTTGTTGCGGCTGTCGAAACCGGGTTGCGCGTCATTGATGCGCTCGCCGGTCAGGATGACGGATTTCTTCACCAGCAGCGGAGTGCCATCGCGATCCTTGAAAACCTCGGTACCAAAAGGAATGATCCCGCCCTCGGCATAATGATGTTCGTCATCCACCAAACGCACTTCCAGCGTGGCGGTACGCCCCAGAATATCCTTGGCGCGTGCGGTGTCCTGCACCCCCGGCAGTTGCACCACGATGCGGTCGGCACCCTGCTGCTGGATGACCGGCTCGGCCACACCCAGTTCATTCACGCGATTGCGCAACGTGACCAGATTCTGTTGAACGGCCGATTCCTGTATGCGTATCTGCTCCTGCTGCTTGAGATGGGCCTGCAGCAGAAATTCGCTGCCTTCCTCCCGCGTGCTGAACTCCAGTCCGCTGAAACGCTGCTTTAGCTCCGACTCTCCTTTGCCGCGCGAATCGGCATCGCGGAACTTGATGGTGATCATGCTGCCGTCGCGGGTCACACCCGAGTAGGGAATGTTCGCCTCGCGCAAAGAGCTGCGCATGTCGCTGGAATCCGATTCCAGCGCTTTGTCCAGTGCGCCTTTCATATCGATCTGCAACAGGAAATGCACACCCCCGCGCAGATCCAGACCGAGGTACATGGGCAATGCATTCATGCTGGTCAACCACTGCGGCGAACGCGCCAGCAGATTGAGCGCCACCATGTAGTCGTCTCCCAGTTGCGCGTGCAGCACATCTTTCGCCTTGATCTGGGTGTCGGTGTCGTTGAAGCGGGCCTTGACGCTGGTAGCATCCAGCGACATGGCTTCCGGGTTCAATTGCGCAGCCTTCAGTACATCTTCCACGCGCGCCAGCAACGCCGCATCCGCCTTCAGGTTGGAACGCAGGGGCAACACCTGTACGGCTGGCGCTTCACCGTAAAAATTGGGCAGGGTATATATAAAGCCCAGCACCAGCGCGGCTAGTACCAGCAGATTTTTCCACAGCGGATAGCGGTTCATTGAGACACCTTGCTTTGCAGCGTGATTGGATGGATTTCAGGGCTTCAGAGCGACTTGATCGTGCCTTTGGGCAGGACGTTCTGAACTGCAGCCTTTTGCACCTGTACTACGACGTTGTCGGCGATCTCGATCGCGATATTGTCGTCGGTGGCTTTGGTGACTTTCCCGAGCACGCCGCCGAGGGTGACGACTTCATCGCCCTTTTGCAGGGCCTCTATCATTGCCTTCTGCTCTTTCGCGCGTTTTTGTTGCGGGCGCAGGATGAGGAAATAGAACACGGCCACCAGACCGATCAGGGGCAGGAACTGCATGATATCGCTGCCTTGCGGGGCCGCCGCTACGCCGTCCGCGTAGGCATTGCCGATGAACAATTCGCTGATGGAAATCATAATTACTCCTGTCAAAATTAAGGTTCAAAAATCGAAGGCGGGCATTCTATCATGGAAGGCATGACTGTTTTGCTACGCGCCGCCCCTCATGAACCAGCGCGTGCCAGCCGGAACGCGGCCTGGAATTCGGCATAGCGCCCGGCCTCTATGGCAGCACGGATATCGCGCATCAACTCCTGGTAGTAGTGCAGGTTGTGGATGGAGTTGAGGCGCGCGCCGAGTATCTCGTTCAGACGGTGCAGATGGTGCAGATAGGCCCGGGTGAAATGACGGCACGTATAGCAGGTGCACTGTTCATCCAGTGGGCGGGTATCCATGCGGTACTGTGCATTCTTGATGCGCACATCTCCGAATCGGGTGAACAGATGCCCGTTGCGCGCATTGCGCGTCGGCATCACGCAGTCGAACATGTCGATGCCGTTGCCGACCGCCTCGACCAGGTCTTCCGGTGTACCCACGCCCATCAGGTAGCGCGGCTTGCCGGTCGGCAGTTGCGGCGCGGTGTGCTTGAGGATGCGCAGCATGTCTTCTTTCGGCTCGCCCACCGACAGGCCACCGATGGCAAAGCCGTCGAAGCCGATATTCGTCAGGCCTGCCAGCGATTCATCGCGCAAGTGCTCGTGCATGCCGCCCTGCACGATGCCGAACAGCGCATTGGGGTTTCCTTCGTGCGCCTTCTTGCTGCGCTCCGCCCAACTCAGGCTCAGACGCATGGATACGCCTGCCGTCTGCTCATCAGCCGGATATGGGGTGCATTCGTCGAAGATCATCACGATGTCGGAGTTCAGCACCTTCTGGATACGCATGGACTCTTCCGGCGACAGGAAGCATTTGTCGCCGTTTACCGGGGACCGGAATTCCACCCCGCCGCCGGTGATCTTGCGCAACGCTCCCAGGCTGAACACCTGGAATCCCCCGGAGTCGGTCAGGATAGGGCCATCCCAGCCCATGAAACGGTGCAGGCCGCCGTGCGCCGCGATTACTTCCAGTCCCGGACGCAGCCACAAATGGAATGTGTTGCCGAGCACGATCTGCGCGCCCATGTCCTTCAATTCCAGCGGCGACATCGCCTTGACGGTGCCGTAAGTACCGACCGGCATGAAGGCTGGCGTTTCCAGCCTGCCATGCGCCAAGTCCAGCGTACCGCGCCGTGCCGCGCCTGAAGTGTTGTGCAGGGTGAATTTCATTGTTCTCTCTCGATCAACATCGCGTCGCCATAACTGAAAAAGCGGTATTCCTGTTCCACCGCATGGCGATATGCGGCCAGCATCTTTTCCATGCCGCCAAAGGCACACACCAGCATCAGCAGTGTGGAGCGCGGAAGGTGAAAGTTCGTCAGCAACACATCCACCACCCGGAAGCGATAGCCGGGCGTGATAAAGATGCTGGTTTCGGCCGACCCCGCGGCCAGTTCGCCGCCCGCTGCCGCGCTTTCCAGGGCGCGCAGGCTGGTGGTACCTACCGCGATCACGCGCCCGCCTCGGGCCCTGGCCTGAGAAATTGCATCCACCGTGGCTTGCGGAATGGAATAGCGCTCGCTGTGCATGATGTGTTCTTCGATGTTCTCGGCGCGCACCGGCTTGAACGTACCCGCGCCGACATGCAGCGTCACGTATGCGATGTCCACCTTCTTATCGCGCAGCGTCTGCAGCATGGTCTCGCCGAAATGCAGGCCTGCCGTGGGGGCGGCCACCGCACCCGGTTCCCGGGCGAACACGGTCTGGTAGCGCGCTTCATCCTCGGCCCCGGCGGCATGAGTGATATAGGGCGGCAAGGGCAAATGCCCGTACCGTTCCAGCAATGCGGCCACCGTCTCCGCGCTCTCGAAGCGCAAATGGAAAAATTCACCCTCGCGCCCCATCACCCGAACCCGCAACTTGCCTCCCAACAGCAGGAGACTGCCCTGTTTGGGCGTCTTGCTGACCCGTACCTGCGCCAGGACTTCGTGCTCATCCAGCACCCGCTCGACCAGGACCTCGACCTTGCCGCCGCTCTCCTTTTCGCCGAACAGGCGCGCCTTCAGCACGCGCGTATCGTTCAACACCAGCAGATCACGTTCGCGCACCAACCCATGCAAATCGGCGAATTGACTGTCTCTCAACCCCGACTTTCCCACCTGCAGCAAACGGCTCGCCCCCCTTTGCGCAGGCGGATGCTGCGCGATCAGGCGCCCGGGCAAAATGAAGTCAAAATCGTCGGTACGCATGAAGACCTGGGGGATGAAGGAAGAAAAGCGCGCATTGTAGTTGATGGGGGCTGGCGTTTCATGGATAATTCGCGCCCTTCCCTTGCCGGGGTGGTGATGCTCGTCAATGTTTAGTGCCGGACTCATCATGTCTCTTTCCGGAGACGTCTCCTTCTGGAGACATGTCGGCGCAGGCTAATGTGAGCGTAGCGAGCGTTAAGCCACAAAGCGGCGGCCGGAGCCAAAATCCGGTGCAGCACGGGAAATACACTCTTGCCGGGGTGATGGAACTGGTAGACGTGCCGGACTCAAAATCCGGTGCCTGAAAGGGCGTGGGGGTTCGATTCCCCCCCCCGGCACCAAATTTCGATATTCGTGTCAACGCGACGAGAAGTCGCCGCGTTATAGGTTCCGACACAAGTAGTGTCATAAACGTTTATCAACTACTCATGGAGCCTCAAATGAAACTGATGTCCACTCTGATTGCTGCTGTATTCGCTCTGGTTTCCTTCTCTGCTGTTGCTGCTGATGCTGCTGCTCCTGCTGCCGCCGCTGCTCCTGCTGCCGCTAAAGACGAAGCCAAGCCAGCAAAGAAAGCAAAGAAAGCAAAGAAAGCAAAGAAGTCCAAGAAAGCAAAGGCTGAAGCAGCTGCCAAGTAATAGCGCTTCACCCAAAAAAGGCAGGGGCGACCCTGCCTTTTTTTATTTCGTTTAAAATCCCGTCATGATCTGGAAACCTCACGCCACCGTCGCCGCCGTCCTTGAACAGGATGGCAAGTTCTTGCTGGTGGAAGAACATACCCCGCAAGGCCTGCTGTTCAACCAGCCTGCAGGGCACTGGGAACCGAACGAAACCCTGCCCGCAGGGGCCGTTCGCGAAGTCCTGGAAGAATCGGCCTATGAATTCGAGCCGCAATACCTGATCGGGGTCTATCGCTGGCATTCGACCGCTTCCGATACCACCTACCTGCGCTTTGCATTCGGCGGACGCATCCTGGCCCATCATCCCGGGCGTTCCCTGGATAAAGGCATCGTGCGTGCTGTATGGATGACACTGGAGGAGATCCGCGCCACGCAATCACGCCACCGCAGCCCGCTGATCCTGCGTTGCGTGGAAGATTATCTGGCCGGCAAACGTTACCCGCTGGAACTCATCACTCATTATGAGTAAGCAATGCGTCGTCGTCGGCATGTCCGGCGGCGTGGACTCTTCCGTCACCGCCCTCCTGCTTAAACAACAGGGTTACGAGGTCATCGGCCTGTTCATGAAGAACTGGGAAGACGATGACGACAGCGAATATTGCTCCTCGCGCCAGGACCTGATCGATGCAGTTGCGGTGGCCGATACCATCGGCATCCCGATCGAGGCAGTGAACTTCGCCAAGGAATACAAGGACCGCGTGTTCAGCTATTTCCTGCGCGAGTATGAGGCCGGGCGCACACCCAACCCGGACATCCTGTGCAATTCCGAGATCAAGTTCAAGGCCTTCCTCGATCACGCCGTCCGCCTGGGTGCTACGAAGATCGCCACCGGTCATTACGCCAAGGTGCGCGAACAGGATGGCGCATTTCAATTGCTCAAGGCTAGCGATGACAGCAAGGACCAGAGCTACTTTTTGCACCGGCTGAACCAGCATCAGTTATCGAAATCCATGTTCCCGCTGGGCGACATTCCCAAGTCCAAGGTGCGCGAAATCGCACGCCAGCACAATCTCTCCAATTACGCGAAGAAAGACAGCACAGGTATCTGCTTCATCGGCGAGCGTCCGTTCCGCGAGTTCCTCAACCGCTACCTGCCGACCAAGCCGGGCGACATGGTCACGCCGGAGGGCAAGGTGGTCGGGCAACACATGGGATTGTCGTTCTATACCTACGGGCAGCGCCAGGGGCTGGGTATCGGCGGTTCGCGCGAAACGACCGGGGAGCCGTGGTTCGTCGCAGGCAAGGACATGCAGCATAACCGCCTGATCGTGGTACAGGGGCACGACCACCCTTTGCTGCTCAACCCGCAACTGGATGCGCTGGATATGCACTGGATCAGCGGCCACGCACCCGATACCACGCACAGCTTTGCTGCAAAGACGCGCTACCGCCAGCAGGATGCAGCCTGCCACATCGCACTTGGCACCGTCGACACCGCGCACTTTACTTTTGACGAAGCGCAATGGGCGGTGACTCCAGGGCAATCCGTCGTGGTATATGACGGTGAAATCTGCCTGGGCGGCGGCATCATCAAATAATTTGGACGGAGACGCCATGCCTAACCTGAGCCCCGAGATCATTCGCCTGTTGCTGGTGCTTGCCGCCACCGTCGCCGCACACTTCATCGCCCGGCGTGCGTTGCAGCACGCCGACATTATCGCGGCACGCACCGAAAATGTCTGGGACGACTCGTTGATTGCCGCTGCACGCCGACCGCTGCCCGTTCTGATCTGGCTGGCCGGCATTTCCTTTGCGCTGCACCTGATCCACCGCCAAACCGGCGAACAATTGCTGGAATACATCCCGCCGGCCCGAGACATCGGTGTCGTGGTCTGCTCCGCCTGGTTCCTGTTCAAACTGATCCGCGAACTGGCAAACAACGTGATAGCCGCAGGCGCCCTGAAGGGACAGGAAGTGGACCGTTCCACGGTGGATGCGTTGAGCAAAGTGTCACGCATCGTCGTCGTCGTGGTCACCGTACTTGCCGTGATGCAGACGCTGGGATTCAGCATCTCCGGGGTGCTGGCCTTCGGCGGCATGGGCGGTATCGCCGTCGGTTTTGCAGCCAAGGACCTGCTGGCGAATTTCTTCGGCGGCCTGATGATCCACCTGGATCGCCCTTTCAATGTGGGAGAGACGGTACGGTCACCGGACAAGCAGATCGAAGGCAAGGTGGAGCATATCGGATGGCGGCAAACTCGCATCCGCTCGACCAACATGACGCTGATCTACGTGCCCAATGCCTTGTTCACCGCCAACGTGGTCGAAAACCCGTCGCGAATGTCGCACCGACGTATCCGCGAGACCATCGGCCTGCGTTACGACGATCTGGACAAAATGAGCGCCATCGTCGATGAAGTAAAGTCCATGCTGATCAACCACCCGCAGCTCGATTCGGGGCAGGACACGTTCGTCGCCTTCGATCAATTCGCCGACTCCTCGCTCAACTTCATCGTCCAAGCGTTCTGCAAGAGCACCAATCTGGTGCAATTCCACGCGATCAAACAGGAGGTACTGCTCAACGTATCGGACATCATCGCCAAACATGGCGCCGAGATCGCCTTCCCGACGCGCACGCTGTACTTGAATCAGCCTGCTGCCTGACACTGCGCGGGAATTGACTATTGCCTGTCTCGTTCGCCCTTTCTCCCGCGCGCGGGGGATAACCAGCGACTTGCCCGCTCGCGGGCTTATAACCAGCCACTTGGCTGCCGTATTTTGGCGGCCTAGTGGAATGGCTAGTTGTTTCATCAGTCGAATGGCTATAACCAATGACTTGGCAGCTTACTGCCTTAGTCAGATGGCTAGTTGTTTCACCAGTAGTTCCATCAAAGTTGGAAAGGGGGAAACAGGCACAGCAAGCTCCCTTGCCAAGGTTAAGACATGCCGTGCCCGTTGGCGCGCTTTCACGTAAAATGCGCGCCTGAAACTTTTCTCCCAGCAAAACCATCATGACTCTTTCGGCACTCACAGCACTTTCCCCCTTGGACGGGCGTTACCACGGCAACGTTGAAAGCCTGCGCGGCTTTTTCAGCGAATACGGCCTGATCCGCTACCGCGTACTGATCGAGATCGAATGGTTCAAGGCACTCAGCAATGAGGCCGGGATCAAGGAACTCCCGCCGCTGTCCCCTGCCGCGATCGGACATCTCGTGCAGCTCGAAGCACAATTCTCCGAAGCCGATGCCGAACAGATCAAGACTATCGAACGCCGCACCAATCATGACGTGAAAGCCATCGAGTACTGGCTGCGCGACAAGCTGGCGGCCATTCCGGAAACGGCCAAGGCGCTGGAATTCATCCATTTTGCCTGCACCTCGGAGGACATCAACAACCTGAGCCATGCACTAATGCTCAACCACTCGCGCAGCGAAGTGATGCTGCCCACACTGCAAGTATTGATCGAGCGCCTGCAGCATCTCGCGCACGAGCATGCCGACCTGCCCATGCTATGCCGCACTCACGGCCAGACCGCTACCCCCAGCACCCTGGGCAAGGAGATGGCCAACGTGGTGTACCGTCTGCGCCGCGCAGCGCAGCGCATCGCCGATGTCGAGATACTGGGCAAGATCAACGGCGCGGTGGGCAACTACAACGCACACCTGTCCGCCTATCCGGATGTGGATTGGGAAGGCTTTGCCCGGCGTTTCGTCGAAGCGCGCGGATTGACGTTCAACCCCTACACCATCCAGATCGAACCGCACGATTGCATGGCCGAGCTGTACGACGCCTATGCCCGCGCCAATACGATCCTGATCGACCTGAACCGCGACATCTGGGGCTACATCTCGCTGGGATATTTCAAACAAAAGGTGGTGGCAGGCGAAGTCGGTTCGTCCACCATGCCGCACAAGGTCAACCCGATCGACTTCGAGAACGCGGAAGGCAACCTGGGCTTGGCCAACGCATTGCTGAAGCACCTCTCCGAGAAACTGCCCGTCTCGCGCTGGCAGCGCGACCTCACCGACTCGACCGTATTGCGCAACATGGGTGTTGCATTGGGTTACACACTGCTCGCCTATGAATCCTGCTTGAAGGGACTGAACAAGCTGGAAGCCAATCCGCAGCGCCTGGCGGAAGACCTGAACAACAGCTGGGAAGTGCTGGCGGAACCGATCCAGACCGTAATGCGCCGCTACAACATCGAGAACGCCTATGACAAGCTGAAGGAGCTAACGCGCGGCAAGGGCGGCATCAACCGCGAAAGCCTGGCAACCTTCATCCGGACGCTGGATATCCCGGCAAGCGAAAAGCAGCGCCTGCAGGAATTAAGCCCAGAGACTTACATCGGCAAGGCAGCCGAACTGGCCAGGCGCATCTGATGGAGCTACTTGTAACATTCTGAGCAGGCAACAAAAAAGCCCCGCCGAAGCGGGGCTTGTTCATTCAGGCGACCGCCTGGGCTGCCTGGACCGGTATCTTGTCGCGCTTGCCGACAATGCCGTTGTTCTCATCCACGTAAACGAGTACCGGATGATATTTCTGCAATTCCAGCTCCGAATAAATGGAGAACGTCGCGATGATCAGGATATCCCCGACGTTAGCCTTGTGTGCTGCTGCGCCATTGACCGAGATCGTGCGCGAACCGCGCTCGGCACGGATGGCATAAGTGCTGAAGCGTTCGCCGTTGGTGACGTTGTAGATGTCGATCGCCTGGTATTCCTTGATGCCCGCAGCATCCAGCAGATCGTCGTCAATAGCGCACGAACCCTCGTAATGCAGTTCGGACTGCGTCACGCGTACGCGGTGCAATTTTGCCTGTAACATGGTTCGTTGCATGGTCACTCCCTCCACCCTCTCCTCAATCCTCCCCCGTCAGGCGGGCGAGGAAGCAAACGAGAAAAGCAATCTTAAACTCCGCCCATGATCCGGGGGGCGCATTATAAACTTCCGGACGTCAAAGACAAACCTCCAGATTATCAATCAAACGGGTCTTGCCCAACCGTGCGGCCGCCAATATCACCAGTTTACGGTCACCCTCTCCCGGAACGCCCAGATCGGCTTGCTTGCGTACCGCGACATACTCAACCTGCCAGCCGCGCGTGACGAGCGCCGCACTGGCGTCCTCCTCCAGCGCTGCGTAGCCGACTACCCCACCCGCCAGCGCCATCCCCATCCCACGTAGTGTTTGACTCAAAAATGCGGCTTCGGTTCGCTCGACATCGGACAGATACTGGTTTCGCGATGAAAGTGCCAGTCCATCAGCCGCTCGCGTCGTCTCTGCGCCGACGATTTCGATGGGGAGATTGAACTGAATAACCATCTGCCTGATGATGGAAAGCTGCTGATAGTCCTTCTTTCCAAAGACGGCGACCCGTGGCTGCACCAGGTTGAACAGCTTCAGCACGACCGTCGCCACGCCCTGAAAATGGCCGGGACGAAACTCGCCGCACAACTCCCTGGAAATGGGCGGCGGCTCGACAAAGATCGTTTGTTTTTCGGGATACATCTCCTCGACTGACGGCGCGAACACGACATCTGCCAGCCCCTGCAGCTTCGCGCAGTCTGCCTCCAGCGTGCGCGGGTATTTGTCGAAGTCCTCGTTGGGGCCGAACTGTATCGGGTTCACGAAGATGCTGACAACGACGCAGCCAACTCCGCAATCAGCTTGCTGGTTAGCGGATTGCGTACCTTCGGTGCAGCTGCCACGCTCCCGCGCGATGCGCACCAGCTCGATATGCCCCTCATGCAGATTGCCCATGGTCGGCACAAAAGCGACCGATTGTTCGCCCGCCAGCCGTGCGCGAAGTTCGGATACGGAATGAACGAGCTGCATCAGAAGCTATTTTCCACAGCGGGAAACGCACCCGACTTCACTTCGGCAACGTAATTCGCCACGGCCTGCGCGATGGACGACGCTCCCTGCATGTAATCCTTGACGAAACGTGCCTTCTTGCCGGGATAGATGCCCAGTATGTCGTACACCACCAGCACCTGTCCGGAACACGCCGCGCCCGCGCCGATGCCGATGGTGGGAACATCGAGTTGTGCGGTGACTTCAGCCGCCAGCACGGCAGGAATGGCTTCCATCAACACCATGCCCGCGCCTGCCTGCTGCAGGGCCAGTGCATCCTGCAGCATTTTTTGGGCGGCAACGTCGCCCTTGCCCTGCACCTTGTAGCCGCCCAGTTGATGCACCGATTGAGGGGTAAGGCCGAGATGGCTGCATACCGGGATTCCGCGCGAAGTCAGGAAATGCACGGTCTCGACCATCTCCGTACCGCCCTCGATCTTGACCATCTGCGCGCCGGCCGCCATCAGCTGTGCCGCATACGCGAATGTCTCGCGCGGGCTGGCTTGCGAAGTACCGAACGGCATATCGGCGATGATGAATGCCTGCTCCGACCCGCGCACCACGCACTCGGTGTGGTAGACCATGTCCTCGATAGTGACCGGCAGGGTCGTCTCGTGGCCCTGCAATACCATGCCGAGAGAATCGCCGACCAGCAGCACGTCCACCCCCTGCGATTCGAGCAGCGTGGCGAAACTGGCATCGTAACAAGTCAGCATGGCGATCTTCTCGCCCTTGTTGCGCATGGTCTGCAATGTTGTGAGCGTCTTTCGCATCATGCACCTACATTGAAATATTCGCGCCGTCCGCGCATCCTGGATATGCGGTCCAGCAGCAGATTGAAGTCGTCGTCATTATCCACGAAATTCAGGTGCTCGCTATTCACCACCAGGAGCGGCGCTTCGTCGTACTGGTGGAAGAACTCGCCGTAACTGTTGGCCAGGCGCGTCAAATAATCGTCCTGGATGGTCCGCTCGTAACGGTTCCCGCGCCGCCGCACGCGCTCGGACAAGGTGTAGGTGGGCGCCTGCAGGTAGATCACCAGATCGGGCGCGGGCGCCTGCGGCGACAGCCCCTGATATATGGATTGGTACAGCTTGTATTCGTCGTCGCTCAGAGTCAGGCGCGCGAACAACTCGTCTTTTTCGAACAGGTAATCGGAGACGGTGCGCGTACGGAACAGGTCCATCTGCGCCAGGTCGCGCGCCTCGTTGATGCGCTGGAACAGGAAGAACAGCTGCGTGGGCAGCGCATAACGCACCGGGTCCTGATAGAAGTTCGCCAGAAACGGGTTTTCCTGCGGCTTCTCCAGCAACGGCTGCGCCTCGGCAGCGTGCGCGAGACGCTGTGCAAGGCTGGTCTTGCCCACGCCGATAGGGCCTTCCACCACGATGTATCGATATTTTTCCAGCGGCATTCTTCAAGAACCCCCAAACCATGACCACATACCTGTCGAATCGGCCGGCCTCTCCCGCCCGCAAAAAAAAACGTCAGGCGCGACCTGCCGGGTTGACTCCCCGATGTTTAAACCAGCCTCTCCAATTGCTGATCCTTGCATTGTGCCGCCGCGGCCGCGGCAGTCCCAAAACCCGGAATATCGCTGTCCGGCGCGATCTCCAGCAAAGGTTGCAGCACGAATGCGCGCAGGTGCATCTGAGGATGCGGGATGGTCAAGCCATGCTCGTGATGGATCAGGTCATCATAAAGCAGGATATCCAGGTCCAAAGTGCGCGGCGCGTTGCAAAATTCCCGAGTGCGGCCCTGTTCGAGCTCCAGCGCCAATAGTGCATCCAGCAAGGCGCGCGGGGATAGCAAGGTCTCCAACTGCGCAACGGCATTGATGAAATCCGGTTGCGCCAGGTAACCCACCGGTGCGCTGCGATACAACGAAGATCGCCGTGCAACCCGCGTCTGCGCCAAACGATCCAGTGCCTCCAGTGCCCGCGAAACCTGCGCGACCGGATCAGCCAGGTTGCTGCCCAGCCCGATGAACGCGGTGTGCGGCCGCGACGCGGCGGGGCTGAGCCCTCCCGTGAGGCCGACTTCGCCGGCAACATGTTGGACGTGCTCCATCACTCGATCGGCAGCTCGGACTGGGCGGCTGCACCGGGCTTCTTCGTGCGGCGGCGGCGTTTCTTGGGTCCGCCGGTATCCGGCAGCAACATCTCGGCGCGGCGCTCGTCACCGGCATGCTGGAACTCTTCCCACCACGTACCCAGCTCCGCTTCCACTTCGCCACTCTGGCAACGCAACAACAGGAAATCATAAGCGGCACGGAAGCGCGGCAACGCCAGCAAGCGTATCGGGCGTTGCCCGCCGCGTTGCTCGAAGCGCGGCTGTAGCAGCCACAGCTCCTTCATCACCGTGTCGTAGCGGCGCGGGATGGCGAGCTGCGCGCGCTGCCGGTCCAGCACGTCGTCCATTGCCGCATGCATCGCCGCGACCGGACGCTCGCCCGCTTCCTGCCGGGCTTTCCATGCCGCCAGCACTTCGTGCCACAACAGCGCGGCAAACAGGAATGCCGGCGAAACGGGCTTTTCCTCGGCGATGCGCTGGTCGGTGTTCTGCAGCGCCAGCATGACGAACTTCTCGCCCATCGGCTGCTCCAGGATCACGTCCAGCATCGGCAGCATACCGTGATGCAGTTCCATGGCACGCAGCTTCTTCACGCAGGGCATGGCCTGGCCGGACAGCAACAGCTTGAGCATCTCGTCGAACAGGCGCGCTTCCGGCACATTGCTCAACAGCGCCTTCATTTTCGAGATCGGTGCCGCAGTGGATGGATCCAGTTTCATGCCCAGCTTGGCCGAGAGACGCACCGCGCGCAGCATGCGCACCGGGTCTTCGCGGTAACGCACTTCCGGGTCGCCGATCATGCGCAGGGTGTTGGCGCGGATATCTTCGTAGCCGCGGTGGTAATCGAATATCTCCTGCGTGGCGGGGTCGTAGAACAGCGCATTGGCGGTGAAGTCGCGCCGTGCCGCGTCCTGCTGCTGGTCGCCGAACTCGTTGTCGCGCAGGATGCGCCCGTGCTCGTCGGTCTCCGCATCCTCAGCCTCGATGGCGCGACGGAAGGTGGAGACCTCCACCGTTTCCTCCCCGAACATCACATGCACCAGCCGGAAACGCCGCCCGATGATGCGCGCACGGCGGAACACGCGCTTCACCTCTTCCGGGGTGGCATCGGTGGCCACGTCCAAATCCTTGGGCTGGCGGTTCAGCAACAGGTCGCGCACCGCACCGCCAACCACGAAGGCCTGAAATCCGGCCGCCTGCAGTCCGTCCGTCACCCGTTTCGCGCCGTAGCTGATGCCGTCGCTGCCCACCTTGTGTTCGTCAAAGGGGATCACATGCGCTGCGCCCACCACACGTACCGGAGCAGCTTTACCGAATACCCGTTTAATCAGTCGTTTTATCATCGTCAGTAAAAGTTGAAATCGCCGCGAGGGCGGCGATCCTATGGACATCAGGCCTGATTATACACCGCCCCTACCCTTGGGCCTTTCAACGCAGCGAGATGACCGCCCAGCCTTGTTTTTCGGCATGCGCGCGCAAGGTCGCGTCAGGATCGACCGCAACAGGGCGCTTCACCCTGGAAAGCAAGGGCAGGTCGTTCAGGGAATCGCTGTAGAACCACGACTCGTCGAAGCTCCCCCAGTCCCAGCCGCGTTCGGCCAGCCAACTCTCCATGCGCACGACTTTTCCTTCGCGAAAACTCGGCACCCCGGAGACACGCCCGGTGAATTCGCCGCCTATCTGTTCAGGATCGGTGGCGATCAGGTGCTCCACGCCGAATTCCCGCGCGATGGGAGCAGTCACGAAACTGTTGGTGGCAGTGACGATCACGCACACGTCGCCCCCCGATTGATGCCTGGCCACCAGGTCGCGCGCCGCCTGCCCCATCATGGGACGCACCTTGCAGCGCATGAACTCCTCGTGCCACCCGTCCAGTACCTTGCGCGCATGGTGCGACAACGGCTTGAGCTGGAAGTCGAGGAATTCCGTGATATTCAGCGTGCCTGCCTTGTATTGCTCGTAGAACGCGAGGTTCTTCGCCTCGAACAGCTCGCGCTCAAGCACGCCCTGCTCGACCAGGAACTGCGACCACTCGAAATCGCTGTCGCCGCTCAACAGGGTATTGTCCAGATCGAATAAAGCCAGATTCACCACAACTCTCCCAAAACAGGAAGCCAGGCCTGAATCCTACACGGCCTGGCTTCCGAACAGCCTGCTTGATGGATCTAGAATGCGTAACCGATGCCGACTGAGATCACCGGGTAGTACTTGAAGTTCTTCAGGCTGTTCTGCAAGTCTGCTTGGGCTGTGGCATCGGCTGTAGCATTACCGCTGCCGGAAACGGATGTTTTCGGAGTGCCCTGAAACAGGACGCCAATATCCGAATTGAAGAATAGTCCCTTGTTCTTCATCTGACCGCCCCATCCGAAACCCAGGTACGGTGCAACCCTGTTGAAGGTTACGGAAGAGTTCAGCGTGCCGGTATAGGGCGTTCCATTGATTGTGTAAGCGCCGGTGGAGGTCAAATCGACCTTGTTGTTGTTGTAGACCAGTCCAGCGGTAAGATGCGTCACGCCCCCGAACAGGTGCCAATCCGCTAGCAGATCGGCACTGGAAAGCTTCAGATTACCGCTGTAATTTACCGAGCCCGAAGTCGTCGTATAGGTTTTATTGAACTGGTTGATGCCGATGCGGGCCACTACCGAGTCCGTCGCCTGGAATCCCACTCCCACGCCGTAACCCAACGTAGACAGCTGAGCCTCAACACCCGTATCTGCAAAAACGGGCACAGAGACTACCGCCATGATTGCCGCCAACAAAATCTGTTTCTTCATATACATCCCTCAAATGATTTAAGAATCACAATCGTTTTTTGTATTTATTTGATTACGCATCACCCTCCGCGGCCGATTCTCTCAGATTTGTAACAGAGTTGCTACACAGCCGGATCGCCGCGCATCACTTCTTTCAGCAGGGGCACGGAAGCGGCACGCTTCAGGCGCAGGCAACGCTCGTCCAGCGCGTCCAGCGTCGCCAGCAAGGCAGGCAGGTCGCGCCGCCCATGGCGCAACAGATAGGTCGTCACTTCATTCGGCAATTCGAAACCGCGTGCCCGCGCGTGTTGCTGCAGGGCCTGCGCCTTTTCGGTATCGCTCAGCGCATGGACCTGATAGACCAGCCCCCAGCCGAGGCGGGTACGCAAGTCGTCGCGCAGGGACAGGAACGCGGGTGCCTGCATACCGCTCGCCAGCAGCACACCGCCGTTTTCGCGCACCCGGTTATAGAGGGCGAACAGGTCGATTTGCCCCTCGTCATCCAGCCTTTCGACATCGTCTATCGCAACCACTTGGGCGGCGTCCGGCACTTTGCCGCGCGCGTAGAGCGCGGACAGCCCCGATGCCCGAGCCTGTTCGATCGCGGCCTGCAGCAGGTGGCTCTTGCCGCTACCCGTTTCGCCCCATATATACAGGCCGCTCTCGCCCTGCGCCGCGGCCAGCGCTTGGCGCAAAACGGCAAGCAGCTCGACGTTGCGCCCGACAATGAAATTGTCCAGCGTGGGTATCCATTCCGGGGCGATGCCCAATAGCAATTGCGTCATGGCTTGTTGTGCAGTTCTTTCGGCAGACAGATTCCTTGCGGGCTCAAAACGGCAGAGTGAGCATGGCATTGCAAGGCAGCAAAGCGGGATGGGGTCATTTCGGGTAAAATTCGCAGCTTGAAAACGTGCCGCACTTTACCTTTAAGAAAGCGAGAACTCAACTTGAGCACCCCGTCCAATTCCCTTTCCTACCGCGATGCAGGTGTCGATATCGATGCGGGCGACCAGCTGGTCGAGAACATCAAACCCTTTGCCAAGCGCACCATGCGTCCCGAGGTGCTGTCCGGCATCGGCGGTTTCGGCGGCCTGGTCGAGATTTCGAAGAAATTCAAGGAGCCGGTGCTGGTCTCCGGCACCGACGGCGTGGGCACCAAGTTGAAACTGGCATTCGAACTGAACCGCCACGACACCGTCGGCATCGACCTCGTCGCCATGAGTGTGAACGACATCCTGGTGCAGGGCGCCGAACCGCTGTTCTTCCTCGACTACTTTGCCTGCGGCAAGCTCGACGTGCCCGCCGCCACCGAAGTCATCAAGGGTATCGCCAAGGGCTGCGAAGATTCCGGCTGCGCGCTGATCGGCGGCGAGACCGCCGAGATGCCGGGCATGTACCCGGTGGGCGAATACGACCTGGCCGGCTTCGCCGTCGGCGTGGTGGAAAAGAGCAAGATCATCACCGGCGAGCACATCAAGGCCGGCGACGTGGTGCTGGGGCTGGCCTCCAATGGCGCGCACTCCAACGGCTATTCCCTCGTCCGCAAGATCATCGAGCGCAGCAAACCCGACCTGAACGCCAAGTTCGACGGCGAGCGCACGCTGGCCGACTGCATCATGGCCCCCACCCGCCTCTACGTGAAGCCGCTGCTGAGTCTGATGGCAAAGATCACGGTGAAAGGCATGGCACACATCACCGGCGGCGGCATCACCGAGAACGTGCCGCGCGTGCTGCCTGCCAACGTAGTCGCCGACATCGACAGCAAGACCTGGCAGATGCCCAAGCTGTTCCACTGGCTGCGCGAGGGCGGCAACGTGGCGCAGCAGGAGATGTTCCGTACCTTCAACTGCGGCATCGGCATGGTGGTCGTGGTCAGCCTCCAGGATGCGGATGCGGCGATCGGGCACCTGCAGTCCGTGGGCGAGACGGTGTCGCGCATCGGCGTCATCCGCGCGCGTAACGGCGACGAGCATCAGACCCAAGTCAGCTGAGCCGTGAAAAGCGTCGTCATCCTCATCTCCGGCCGCGGCAGCAACATGCAGGCGCTGCTGGAGGCGGACCTGCCCTGCCGCATCGCCGCGGTGATCAGCAACCGCGCCGACGCACAAGGGCTGGAGATCGCGAGGACGCGCGGCATCCCGACCGCCGTGGTGCCCCACCGGGACTATGCGGACCGCGCGTCCTTCGATGCCGCGCTGGCGGCGGCGATCGACCGGCATGCGCCCGATGTGATCGCGCTGGCGGGTTTCATGCGCATCCTCACCGACCATTTCGTCGAGCGCTATCGCGGCAAGCTGATCAACATCCACCCGTCGCTGCTGCCGGCCTATCCCGGCATCGACACGCATGAACGCGCGTTACGGGACGGCATCAAGATACACGGCTGCACGGTGCATTTCGTCACCCCCACGCTCGATCATGGCCCCATCATCATCCAGGCGGCAGTGCCGGTATTGCGCGATGACACTCCGGAGTCCCTGTCTGCGCGCGTACTGGGCGAGGAGCACCGCGTCTATGCGCAGGCCATACGCTGGCTGTGCCGCGGCCAGGTCTGGTTGAACAAAGAAAGCCGTACCGCCAGCGACCGCCTTGAACAACCGGGCGCCGCACTCGTCTTCCCGGGTCTGGAATAAGCCATGCGCATCCTCGTCGCGCTATTGCTATGGTGCTCCGCTCCCGCACTGTTCGCCGCGGCACCCGCACGGCAGATCGAAGCGACTTACGAGGTGAGCACCAGAGGCATCAAGATCGCCCTGATCACCGAGAAATTCACACGCACCGGCAATCGTTACAGCATCGTGAGCGCGACCAAGCCGCTCGGGCTGCTGGCCGCGCTCAAACCGGAGACGATCGAAGTCACCAGCGAGGGTGAAGTGACCGCACATGGCCTGCGTCCGCATACCTATACCTATAAGCGATCGAAGGAAACCATCAGGAATGCCGCAGCAACCTTCGATTGGAAAAAGTCCAATCTGGAGCTCAGCGACCGTCAAGGCCAGCGTTCCATACCCTTGCCTCCAGAGACGCAAGACCGTTTGAGCGTGCTGTACCAGTTCCCTTATGTGCATCTGCTGAACCAACGCAAAGAGCTGACCATGCAGATCACCAACGGCAGCAAGATCGACACGCGCCGCTACCTGATACAAGCCGGGCAAACGCTGACCACCCCGATGGGCGTCCAGGAAACCCTGTACCTGAGCACACCGCCTGAAGCGACCGCCTGGAAAACGGAGATCTGGCTGTCGGTAAAGAATGGCAACTTCCCCTGCAAGATCATATTGACCGAGGACAACGGCGATCAATTGACACAAGTCCTCACCGCATTGAGCATCTCCCGGTGAGCTTCAGGCTGGACACGGTATCGCGACGCGTCGCTTTTGCCGTCGTCGTCTCATTGCTGTTACACAGCCTCGTGCTGTGGGGACCGAACATACGATTGCCGGATTTCAGCCCCGCGTTGCCGCAACTGACCGCCAGGCTTGAAGCGCTGCCTTCCGCCCCAGCCAGGTCCAAGCCGAAACGCAAAACCAGGCCTGCGGCAAAGCAGATTGAGCCGGCCCCTGCGCCCGAGCCCAAGCCTGAAACTCTGCCACAGGCTATCATTCCAGCAGCAAGCACACCTGTTGCCGCGAGCGAGCCTGCCGTCGCCAGTGCTCCCGTCGAAACGGGGACACTTGCGACTGACGCCGAAAAGCCGACCGACCGGCCCCCGTTGCCCATGCATGCCCGGCTCACGTTTGCCATCAACAAGGGCACCAGCAGTTTCCGCATTGGCGAAGCAATACACACGCTGGACATCGACGACGGCCGTTACGTGCTACAAGCCACGACCTCGACTGTCGGTATCGCCAGACTGTTCAAAAGCTACGAGCTTGACCAGTACAGCAGCGGTCGCTACGGCAAGGGCGGCCTGCAACCTGAACTGTTCGCGGAGGAGCGCAAGGAAAGACTCGGCAAGCAACGCAATGCGGTGGAATTCGACCATACCGGGCAGCGCGCTCACTTCTCGAATGGCAAGGACGTGGTGCTGCCGCCGGAAACGCAGGACATCCTGAGCGTCATGTACCAGTTTCCCCCGCTGGCGCATACGGAGGTCGCTGCTGTCTCGGTGTGCAACGGAAAGAAGATCGAACATTACCAGTTCGGCGTCACCGTCGACGAAACCATCGATACGCCTCTCGGAAAGCTGCTGACCGTGCATCTCCACAAGATGCATGCTGCAAACGAAGAAGGGCTGGATATCTGGCTGGCACGTGAATACCGCTTGTTCCCGGTAAAATTGAGATTTACAGAAAAGAACGGTGAAGTCTCCGGCGAGGCTGTCATCACCGACATCCGCGTGTCGGAAGAAGAAGGAGTGAGAAAAGATGTTGTTAACTGAATACCGCCTCGACCTGGTCATACAGGCTTTGCGCAATACGCTGAAAATGGAACATCCGGCCGATGCCGTATTGCGCCATTTCTTCCAGGCCGAACGCATCGGCTCCAACGAGCGCTCGCTGGTGGCGGAAACCCTGTTCGGTGTCCTGCGCCACCGCCTGTTGCTCGAATACGCCTGCACACTCGATAAAGGCCAGGCCACGGCACGCCGCATGGCGCTGTCCTACTGGATCAGGTTCGGCGGTTACAACCTGCGCGAACTGGAACCCCTGCTCAAGGCTAAGGAGGCAGAATGGCTGGGCAAGGTCAAAGCCATCGCTGCCGACGGACTGCCTTTGTCCATCCAGGCCGAGTTGCCGGAATGGATCGTCGATAAATTGCGTGCCCGGCATAGCGATGTCGAGATCCTTGAACTGGGCCGCTCCATGCAGCAGCCGGCCCCGCTGGACCTGCGCGTGAACACCTTGCTGGCGAACCGCAACGAGGTGCTGCAAGCCCTGCAGGCCGAAGGGCTGGATGCGCAAGCCACCCCTTGGTCGCCCGTGGGCATCCGCCTCAAGTACAAACCGGCTTTGAACAAACACGCGCTGTTCCTGACCGGCAAATTCGAAGTGCAGGACGAAGGCAGCCAGATGCTGGGGTTGCTGCTCGCGCCGAAGCGCAACGATATGGTGGTGGATTTTTGTGCCGGCGCAGGCGGCAAGACGCTGATGCTCGGCGCGATGATGAATTCGCAAGGACGGTTGTATGCATGGGACGTTTCCGAAAAGCGCCTCACCAACCTGAAGCCGCGCCTGAAGCGCTCCGGCCTGTCCAACGTGCAGCCCCAGCTCATCGCCCACGAGAACGACAGCAAGGTCAAACGCCTTGCGGGCAAGATCGACCGCGTACTGGTGGATGCGCCCTGCAGCGGGCTCGGCACGCTGCGCCGCAACCCGGACCTGAAGTTCCGCCAGTCGCCGCAAAGCGTGGCCGAGCTGAATGTGAAACAGGCGGCGATCCTGGACTCCGCGGCACGGCTGCTGAAACAGGGTGGACGCCTGGTCTACGCCACATGCAGCCTGCTGCACGAGGAGAACCAGGCCATCGTGGAGGCCTTCCTCGCCACGCATCCCGATTTCGCCCTGCTTCCCGCAGGCGACGTGCTGCGGCAACAGCACATCGAGCTGGCGATGGGCGACTATCTGCAACTCAACCCGCAACAGCACAACACCGACGGGTTCTTCGCGGCTGTGCTGGAACGCAAGGCCGGGCCAGGCGGAGCGCACGAACACGAAACGATCAAATCTGTGGAATAATTAACCCTATAGACTGCAGGGCACCGCGACCCCTCATCGGGAATCGCCAGGATCAAATAGAACATGCCCGCAGGGAGGGTTATGAAGGAATTCACACTATGCGGCCCGGCGATGGCCGGCATACTGCTTGCCGCGTCGTGCGCCGGCACGTCGTACGCCGAGGAAGAACAATGGCCGGACCTGAGCCTGGGCGACCTGATGAAAGTCGGGGTCGAGACCGCTTCCCGCAAGAGCCAGTCCGTTTCCAACACCGCCGCCGCCGTTTTCGTCATCTCCGCGTCCGACATCAGGCGCTCCGGCGCCCTGTCGATCCCTGAAGCGCTGCGTCTGGCGCCCGGGGTCGAGGTCGCCAGCATGAGCAACAATACCTGGGCCGTGTCCATACGCGGTTTCAACGGACGCATGGCCAACAAACTGCTGGTCATGGTCGACGGCCGTTCGATCTACAGCTCGCTCTATGGCGGCGTCATCTGGGAAGCGGAGAACATCCCGATGGAAGAGATCAGCCGCATCGAGGTCATACGCGGCTCAGCCGGACTGGCATGGGGATCCAACGCGGTCAACGGCGTGGTCAACATCATCACCAAGCGCGCACAGGACACCTCCGGCTGGCTGGTCGACAGCCACGTCGGCACCTCCACCGGCAAAGCAGGGACGGCCCTGCGCTACGGTGCAAAGATGGAGGACGGCTCTGCCTTCCGCGTGACGGTCAACGACCAGCGACGCGACGGTGGCAAGGAAGTCGACGGCAAGGACGCCCAGAACCAGTGGAACGACACATCTCTGGACTTTCGCTATGACAAGCCGGATGGCGTCGATACGCGCTGGCTTTTCACGGGCCGTATTTACGAGTCCAAGAGCGGCGATCCCTGGCTCGTCCCCACATTCGATCCGGCTGCCGCCTACAATCCCGCCCAATACGGAACGGCACGGCTTGTTCCCTTTATTTCGACAAAGAACGGCGGGGATCTGCTCGGACGTCTCGACCAGACCACCGATGGCGGCGGTGAAGTGCGTATCCAGACCTATGTGGAAAAATTCCAGGGCTCGGTTGTCGGCGAAAGCGACAACCACACCACTGTGGATATCGATGCGCAACATCGCTTCCCGCTCGGGGAGTCGCACGACATCGTGTGGGGCGGCAATTACCGCCAGAGCAGGCACCAGGAGACAATGAGGGCGACCGGGTTCCTGACTTCGTCGCAGCCGTACATCACGGTCAATCTCGCCAGTCTCTTTGCGCAGGACGAATGGACGCTCGTTCCGCATCAATTCAACGTGCAGGCGGGTGTGCGGGTTGAAAGGCAGACCTACGGGGGAACGGCTCCGCAACCATCGATTCGCGCGCTTTGGACACCGAACGAAAAACACTCGCTCTGGCTCGCCTGGTCGAAGACGGTCCGGTCTCCGAGCATCGTCGACCGCGCGATCGGCGCCTACCCTGGCGCCGTGCCGGCGACCGGCCCGGGCACGCTGCCGGTGCTGCTTTACGCCGCGCCCGGAGAACTGTCCAATTTCGGCAATGAAAACGTCCGCACGGTCGAAGCCGGCCACCGGGCGCAATGGACGCCGAATTTCTATTCCGACCTGACTGCCTACGTGAGCCGGTATGACGGCGTCTTCGGCATCCTGAACCAGACGATGGCGGCCAATACCTACGCGGGCTTTACCGGTTTGCCCGTCGACCCGTCCTGTACCGCCGCGATGGCCAATTTCGGCCTTGCGGCAAGCACACCCGGCCTGTGCCTGACCATCAATCGCGGCAATATCCTGCCGGTGCGCACCCGCGGGATCGAGCTGTCCACCGAGTGGACCCCCGTTGCCGACTGGCGGTTGCAGATCAACGCCTCGCGCATGTGGCTGGACGGGGGCCCCGACAACAGCGGCGTCGTCTACGGCAACAGCCCGAACTACCAGGGTTCGCTCCGCTCGTCCTACAACTTCACGCAGGATATCCACTTCGATCTCTGGCTGCGCCGGATCGGCGGCCTGTCCAACACCGGATTCGTCTCCGGTGCGGTGGGTACGGTGCCGATCGATGCCAGGAACGAGCTGGACCTGCGGCTCGCGGAACAGTTGAGCGCAGCACTGGAACTCTCGCTCACGCTGCAGAACCTGCTGTCCAGACAGCAATTGCAGATCTACCCGGACTACATGCCTTCCCTCCCGATCGTGCCGCAACGCACGGTCTACCTGAAAGCGCTATGGCATATCCGATGAGCCGGCAACAGACGCGACCATTCCGGAATGCATGATCGCCGCATGAACTATCCGGCGCGCTTCTGTCTGGCTTTGCTTTTTCTTGCCGGCATGAGTTCACAACCGTGCCGCGCCGAGCTATCGGAGATACAAGTCGAGTCGGCATACATACTGAACTTCATCAAGTTTGCGGAATGGCCAACCGCTTATGTAAAATCCGGGGACAGGATCACGCTGTGCGTGATGGGAAATGCCGACCTACAGGAAACGCTCTCGACCGTGAATGGGCGCAAAGTGGGCGCTTACGAGTTGCAAATCCGTCCGCTAGGCGACAATAGCGAGGCTTTAAGCTCATGCCATGTGCTGTACATCGACCAGCAGGAACAGCGCCGCTTCATTCCCACCCTCAAATCTCTGGCCGGAAAACCTGTTTTGACCATCTCGGACATACCGAACTTCGCCGAGCGTGGGGGCAATATCGGACTGATCTACCGTGAATATAAGGTACAGTTCGACATCAATCTCGCGTCGATCCGGATAGCGGGACTGAGACTTTCCAGCCAGATGCTGAACCTGGCTGCCAATATCTTCGGAAAATGATGGTTATGGATATCTTCCCGAACTTGTCCGATTGGTCCCTGAGCAAAAAGCTCGTTTTCCTGATCATGCTCAGCAGCACGATCTGCCTGCTGCTCGGTTTTTCTGCACTGTTTGCAAGCTCCCTGCGCAGCAGCCAGAAAGAATCGTTGCAGCAACTCTCCGGTATCTCCGAAATCCTGGCAGAAAATGCCCAGGCCGCACTGGTGTTCGACGACCGTAACGAAGCCAGGCGCATGCTCGAATCCCTGCAAGGCCATCGCGAGATCGACTCGGCATGGTTGATGGATGCCGACGGCAATGCACTCGCCGCGTGGAATCGCCATGGCGTGATCAAACCGGTTCCTGCCGACTATCAAGTGGACACCCAGCAGACACGCTCCGAACTCTGGTCGAGGAGTGCCGACCTGTACCGCCCCATCACACGCGGCGGGGAACGGGTCGGATACATACTGCTGCATGCCGACCTCACCGATATCTGGCACAACCACCTGATCGACCTGGAAACGGGGCTGGTCGTCGCCGCCCTGTCGCTGCTCGTGATCTACATCCTGGCGATCCGTTTGCAGGGCGTCATTTCACAGCCGATCCGGAACGTCGCCGACACGGCGCGCACGATCGCCAGCGAAAAGACCTATGAGCTGCGCGTACCGCAACACACGAACGACGAGATCGGCGAACTGATCATGGCGTTCAACCACATGCTGAGCGAGATTCAGGAACGCGACGAAAGCCTGCTCCGTCATCAGGACAGGCTCGAAAGGGAAGTGGGAAAGCGCACGGCGGAACTGGCCAAGACCCATGACGAACTGGCGCTCGCCGCGAAGATATCAAGCCTGGGTTACTGGGAATACAACGTGCTCACCAGCGAGTTCACGTTCAACGACCAGTACTATTCGCTGCACTCGACCACCGCCGAAGAAGTCGGAGGATATCGGCTTTCCTATGAGGATTTCGCCAGACGCTTCCTGCATCCCGAGGACGCACATCGCATCAGCGACCATATCCAGCTGGAGCTCGATTCCAGGGAAGCCGATTTCGTGGTCGAGACCGAGGTACGCACCCTGAGTGCGGACGGCAGCATACGCTGGATGAGGATCCGTTTTAAATCGTTGAACGATGAACAGGGGTTCAAGTTCAAGCTGACCGGCGTCAGCCAGGACATCACCGAGAAAAAGCGTTCGGAAGAGACCATCTGGAAACAGGCCAACTTCGATCCGCTCACTGCGCTGCCCAACCGCCGCATGTTCCAGGACCGGCTCGAATATGAGATCAAGAAGTCCAACCGCGACGGATCGCCGCTGGCACTGATGTTCATCGACCTGGACAAATTCAAGGAGGTCAACGATACCCTGGGCCACGACAAGGGCGACATCCTGCTGACTGAAGCGGCACAACGCATCGCAGGATGCGTGCGGGAATCGGACACTGTCGCCAGGCTGGGCGGGGACGAATTCACCGTCATCCTGTCCGAACTGGACGACCCGACTTGCATCGAGCGTATCGCGCAGACCATCATCGACGCGCTGGTCGCCCCGTTCAAGATAGGCAAGGATACCGCCTATGTCTCGGCCAGCATCGGCATCACGCTCTACCCCAATGACGCTGCCAACCTGGAAATACTGATGAGCAACGCGGATCAGGCGATGTACGCCTCCAAGAGCGCGGGACGCAACCGGTACAGCTATTTCACCCACGGCCTGCAGGAAGCTGCGTTGAATCGCATGCACCTGATCAACGATCTGCGCGGGGCGCTCTCCGACAACCAGTTCCGCCTGCATTATCATCCCATCGTCGAAATGGGCAGCGGCAGCATCCACAAGGCCGAGGCACTCATACGCTGGCAACATCCCTCGCGCGGACTGATCAACCCGGCAGAGTTCGTCATGCTGGCGGAAGAGTCGGGAATGATCGTCGAGATCGGCGACTGGGTGTTCAGGGAAGCCGCCGTCCAGGTGCAGCGCCTGCGCGAGACACATCATCCCGAATTCCAGATCAGCGTGAACAAATCGCCGATCCAGTTCCGCAATGACGACCACTACTTCCGGGAATGGCTGCCCCACCTGCAGAAACTGGGTCTGCCCGGAGAATGCATCTCGATCGAGATCACGGAGGGATTGCTGCTGGATGCGACCGACGCCGTCCAGGCAAAGCTGCTCGACTTGCGCGATGCCGGCATCCAGGTCGCGCTGGACGATTTCGGCACAGGTTATTCTTCGCTGTCCTATCTCAAGAAATTCGACATCGACTACATCAAGATCGACCGCAGCTTCGTGCGCAACCTGACCGCCACCTCGGACGACATGGCTTTATGCGAGGCCATCATCGTGATGGCGCACAAACTGGGGCTGAAGGTGATCGCCGAAGGAATCGAGACCGCAACGCAGCGCCACCTGCTTGCCGCGGCAGGATGCGATTACGGACAAGGCCATTTCTTCTCGCATCCGCTCCCGGCGCAGGAGTTCGAGGCGATGCTCAAGACCTCGACCTACTGCGTTTGATGAAGAGACCGGTTGACGCCGACAATATCCGCCTCGGCCAGGTTGCCCGCCGCCGCTTTCAGGCGCAACTGGCTGAGCAGGTAGCTGTATTGGGCCTGGTATAAGTCGCGTTTTGTCGAAAACAGTTGCTGCTGCGCGTTCAGCACGTCCAGATTGGTGCGCACACCGACTTCATGCCCCACCTTGCTGGCATCCAGCAGGCTTTCGCTGGACGTCAATGCCTGTTGCAACGCCTGCACTTGGGCGATACCGCTGACCACACCCAGATAGGCCTGGCGGGTCTGCAACTCCACGTTGCGGCGCGTGTTTTCCAGGTCCTGCCTGGCTCTTTCGCGATTCGCCTCGGCCTCACGCCACCTGGATTGTATCGATCCACCCTGGAAAAGCGGGATGTTGAGTTGCACGCCTATCGCGGTACTGCGGGTATCGGTCGCTCCAAACACGCCGCCGGTCGCGATGCTCGAACCGTAGCTCGCCACCAGGTCGACTGTGGGCAGGTTTCCGCCGCGACTGCGCGCCACCTCCTGCTCTGCCAATTGATAGGCCGCCTCAGCCTGGACGATCTGGAAGTTGCCCTGTTGCGAAACGTTAACCCACTTCTGAATATCGGCCGGATCGGGTGTCTCCAGCTTGAATGCGCCGCTCAACGCGTTCAGGTCGTTTACATCGGCGTTGATCAATTTCTGCAGGGTGCGCCGCTTGATCTCCAGATTGCTTGCGGCAGCCAGTTCCTGGGCAACGATCAGGTCGTAACGCGCCTGTGCTTCATACGTGTCCGTGACCGTGGCCGAACCCACCTCGAAGTTGTGCTTCGCCTGATCGAGATCCTCCGCGATGGCAGTTTTCTGCGCCGCGGTCAGCTGTACCGTATCCTGGGCGATCAGCACGTCGAAATACGTTTGCGCGCTGCGCAGGATCACGTCCTGCTCGGCAAGCTTGAACTGCGCTTCGGATATCGCCACCTGCAGCTCGGACTGGTTGTATGCCGCCCAATTCTGTTCACGGAACAGCGGCTGCACCAGATTGACGCCGTAACCGTGGGTGTTGTATCTCATGCCCCCGCTGACAAAAATCGGCGATGCCGTTCCATAGTCGATCGTCACGTCGTTGCTGGTCGTATTCGCGTTGAAGGTGACGCTGGGCAGCAACAGGGAGCGCCCTTGCGTCAATTTTTCCTCGCCCGCTTGCCGCGCAGCGCGTGCGGAAGCGAATACCGCGTCCTGGCTCTGCGCCGCATGGTAGACATCGACCAGATCGGCAGCCTGCACCGGGAACTGTATCCCCAGCGCCAGAAGGATGCTCATCGTCACTATGGAATATTTCAATGCGTGCTCCAATCTTCAGGTCAGGCTAAACGATTAATGCACGGCCCGTGCCATGCTGAATTTTTTGACCAGGGAACGCATCCATTCGATCAGATCATCCACATAGGTGAACACCACCGGGATCACCAGCAGGCTCAGGAAGGTCGACGTGATCAGGCCGCCGATCACCACGATCGCCATCGGCGAGCGGAAGCTGCCGTCGCCCACCCCGAGATCGAGCGCCACCGGCATCATACCCGCGCCCATCGCCATGGTCGTCATCACGATCGGACGTGCGCGCTTCTTGCAGGCATCCAGCAAGGCTTCGCCGCGGGTCATGCCGCGTTCGCGCCGCGAAACGATGGCATATTCCACCAGCAGGATCGAATTCTTGGTGGCGATCCCCATCAGCATGATGATGCCGATCATGGACGGCATCGAGATCGCGGTGTGCGTCAGGAACAAGGCCAGGAACGCGCCGGGAACCGACAGTATCAGCGCGCACAATATTGTGGCCGGCTGCATGAAGTCCCTGAACAGCAGCACTAGCACGATATAGATGCACATCACGCCGGTGAACATCGCCAGGCCGAAACTGGCGAACAGTTCCTGCATCATTTCCGCATCGCCGATCGGCGCCAGTTCAACCCCGGCGGGCATGTTCTTGATGGAAGGCAGGGCCAGCACGGCTGCCTGCACCTTGCCCAGCGGCTGCCCCGCAAGTTCGATCTCGAAGGAGATGTTGCGCTGGCGGTCGTAGCGGTCGATCTCGGCCGGACCGCTCTCCAGGCTGAGGCTCGCCACACTGCCGAGCAGCACCGGTCCGCGCGAGCCCTGCACCACCAGGTGCGACAGCAGCTGGATGTCCTGGCGCGCGTCGTCGCGCAGCTTCACCACGATGGGCAGTTGCCGGTCCGGCAGGTTGAGCTTGGCCAGCGACTGGTCGTAATCGCCATTGGTGGCCACCCGCAGAGTCTCGGCGATCTGGCTGGAAGTCACACCCAGGTCGGCCGCACGGGCAAAGTCGGGGCGCACAACCAGTTCCGGGCGCAGCACGCTGGAGTTCGACACCACGTTGCCGATGCCGTGGATCGTGCGCAGTTCCTGCCCCACTTTCAGCGCGTACTGGCTCAGCAGTTCGCTGTTCTCGCTGGTCAGCACCAGCTGGTATTTGTCCGAGGAAGAACCCAGCCCGACCTTGAAGCGCACGCCGGGCAGCACCATCAACGCCTCGCGCAATTGATCCTCGATCTGTTGCTTGCGCAATTTCCGTTCCTCCCGGGGTTTCAACTGGATGGACAGCGTGGCCTTGCGCACGTCGGATGCCCCGCTCGGCTCGAACACGTTCCCGCCCGTTGATCCGGCGCCGATGGCGGTATAGACCAGCGTCACGTTCGGATTCTTGATGATGATGTGGCGCGCCTGCTCGGCCAGCGCGTAAGTCTGGTCGAAGCGGTTCCCCGGCGGCAGGGTCAGCGTCACCTGGGTCTGTGACAGGTTGTCCTTGGGCTGGAAAGCCGTGGGCAATGTCCCGGCCAGGACGAATGAACCGACAAAGAACACGGCGGTCATGGCCAGCGTCTTCAGGCGGTTCCCGAGACACCATTGCGCCCATTTGAGATAGATCTCGAGCCACTTCGGCGTCGCATGCAGCGTACGCGGGCGCAGGAAATAAGCCGACATCATCGGCGTCAGCAAGCGTGCCACCACCAGCGAGAACAGCACCGCCACGGCCGCCGTCCAGCCGAACTGCACGAAGAACTTGCCCGGTATCCCGCTCATGAAGGCCGTCGGCAGGAACACCGCGACCAGCGTGAAGGTCGTCGCGATCACCGCCATACCGATCTCGTCGGCCGCCTCCATCGCCGCCTGGTAGGGCGTCTTGCCCATCTCCAGATGGCGCATGATGTTCTCGATCTCGACGATGGCATCGTCCACCAGCACCCCGACCACCAGCGACAATGCCAGCAACGTCACCAGGTTGATGGTGAAACCAAACACATACATGACCGCGAACGTGGGAATGACCGCCAGCGGCAAAGCGGTCGCCGCCACGATCGTGGCGCGCGTGTTGCGCAGGAAGAAGATCACCACGATCACCGCCAGCAGCGCGCCCTCGAAGATCATCTCCATCGAGCCCTTGTAGGTCTCGTACACCTGGTCGACCGTGTTGAATACGCGCTCCACGGTGACCTGCGGGTGCGTCTGCTTCAGGGTTGCGAGCGCCCTGGCCACACCGTTCCCCACTTCGACATCGCTGGCACCCAGCGAACGGACGATCTCGAACCCGACCACTTCCCTGCCGTCATGCAGCGCGGCCGAGCGCCGTTCGGCGTTGGAGTCGCTGACGTCGGCTATCTGGTCGAGGCGTATGCGGCGGCCGTCGCGGATGCTGATCTCCATCTGTGCCAGCTGCTCGGCAGTCTGCACCGTCGCCACGGTGCGCACAGATTGCTCCATGCCGCCCAGATCGGTGCGCCCGCCCGGCGCTTCCTGCTGTATCTTGCTCAGCTGGGTGGACACTTCCGTGGCCGTGATGTTCAGCGCCAGCAGCCTGGCCGGATCGAGCTCGACACGGATCTGGCGCGTCACACCGCCGACGCGATTCACCGCACCGACACCTTTGACGCCCAGCAGCAATTTGGTGATGTTGTTGTCGACGAACCAGGACAATTCCTCCTCGGTCATCTCGGGATCGGCGATGGTATACGTCACGATCGGCTTGCTGCTCAGCTCCACCTTGGTGATGACCGGGTCGAGCATCTCCTTCGGCAGGTCGCTGCGGATGCGCGTGACCGTCGAGCGCACGTCTTCCAGCGCCTCGCGCGAATCGCGCTCCAGCCTGAACTCTGCGGACACGATGGCGGTTCCGTCCGTGACATGGGTGTACAGATGTTTCAGGCCCTGGGCACTGGCGAGCGCATTCTCGATCTTGCGCGCCACTTCGGCTTCCATCTGGTCCGGAGAGGCGCCGGGCATCGAGGCCGTCACGGTCACCGTCGGCAGATCGATGTCGGGGAACAGCTGGATCTTCATGGCCTTGAACGCCATCACGCCCAGGAAGGTAAGCATGATGAAGCCAAGCACCGCCGGAATGGGGTTGCGTATCGACCAGGCTGAAACGTTCATGCCGGACCTTTCACCACTTGAACCACATCCCCCTCGGTCAGGAACGCGCCGCCGCTTTCGACGACAGGCTCATCCGGCTTGAGTCCCTGTTTGATCTCGATACGGTCGCCGTTGCGCTGCCCGACTTTCACCTCGCGCTCGTGCACATGGTTGTCTGCACCCACCACCAGCACGAAAGTCATGCTGCCGCGCTGCAGGACGGCTGATTGCGGCAGAGACAGTAATGTCCGCTTGCCGTTGCTGATATCGAACGTGCCACGCGCAAAGAGTCCGGCGACGATCCCGGAGCTGTCCGGCAGGGTGACCAGCGCGTAACCGTAGCGGGTCTGCAAATTCACCGCGGGCGAGATCGCACGGACCGTGCCCTTGATGACGCGGCCTTCGCCCACCGCGACCTCAGCCGTCATGCCCTTGCGCAACAGCATCAACTCTTCCGCTGTCAGCTCGGCGCGCCACTCCAGGCGTCCGTTGCGTATCAGCCGGAACAGTTCGGCCCCGGGCTGGGACATGGAGCCGGAATTCGCGCTGGCAGCCGATATGACGCCGTCATAGGGCGCAACGATGCGGCCCTGCGCGGAATGGGTCGCCGCCGGGTCGTCGCTGAGCCGCGCAAAATTGTCCAGCGTCACCAGTACATCGCCCTGTTTCACATGGTCGCCGATGCTGACCTTCACCTCGGCAAGACGCACACCCTGCACCTGGGCGCTGATGATGGCTTCCTGCCACGGCAGGATGCTGCCGTTGGCCGACAGCGTGCGTCCCCATTTGTCCTGGTGCAGCACGGTCGTGCGCACCGTCAAAGCCGGACGACTTTCGGCAGGTGCAGCCGGCTCGGCCTTGGCGGTACCGGTGTCGACCACCCACACGCCACCTGCCGTCAATACCAAAGCCAGCAAAGCGATACTGATGATCAGGGGTTTGCGTTTGATGTGCATGTTCATTCTGGTTCTTCCTTTCAAAACGATCTCGGTTTCCGGGCAGGTTTGGCAGGCCGGTCTACGTGTTCGTATCAGTTGCGATTGCGCGGCGTCTGCGCTCCGCCTCGATCAACGCGACGGCATATCCGACCAGCCTTTCCGTCATCGTCTCCCGCGCCTTCTGCCCGCTGACCAGGGTCGGCGCGAAATAGTCGAGCGCCATGCGGTTGTGGAAATAGAAGGTCGCCAGACCGATGACCGCGAAAGTCAGCCTGTCCACATCGGCATCGGGTTCCCCCAGCCCGAACTCGCGGCACAGCAAGGCTTGCATCTTTTCGTGATTCGGGCGGAACGCCTGCACCATGGCGTCCCCCAGCACGCCGCTGGGCTCGGCGTTTTCGCGCGCATGCAGCCGCATGAAGAGCTGCTGCATCGGGTCTTCCTCCACTGTCGGCGGAAACAGCCAGCCGTAGAAGGACCTCAGCGCTTCTTCCAGTGTGACTTGCGCGACATCCAGCGTGGCGAACGTGTTGCATTCGTTCAGGAAAGGCAGGCGGAACACTTCCCGGTACAGTTCCGCCTTGTCGCCGTAGTAATAATGGATGGAGGCGAGATTGACCTCGGCCCGTTTGCAGATCTCGCGCGTGGTCGCGGCGTGATAACCCACTTCAGCGAACACTTCGGCAGCGGCTTGCAGCAAGCGCCAGCGCGTCTCCTCCTGCGTACTCGGTTGATGGCCAAGCAGGCGCTGAGCTGCTTGAAGGAACAGGCAGCGGGTTTCTTTCTTGACAGCCATGTGTCGCCCCGGAATTGTTTGAATATGAAGCAGAATAATTCAGTCATTTGATTAAGTCAATCGACTGAATTAATTTATGTTCTAAACCTTGCCACGCTTATATTCATGACCTTGTACAAGAATCGAAGATCATCAGCGTTGTGTTACAGGTAGTTGTGCAGACGAATTACAGACGGGAATATTGCAGGGGTGACAGAAATTAATGTTTTGTGCTGACGCACCTTGCGGAATGACTATTTTCCGGGGACTTTCAAAACGACAGGCTGACCACCCTTCGCTCAATCCTGTGATTCAAAAAACCGGATCGTATTGCGCCCGGCCATTTTGGCCCGATACATCGCACTATCCCCCCATCTGATAAGGTCATCCGGGCTGCCCATGTGGTCGGTGAATACGACCACACCGATGCTTGCCGTGCAGTAGTGCTCGATATCGGACGCCGTCTGTCCTTCCTGCGCCAGCGTGAACCGATAGGGTCCGGAGATGGCAGCAAGGATCTTCTCCGCCACGATGCGGGCCTGGGTGAGCGATCCGGATTTGCCTTCCCCCAGGTCACCCAACATCACCACGAATTCGTCGCCGCCGAAACGCGCGACGGTATCCGATTCCCGCACGCAACTCTGCAGCCTTCTCGCGACTTCCATGAGCAACAGATCGCCAACCACATGCCCATGCATATCGTTAAGCGGCTTGAAGTTGTCCAGATCGAGGAATATCAGCGCGGCGTAGCTATTCTTTCGCTGGCTCACCGCAATGGTCTGCTCCAGCCGGTCCAGAAGCAGGCGGCGATTGGGCAGCTCGGTGAGCGTATCGTGGAAAGCCAGTTGCCGTATCTGCTCTTCCATCTTTTTGCGTTCGGCCACCTCTCCGGATAATTGATCGTTCAGGGCGTTGATCTTGGCGAGGCTGCCGCTCATCTCGTTGAAACGGTATGACAGCGCCAGCGCGAACAGCGTCGCCTCGATCACCATGCCGATTTCAAGCGCGTGGTAAGTAATCGTGTTGAACGGGATCTCGCCCCATACCGCCAGCGTCGTGCTGCCCGCACCGAGCATGCCGAAGACGGCTGCGATGAGGAAATAACGGCCGGACGGCTGGCTGTTCCGAATGGTGAGAAGGCCGAGCAGGACCATCGACAGACTGAACAGTGCGGCAAAATTGAATGCGACCAGCGCGGCGGCAAGCTGGCTGTCGAGCAGGATGCTGGTCGCAATGGCTATCAGTCCCGCGGCGGCGAACAGCCGGACGAAGCCCAACGCGCGGGGCGCATGCTCCTTGAGAGAAAGGAAGCGGCTGGCGAACAACAATCCGCAACAGCCGTAGATCACCATCGCGACCAGGATCGCATAGCGTTGCACTTGCGGCCGATCCGGCCACAGCCAGGCAAAGCCATGTCCGGTATAACAGGCGATCAGCACGACCAGGCTGACCAAGTATACCGCGTAGTACAGGTGGCTGCGTTTGCGCAACCCGAAGAACAGGGTCGCGTTGTAGGCAGCGAGCGCCATCATGAAGCCGAAGATGAAGCCGTAACTGTAGTGCACTAGTTGCTGCTGTTCTTTGGCCTGCTCTTCTGTCAGCAATTCGATGGGGAAGATCAACGGGTCGGTCGAATCCACGCGCAGGAACAGATCGCTCCGGCCCGGAGCAAAGGCGGGGGACAGGATGTAACCTATTCCCTGAGTAAGCCCCGGGGCTCGCGGAAGCTCGTCACCGGTGAGCCAACTGACCGTCGGCTGACCGTCATGCACCAGGTAGGCGTCGATACGGTCCGTCCAGGTCGTACCAACGGACAGCTTCAGGGAAATGGGAGCGACAGCGGGGTTGATGAGTGCGAGGTGCAGCCATTGCGGTTTGCTGCCGATGCCTTGCGACAGTATCGGCCGATCGACAGGGTGAAACTTACCTTCGTGCAGCAGTTCCTGAGCTGCCGCCAGATCCGGCGCCTGTTCCTCTTCAACGTACAGGTCGGTCCAGCCGCCGAGCGATCCTGACGGCAGTTCCGTGAGCAGCAACGGTTGCGCATGCACTGATCCGGCAAACATCGCCAGCAGGCAAGCTAACAGGGACAGCCAGCGATTTCTACTGAACAAGGGAATAGCTGATTTGGCAGACATTTGTACGAGATTATTCTTTTGGCTATCAAGGCCATATCCGGAATCTCAGATAGGCAGGTCCGTACCCTAACGGTATGGGCTGGAATTGTCTATCTTCATGAGGGGTGAGGGATTGAATGGCAGGCCTTGATCAAGGCCTGCCTTGCGGAAATCTTGCAGTATTGCCTTGGGGCAGGCTGGAATGCATCACATGCTTCGTTTCATTCACGAAGCAACCGGCAACAACAGCCTTGTAAGTATCCCCCGGCATGGATCATCCTGACTCCTTGATGAGATGGCGCACCCGGGCGGGCAAAAGTGGGCCGGGAGATGAATCCAGTCCTGCCTTGGTGCCAAGTGCGGCCTGCCAGGCAGTCGGTATCACTTTCCGTCTATTGCCTCCGCAAATTGCTGTACCGCATCGACCACCTTCCGCGCCCCGGCGCGAATCTGGTGGATTGCAGCACCTGCGCCGTTGGCGAGATGGACGCCGTCTTCGACTCCGGCCTGACTTCGCGCCATGCTTTCAATCACAGCCTTGCTTCCGATTTGGATGGCCTCGATCATCCTGCTAATTTCAGTCGTGGAACCGCTGGTGCGTTCGGCCAGCTTGCGCACTTCATCTGCCACCACCGCAAACCCGCGGCCACTTTCACCCGCGCGCGCGGCCTCGATCGCCGCGTTCAGCGCCAACAGATTGGTCTGATCGGCGATTTCCTTGATCGTCTTGACGATAGACGTGATCTGCCGGGTTTGCTCGCCGAGGCTCTGCACCTGATCCGAGGAAGCTTGTACCTGCCCGGATAGCGCGCGCATTTTGTCGGTAGCCTGCAGGATGATCTGCTCGCCATTCGATGAAACCTGTTCTGTTTCCAGGGAAATTTCATAGGCCATGCGCGCACTTTGTGATTCTGCCTGTTGGCGAAGTACCTTCCGGGTAATGTCTGCCGCAAATTTGATTACTCTGTATGGCTTACCGTGTTCATCGTTTACCGGGTTATAACTGGCCTCGAGCCACACCGCATGGCCGTCCTTCGCAACGCGCTCATGTTGACCGGTAAAGTAGTCACCGCGGTTCAGCCTGCTCCAGAACTCCTTGTATTCAGCGCTGGAGGCATATTCTTCGCGGCAGAATTTCCGATGATGCAGTCCCTTGATCTCTTCGGCTCCATATCCCATCACCTCAAGGAAATTGGCATTGGCCTCGATCACGTTACCCCGCATGTCGAACTCGATGACGGCCATGGAACGGTTCAGTGCCGAAACCAGATTGCGGAAATATTCCGCCTCCTTCACCTGCTGCGTGATATCGCTGGCAATTTTGATCACCTTCTCGACACGCCCATCGTTGCCGGTTACCGGGAAATAGGTCGCTTCCAACCATACGGTCGCACCGTTCTTGTTCACGCGCCGGAACTTGCCACGGAACGACTCGGCCTGGCGCAGCCTGCTCCAGAATTGCTGATACTCCTGGGAGCGCGCATACGCCTCATCGCACAAGGCACTATGGTGCATACCGCGGATTTCGTTTTCGGCATATCCCACCGCCCTGCAAAAGTTGGGGTTGGCATCGAGAATCACACCGTCCATCGAAAATTCGATGACCGCCATGCTGCGCTTGAGGGCAGCAAACATATTCCTGAGCGGCAACAGTTCATGTTGCAGCCCGTCGATCTGGTTTTGGTATTTCCTGGAAACGCCGAACATCATAGAACTCCATAAGATAGTGATAGGGATTACGTCCGGATCGCGCCGGCACCGATCTTTTTTTCAATTGTTTTTGTTCAATTGCGCGACATTTCGACCCATCGGGTTTAAAAGTCGGCAATCACCTGGAGGATGATCATGAAATCACCTGGCGTATCAAACCGGCACAAAGCAATACGGCCAATACCAGAGTCGCGAGCTTCCACTCGCGGCAGGCGCACTTTTGCACCGGCATGGCCTGATCGCCCGACGCAAAATCATCCTGTGCCAGTTCCGGCCCTCTGAGCAACAATTGCAGCATCTGCTTGTTCATTCGCTCATCGAAGCGGTAAGGATCGAATTTCGACATGCCAAATGCACTCAACATCCGGTTGATATCCCTTTCGGCAGGCACATATTTCATCTCCCATTCGCCAAAGCTTTTCTGTTCGATCGGCTTGAAGGACACGATCAGCAAATCGGTATGCCGCGGGTCGGTTTTCAACGTCTCATACAGCGCCAGCAAGTCCTTCTCCTCCCCTTCCAGGCATTGGTAGAAGAAGCCGTTACCGTAATACAGCGCACCGACGATCCGCCTGGCGCGATTGTTGCGACGCGACTTGCTCAGGATTTGCGCGACCTGGGGCGCGATGATGTCGTTCCTGCCCATCTCCGGCAGATTCGAGCGACTGATGTAAACCAGCTGGACCAACTTGCTCATATTCACTTCTCCTTTTGGCGCTTAAGGGTTGGATTAACGGGGACGCATCGCGGAATAGCGTTGCAGGGCCATAGCCCGTGCCGCTGAGTGTTCAACCAGCGGCGCGGGATAGTCCGTGCCGATGCGGCACTGATGAACCTGCTGTTGCGGGATATTCATGCGCCATGGGGCGTGGATGAACACGTCCGGAACGTGGCTCAGCTCAGGCACATAACGGCGGATGAATCTTCCATGCGGATCGAATTTCTGCGACTGCGTGATCGGGTTGAATATGCGGAACCAGGGCTGGGCATCGCAACCGGTGGAGGCCGCCCACTGCCAGCCGCCGTTGTTGGAGGCCAGATCGAAATCGAGCAACAGCTCGGCAAAGTGGCGCTCGCCCAAACGCCAATCGACATCCAGGTCCTTGACCAGGAACGACGCCGTGAGCATGCGCAGGCGGTTATGCATGAAGCCGGTCTGGCTGAGCTGGCGCATCCCGGCGTCGATCAGCGGATAACCGGTTTGCCCCTGTTTCCATTTTTCGAGACGGTCGCCGTCACTGGTGAAAGCCAGATGTTCGAAAACGGATTTGAAACTGCGCCCTTCGGCCAAGCCGGGAAAATGGGAAAGCAGCATCTGGTAGAACTCGCGCCAGACCAATTCGGACAGGTAGGTATCCACTCCCGGCTCGCCTCGGCGCTCATGGCAGAACCCGACCAGACGGCGTATCGAGATCGTTCCGAAACGCAGGTGCGGCGACAAATACGATCCGCCTTTGATGCCGGGGAAATCGCGGGTCTCGCGATAGCGGTCGATGCGCTGCGCAAAATCATCGAACAAGCGCGACGCCCCCGTCACTCCGGAGTATGGATACGTGCGCAGCAGGTCGGTAGCCAGAAAGCCGAGATCATTCAGCCCCGGCATCGCAAGCGGCGCCTGCCTGGCCAGACGCTTCGACAACCGGCGCGTGTCATGTCCGCGATAATCCGCTTCCGACAAACGCCTGAGCCACCCATGCTTGTAGGGCGTGAACACGGCATAGGGCGAACCCTTGCCGTTGAGTATCTCCGCTCCCTCGAAGATGACCTGGTCCTTGCTGCTGTGCAGGTCGATCCCCATCAGCTGCAGTTGCGCAGCGACGGCTTCATCGCGCCTGCGCGCATTCGGCTCATAATCGCGGTTGCAGAATACCGCCTCGACGCCAAGCTGTTTTGCCAAGCCGGGAACAAGTATCTCCGCCTTGCCGTGCAGCACGTGCAATGCGCCTCCCATTTGCTCCAGCTTCACGCGCAATTCATCGACGCAATGCCAGATGAATTCCACGCGCCTGTCCTGCTTGCCGGCAAGCGCGTCCAGGATGTCCGTATCGAAGATGAATGCACAATAGACCTGCCCGCTCTGTGCCAGAGCCAGGGACAGCGCCGCCTGGTCCTCCAGGCGCAGGTCGCGCCGGAACCAGCACAGTGATTTTGAAAAGCGCGGCTCAGCCATTGCCTGAGATGGCAGCACGCCAGGCGAGCACCGCGCCAGTCAGATCGGACAGGGGGCCCATCACCTGTATCCCCGGTTCGACATTGCGCTGTTTCTGCACCCCCGCACCGCCGATCCACAAGGACACATTCCCTGGCAATGCCTTGCGCACTTGCTCCACCCCGGATTTCACCTGCGCGGCCGGCATGGCACTGCTGAAGGACAATGTCAGCACATCCGCCTGATGCGCCTGCACGGCCAGCACGATCTCGCTGATCGGCGTCTGCACCCCGAGCATCGTGCAATACGCTCTACTCAAACTCAGGGTCGCCTCTGCCATCAGCAAGCCAAGACTATGCTCCTCGCCGGGCAAGGTGGTCAGCAGCACGCGCGGAGTGCCCCTGGGATTCCGGATCGTCGTGATTGCGGTGCGCAAGACACTGATGATCTGTTCGCTATACAGATGCTCCTCAAACACGCGTATTTCACCGCGCAGCCAGGCATCGCCCACCAGTAGATTAAGAGGGTGGATTGTCTTGGACAAAAAATCACCCATCCCTTGTCGCAACAAGGCCAGATTCAGGGCCAATTTCAGCTCCCCTCCCTGATGCGCCTTGATGAGCTCGACAAATTCAAGCAATTCCGAGGAATAGACCGGTTCTTCCCCGGGCGTCTCGGTCAGCAAGGCGTTGAGCTCCGGATACGACAGACCAACCACCTTGGCCGGACGCATCCCGATGTCCAGCAAACGTTTTATCAGCCGCAACTGGTCGACCTGCTCTGCCGGATAAAGCCGATCTTCGTGCTGATCGCGCACCGGCAGCGGGAATCCGTAGCGTTTCTCCCACACTCGCAACGTGTCCTTGCCTATCCCGGTTTCCCGCTCCACCACCCCGATATTGAACAGACTTATCTCTTCACTCATTTATTTTGTCCTAGACATATTTGACATTAATTGCGAATTCAGTCTATTCTCGCACCATATCATCAATTTTGTCTAGGACGTTTTTATGAGATCACCAGTTTTTTCCAAAAGAATAGCCATTATCGGCTCCGGTATTTCCGGGCTTGCCAGCGCCTATCGTCTGGCCCAGGCGGGCAATGCGGTGACGCTGTACGAGGCGAACGACTATTTCGGCGGACATACGCACACGGTCGACGTCACGCTGGATGGCCACACCTATGGGGTAGACACTGGCTTTCTGGTGTTCAACCACAAGACCTACCCCAATCTGGTCAAATTGTTCGCCGAGCTGGACGTCGAGACAGTTGCCACGGATATGTCGTTCTCGGTGAAATTTCCGCTCCGGCATCGCCACCTTGAATGGTCCGGCAGCAACCTGAATACCGTATTCGCACAGCGTCGCAACCTGTTCAATCCGCGTTTCATCCGGATGTTGCGGGACATCCTGCGCTTCAACAAAGAGACCACGGCGCTGGTAACCCGGATGCAACAGATGCCCGAGCTCTCCCTGGGTGAATATCTGGAACGCCACGGCTACAGCACCGAATTCCGGGAGTGGTATCTGCTGCCCATGGCCGGTTGCATCTGGTCTTGCCCCACAGCGCAGATGCTGGCATTCCCGCTTTCCACTTTCGTTCACTTCTGCCACAACCACGGACTTCTGCAGGTGAGCGACCGGCCACAGTGGCATACCGTCAAAGGCGGTGCGCGGCATTACGTGGACAAACTGCTGCTCGGCATCCCGGACAAGCGCCTTGGCGATCCGGTACACGCAGTCACTCGCATCCGGGCAGACGACACATTGCAGATACGCATCGACAGCGCGAGCGGCAGCGAACTGTTCGACCATGTCGTATTGGCGGGACACAGCGATCAGTCATTGCGTTTGCTGAAAGATATAACGCCCATCGAGCGCGAACTGCTCTCGGCTGTGCGCTATCAGCCCAACCGCGCCGTTTTGCACACCGACGCTTCCTGCCTGCCCCGGAACAAAGCCACCTGGTCGGCCTGGAACTACCAGAGCCAGGGCGGGAACGAGCCGCGGGTTTGCGTGCATTACCTGATCAACAAGCTGCAGCCGCTGCCTTTCAACTCGCCCGTGATCGTTTCCCTGAATCCCGTCGACGAACCAGATTCATCCAAAGTGCTGGCCACTTTCGAGTACGCACACCCGGTGTTCGATACGGCAGCCATCCGTTCCCAACAAAGCCTGCACAAGATTCAGGGTCAGAAGAACACCTGGTTCGCCGGTGCCTGGACGGGTTATGGCTTCCACGAGGATGGCCTGAAATCGGGTCTTGCGGTGGCATACGAAATCAACAGGCTGACTTCCTGGGCACACCATGAATAGCCCGCAACTCTGCTTCGGCAGCGTCCACCATAGCCGCCTGCGGCCGGCGCGCAACAATTTCAACTACGGCGTGTTCTTCCTGCGCCTGCCTTTGCGCAGCATGGAAGGCCGCACGATGCCGACTGCATTGCTCTCGCGCAACCGTTTCAATCTGCTGTCGTTCCACGACCGCGACCATGGCGACGGCAAGCAAGCGCTGCTGCCCTGGATAGACAACATCCTCAAGCTTGAAGGCATCGCCGATGCCGACGGCGAGATGTGGCTGCAGACCTTCCCGCGCGTATTGGGTTACGTGTTCAATCCCGTGTCGTTCTGGTTCTGTCACCGCCGGGATGGCGCGTTGCGCGCCGTGCTGTGCGAAGTCAGCAATACCTTCGGCGAACGCCATTGCTATCTGCTGGATCGGCATGCCCCCATCGCGGATGGCGAGATATTGACCGCGCGCAAAGTATTCCATGTCTCGCCGTTCTGCCGGGTCGAAGGCAGCTACCGCTTCCAGTTCAAACGCAACCAGCGCATATCCGGCGAGATCACGCTGGCCCGCATCGACTACCACGATGCAGACGGTCCGCTGTTGCTGACCAGCATCACCGGCTCTTCGCGCCCATTGAGTGACCGCACCATCGTCCATGCGCTGGCGCGCTTCCCGTTGATGACCTTCATGGTCATCGCCCGCATCCATTGGCAAGCGCTGAGGCTTTGGCTCAAGCGCGTGCCGTTCCACCGCAAACCTTCGCTACCGTTAAAGGAACTCAGCAAATGAACACCCAATCCATCTTTGCAGGTTTGTCAGAGAGGCGCGTGACTTCAGGTGAACTGGACACGTCCCGCATTCCTGCGCATGCCCGCTTCATCCTGCAATTGCTCGCCAGGCTGAAGCACGGCGCACTGCACCTGGAGTTGCCCGACGGCCGGATCTCGCACTTTGGCGACAATTCCTATCCGGTGACCTTGCGACTGCATGATTGGTCGCTGTGCGAGGCCGTGCTCAAATCGGGCGATATCGGCTTTGCCGAAACCTTCATCGACGGCAGTTGGAGCACAGACAACCTGACCGGATTGATCGAGCTGTTCGTTCGCAACCGCGAGTCGCTGGAGTCGCTTATCTATGGCAAATGGTGGAGCAATCTCTTGTACCGCATGCGCCATCTGTTCAACCGCAACAGCCGCACCGGCAGCCGCAAGAACATCCACGCCCACTACGACATCGGCAACGATTTCTACCGATTGTGGCTGGATCCGTCGATGACGTATTCCAGTGCGCTGTTCAGCAATGGCCCCGCCGATAGCCTGCAGGACGGGCAGATTGCAAAGTATCGCCGCATCCTGGGTCAGCTCGCTGTGGCACCCGGCGCACGCGTCCTTGAGATCGGCTGCGGCTGGGGTGGCTTCGCCGAGATCGCCGCCCGGGAGAGCGGGGTTCAGGTGCGGGGACTCACCCTGTCTGCCGAGCAGCTGCAGTTCGCACGACAACGCCTGACGGATGCGGGGCTGGCGGAACAGGCCGACCTGTTGCTGATGGACTACAGGGACAGCGACGGACAATACGACGCCATCGCCTCCATCGAGATGTTCGAAGCGGTCGGCGAAGCCTACTGGCCGACCTATTTCGAGTGCGTCTCCAGAAACCTGAAACCCGGGGGACGCGCCTGCATCCAGACCATCGTCATCGCCGAGGAGCTGTTCGAACGTTACCGCACCGGCAGCGACTTCATCCAGCAATACATCTTCCCGGGCGGCATGTTGCCTTCACCCTCGGTGTTCCGGGCACAGGCCGAAAAGCAGGGGCTGCGCGTGGTCGATGAATTCGCGTTCGGGCGGGATTACGCCCGCACCCTGGCCGAATGGCGCGATGCCTTCAGGCAGAAACTATCCGGCGTGCGTGCACAGGGATTCGACGACCGCTTCCTGCGCACCTGGGAATTCTATCTGGCCTATTGCGAAGCGGGGTTCCGCGCCGACAATATCAACGTGATGCAGTTCACTCTTGAAAAAGCATGAGCACACCGCGCGCCGTCAGCTGTCGCAAGCTCGCCACCCTGTTCTGGCTGATGCTGTGCGCGTTGCCCGTTCATGCCGCCAACGATGGCGTACCCTCCCATATACAGAATGAATTGACCGGCGCACGCCTGTCCGGCCAGGGGAGCTTTCGCTGGTTCGGGCTGAAGGTATACGACGCCGCGCTATGGGTGGAAAAAAACGGATATAAAGCCGATGCGCCCACGTCAGCCAAATTCGTTCTCGATCTCGGCTACGCCCGCGACCTTTACGGCGAGCGCATCGCGCAATCCAGTATCCGCGAGATCAGCCAGCTCGGCTTCGGCACAGCCGGGCAGCGGGCTGCATGGCTGGAGAAGATGAAGTCGCTGTTCCCGGATGTGCATGCAGGCACACACATCAGCGGCGTCTATCTGCCGGCACAAGGCGCGCGCTTCTACCTGGACGGCAGGCCGCTCGGCGAGATGGACGACCCCGAATTCGCCCGTGCATTCTTCGCGATCTGGCTCGATCCCCGGACCAGCGACCCCGAATTGCGCAACCAATTGCTGGCCACGAGGCCATGAGGACATTTTCCTATCCGGCATTGTTGTCCTATGGCCTGTTCGGCCTGCCGCTGGCCCTGGTGGCGTTGCCGATCTACGTCTACGTGCCTCAGTTCTACGCTGCCCGTTTCGGGCTGTCGCTCACGCTCATCGGCACTGCCTTGCTCATCGCGCGCATCCTCGATGCTTTCATCGATCCCGCCATCGGCCTGTGGATAGACAGGCAACGCGAAGCCAGCGGTTATCGGCGTTTCATCCTGTTGTCGCTACCGCTGCTGGTATGCGGATTCATCGCGCTGTTCCATCCGCCACAGGATTCTGTCATTCAGCCCTTCGTCTGGTTCCTGCTCAGCCTGATGGTGGTCTATCTCGGTTTCAGCCTTGCCACCATCGCTTATCAAAGCTGGGGCGCGACGCTCACCCAGGAACGCTCTCAACGCTCGCGTCTGACAGCGGTGCGCGAGGTCTCCGGTTTGGTCGGCGTCATCATTGCGGCTGCCCTGCCCGGCTTCGCTGACCTCGGTTGGCTCATGCTCGTGTTCATCGCAAGCCTGCTTGCCACGGCGATCTTGTTGCTGCGTCATGCCCCCCGGCCGGAATATGCGCAGCCCCGCCTGACACAATCGCACGGTTCATTCGCCCCGTTTCGCAATTCGCGCTTCCGCTGGCTGTTTGCCGTTTTCATGCTGAACGGCATCGCTGCCGCGATCCCCGCCACGCTCTTCCTGTTCTTCGCCAATGACCGCCTGGGCTTGCCGCAATACGCGGGACTGTTTCTGGTGCTGTATTTCATCGCGGCAGCGCTCTCCATGCCGCTGTGGGTAGCCCTGGCAAAGCGTCACGGCGAACAGCGTGCATGGCTGATCTCCATGTGCCTGTCCATCGCCGTCTTTGTCTGGACTTATACCCTCGCGTCCGGTGCCGGGACGGGTTTTGCCCTGATCTGCATCCTCTCTGGATTCTCGCTCGGTGCCGACCTTGCGCTGCCCCCTGCCCTGCTCGCCGCGGTCATCGGGAAAGCCGGCCATATCGGTTCGCACGAAGGCGCGTATTTCGGCCTCTGGAGCTGGGCGACAAAAATGAATCTTGCGCTGGCCGCAGGTATCTCGCTGCCGCTGCTGGAACGGCTCGGGTATGTGCCCGGCACCACTGACGCACAAGGGCTGCAAGCCCTTGCTGCCGCCTATGCGCTGCTGCCCTGCTTACTGAAAGCGAGTGCCGCGGCGTTGCTGTGGCGCTCACCGCTTAACAACCTCTAACCTTCAGGAGAATCGTCATGACCTGGTACACGCACCTCTTCCCCCTCGCCGGCCTTTTCATGCTGACCGCATGCAGCACCACCGACGTCACGCTGTATGCACGCGAGAAGCCGGCGCTGGATCTTAAACAATATTTCAACGGCACCGTCGATGCCTGGGGCATGTTCCAGGACCGCGGCGGAAAAGTCGTCAAACGCTTCAAGGTTGTCATCCTGTGCAGCTGGAAAGACGACACGGGCACACTGGATGAAGACTTCACCTACTCCGACGGCAGCAAACAAAGGCGCGTGTGGACCATCAGGAAGAATGCGGAGGGCCAATACATCGGCACTGCGGCCGATGTGGTCGGTGAAGCCGTCGGCATCACCGCAGGCAACGCGCTGCGCTGGAAGTATGTGCTGGCATTGCCGGTGGGCGAAAAGGTCTACAACGTGAACTTCGAGGACTGGATGTTCCTGATGGACGACAAGGTGATGCTGAACCGCGCCGAGATGAGCAAGTTCGGCTTCAGGCTGGGCGAGGTCACATTGTCATTCAGCAAACGGCCATGAATCCCCGGATAAGACACTGGCATCGCCACCGTGTCTGGATCATCGGCGCTTCCAGCGGTATCGGCGCGGAGACTGCCCGCTTGCTGCTGGAGCGCGGCGCAAAGGTGGCACTGTCGGCACGCAACCGGGACGGCCTGCAGGCGATCGCCTCCAATGATTGTTGTGCCCTGGTACTGCCGCTCGATATCACCCGTCACGAGGATTTGATCGCCGCACGCGACCGGATACTGGAACGCTGGGGCGGCATCGATCTGGTGCTGGTGGTCGCGGGAACCTACAACAAGATGCGCGCCGACAATTTTGATCTTGCCGTGGCAAACAGGATCGTGGATACCAATCTGCGCGGCACGTTGAATTGCCTGGATGCCGTGCTTCCCGTCCTGATAGAACAGGGCCGGGGAGGAATCGGCATCGTCGCGTCCGTTGCCGGTCTGGGCGGCCTGCCGCAGGCGCTGATCTACGGACCGACCAAGGCTGCACTCATCAACCTGTGCGAATCGCTTTACCTCGACCTCCGCCCGCGCGGCATCGGCGTGTATCTGATCAATCCGGGCTTCGTCGCCACACCACTCACTGCCGGCAACGACTTCGCCATGCCGGCGCTGATATCCGCAACGACCGCCGCGCATGAACTGATACGCGGTCTCGAACGAGGGAAATTCAATATCCACTTCCCGAAACGCTTCACCAACTGGCTGCGCCTGCTACGGCTGCTGCCCTACCGCTGGTATTTCCGGCTGATCCACAAGGTGACCGGACTATGACTTATCAAGATGATCTTGCGCACTTCATCCATCTCTTCGAGACCTTGTCACAAGAGAATGTCGGCGCACTTACCGAGCTGTACACCGCCGACGCGTTCTTCAAGGACCCGTTCAACGAAGTACACGGGCAGACCGCGATCATCAAGATACTGGAACACATGTTCACCCAGGTCGATGAGCCCAGGTTCGTCGTGACGCGCTCCATCCTGCAAGGGGAAGACGCCTTCATCGTCTGGGACTTCCTGTTCCGGCTCAAGGATCGCGGACTCGCCGGACAGCGTATCCACGGCACTTCACATGTGCGCTTCGGGCCGGATCACAAAGTGAACTACCACCGAGATTACTGGGACACCGCGGAAGAGCTGTATGAAAAGATCCCCTTGCTGGGAAGCCTGATGCGCTTTCTCAAACGCAAAGTACAGGCTTCGTGACGCGACAAAGCAGTCATGCCGATATGCGCAACAATCCTTGCTTGCTTGCCGTCCGGACCTTACCGTTCAGAGATGGTCGGTGCCTTGCGGAAAGTGGTCTGGTCGTTCAGGCAATCGATCAGATAGCGCGCCGTGTGCAGGCGCGAGATCATCAGTGCCGGTTTAGGCTCGTTGTAATAGCTCTCGACCAGTGTCTTGAGTTTCTTGCCGTCATTCAGGAGCGCCGCACGCACTGCTGTCCAGTCCATGCCGGACCTGCGCAGCTCGGACTCCTGCGCATCGTGGTCCTGAAAGGTGTATTGCAGATTGGAGTTGCGGATCAGCCAGCGCATGACGAACACCGCGTCGTCGAACGAGTCGTTCACCCCGACCGAGCTCAGCACGACGATGCGGCGCATGCCCCGCTCTTTCATCGCCGCAAGACAGGTGCGTATCGACTGCGTCATGAACAGCGACGGACTGAGGCGCCTGGCCCACGGATTATCCGACGTGCGGTTGTTGTTCAGCGCACTGACCACCGCATCGCAGCCCGCGATGGCTTTCCTGACATCGTCTGCATTCATCGGCGAACCTTCGACCACCGTGAGCTTGTCCGACTGCACGGCG
>DAIDAJ010000106.1 GCA_027310665.1 Sideroxydans sp. | reverse complement strand
GCGGTACGCACACTGCGCCTGGCGCGCGAACTGCTGGACGGGCACAGCCTGGTCAAGCTGGAAGTGCTGGGCGACCCGCAATCGCTGTATCCCAATGTGATCGAAACTCTCGCCGCGGCGAAGACGCTGGTCACGGAAGGCTTCCAGGTCATGGTGTACACCTCGGACGACCCCATCATCGCCAAGCAGCTGGAAGACATCGGCTGCGTCGCCATTATGCCGCTGGCTTCGCTGATCGGCTCCGGCATGGGCATCCTCAACCCGTGGAACCTGCAACTCATCATGGATCGTGTGCAAGTGCCGGTGATCGTGGATGCGGGCGTCGGCACCGCTTCCGATGCCGCGATCGCGATGGAACTGGGCTGTCACGGCGTGCTGATGAATACCGCCATCGCTGCCGCGCAACAGCCCGTATTGATGGCCTCGGCGATGAAACAGGCGGTAGAAGCCGGACGCAGTGCGTATCTCGCGGGGCGCATGCCGAAGAAACTTTACAGCGCCAGCCCGAGCTCACCGACAGCCGGGATCATCTCTTCGACGCGAAGCTGATACTAACTCCCGTTCGTGCTGAGCATGTCGAAGCATGAACGGATTCAACAGACACACCATTCGCCCTTCGACAATCTCAGGGCGAACGGCATGAAAACAATCGCCATGAACGACACCACCGATCTCAGCAAGAGACATATCCGCAGCTTTGTTCTAAGACAAGGCAGGGTTTCGGCCGCCCAGCAGCGCGCCATCGATACATGGCTGCCACGCTACGGCATTCATTACGTCGCCCGCCTGATCGACCTCGACCAGGCCTTCGGGCGGAAGGCTCCAAAAATACTGGAGATCGGCTTCGGCATGGGCGACAGCACCGCAACCATCGCGCAGGCGCATCCCGAGAACGACTATCTGGCGCTGGAAGTCCATACTCCTGGCGTGGGGAACTTGCTCAAACTGATCGATGCGGAACAACTGAGGAACATCCGCATCATGCAGCACGATGCGGTGGAGGTGCTGCGCGACATGATAGGTGACGATACTCTGGACGGCGTGCATATCTTTTTCCCCGACCCCTGGCACAAGGCACGGCACAACAAGCGCCGCCTGATCCAGTCGCCATTCGTCGCGCAACTGGTCAAGAAGCTCAAACCCGGCGGCTATATTCACGTTGCCACCGACTGGCAGGATTATGCCGAGCAGGTGCTGGCGGTATTGAGCGCGGAACCGTTGCTGCAGAACACCGCGGCGAATTACGCCCCGCGCCCTTCATATCGGCCTCTCACCAAGTTCGAATTGCGCGGACTCAAGCTGGGGCATGGCGTATGGGACCTTGTTTTCCGCAAGAAACCCCTCTAATATCCACGTCGATTATAATGTTAACAATACGTTAAATCGCCCCGATATTTCTGTTACGATTTTATATGTAGCGCCGTTATTCATCATTTATAAGTTTTATAAAATTTTATAAGGAGCTGACATGAAACACCTCATCACAGTAACCTGCCTGTTGCTTGCCACTTTCGCCGTCCCGTCCTTTGCACATGAATCGACCAACGATTGCGATAAACAAGCAGCCAAGATCACCGACACCGTCAAACACGCAGAATTCATGAAGTCCTGTTTGAAAAAAGTAGATGAAGAAAAATCCTACGAGCAAGACATGCATGACAAAAGACAGCATTGCGATACCAATGCCGAAAACATGAAGCTTGAAGGCAAGAAAAAGGAAGAATATTTGAATCACTGCTATAAAGAAAACGACTTTGACAAGTCAAACCCGCATCCGAAGATGTAATTCAGCACCCTCCCCTCGCTTTCAGGCAAGGGGAGGGTACGAATAACCCAAAGTGACTTTGGAGAACGAGTGTAAATTTTAGGTAAAGTTTATGTAAATTTTGTGTTAAATCCATTAGAATAACCTTTGTAGTATCAGTGTTATTTATCTTTCTACAAATTTCTAAGGGGTCAACATGAAATACTTCATTGCACTAATGAGTTTGTTGCTTGCCACAATTGCATCCCCCGCATTTGCCCATCAAGGCAACGATTGCGCAAATACAGCCGCAAAGATCACCAATTTCAAAGAACGCCAAGCTTACACAACAGCCTGTTTGACAAAGGTAGCTACCCGTCAGAACTCCGAGTTAATTGGACAAAAGGAAAAAGAAGCAACTTGCAATCAAAATGCCAAGAACCTGCGTTTCGACGGCAATATGAAAGCTGCCTATTTGCGGCACTGTTATCAAGAGAACGACTTCAATCCCAAGGAAATACCCGATCCAAGGGGTAGAGGAATTTAACTCAACTGCCTTCTCGCAGAAATATCTGCAGCAAGTCGTTCAAAAACCGTCGCCCCGATTCTGTCGGGGCGATTTTTTTGTGATCCTGGAATAGCAATCCCCGCTCTTCTGCTTCGGCAAGCTCACGGCGTATCGACAGCAACGGGAGGCTGGTGCGTTCGGTGAACAGGGGGCTGTCGAATCCCCCGTTCAAACGCAACGCATTCATCATGAACTCGAACGCGATGTCGTCATGCGACACCTCATGCTCTTCCTGCACCCCCGACACGTTACTGGCGCAGCCAGCCGATTGCGGGAGGGGGTGCAGTGCGGGCACTCCCGCACCGGAAGGCTCCGCCTCACCGTGTCGTGCCCGCACTGGCTGGCCGTGTGCCACCGCTTCCATATAGGCCTGCGGCTGCTTGTAACGCGCCTGGCGCAATATCTTGTCGTGAAAACTCAGCTTGCTGTGCGCACCCGCGCCGATGCCCAGGTAATCGCCGAACTGCCAGTAGTTCAGGTTGTGCCGCGAACGTCGTCCGGGCTGCGCGAAGGCCGAAGTCTCGTAGTGCTCATAGCCATGCGCGGCAAGCAGCGCTTCGATCGATTGCTGCATGTCGCTGCTCACGTCTTCGTCCGGCAAGGGTGGCGGCTGGTGCGCGAACAGGGTGTTCGGTTCCAGCGTCAGGTGATAGCAGGACAGGTGTTGCGGCCTGAATTGCAGGGCAGCCTGCACATCCTGCAAGGCCTGTTCCTGCGCCTGGTTCGGCAGCGCGTACATCAGGTCGAGGTTGATGTTGTCGAAATGCTGCTGCGCGATCCTGATCGCGCGCCTGGCGTCAGCGGCGGAATGGATGCGCCCCAGCGCCTGCAGATGGGTATCGTTGAAACTCTGGATGCCCAGCGACAAGCGGTTCACGCCCGCTTCGCGGAACGCGGCGAACTTGTCCGCTTCCACCGTGCCCGGATTGGCTTCCAGCGTGATCTCGGCGTTGATGTCGAGCGGCAGCAGCATGCGCACCTGGCGCAGTATCTCCGTCACGCTTTCCCCGCTGAGCAGGCTGGGCGTGCCGCCGCCGAAGAACACGGTATACACCTTGCGCCCCCAGATCAGCGGCAGCGCCATCTCCAGGTCGCGCACCAGCGCCGCGACATATTCCCGCTCCGGCAGGCCGCCGTCCTTCGACAAGCTCAGGACAGGCTTAGCCTCGTGCGAATTGAAGTCGCAATAGGGACATTTGCGCACGCACCAGGGGATGTGGATATACAGCGACAGCGGCGGCAGCGCGCGGAAATTCGCCGGCTGCGACCTGATGCCGAATGCTTGCAGCGGCTGTTCGCTCATGCGCGCGGAAAGCGCTGCATCAGCACCTGCAGCGCCTTGGCGCGGTGGCTGATCTGCGCCTTCTCGTCGTGCGTCAGTTCCGCCGCCGTCTTGCCGAACTGCGGCAGCCAGAACATCGGGTCGTAGCCGAAGCCGCCCTCTCCGCGCTCTTCATGGAATATTTCGCCCTGCCATTCGCCCTCGGCGATCAGCGGTTGCGGATCGTCGGCATGCCGCACCAGCACCAGCACGCAGTAATAATGCGCGCGGCGGTCGGCCACACCCTGCATCTCGCAAAGCAGCTTTTCGTTGTTGCGCTGGTCTGATTTCGGATTATCCCCGGCATAACGCGCTGAGATCACGCCGGGTGCGCCGCCCAGCGCCTCGACACAGATGCCGGAATCGTCGGCCAGCGCCGGCAGGCCGCTTTCGCGGCTGACATGGCGCGCCTTGGCCAGCGCATTTTCGACGAAGGTGCAGTGCGGCTCCTCCGCCTCGGAGATGCCGAGCTGCGCCTGCGTCAGCACCTCGATGCCGAGCGGGGCCAGCATGCGCTGGAATTCGCGCAGCTTGCCGGGATTGTTCGATGCGATGACCAGTTTCTGCATTGCCTGTCCAATATCATGTTGCCTGCAGCCCAATGACGACGGCGATCTTCAGGCAGGATATCCCGGAGTCGCCGATTGACGGTCGTTCCCGCGGGGGATACCTGCAGATCGCCTTGCGACGCCGTTCGCAGGGCGCTTCCATTCACTCTCGCGTCAGCCTTGCAGCGCCTTCAGCTGCATCTCCACCAGCTGTCCGATGCCGTGCTTCGCCAGTTCCAGCAGCGTATCCATCTCCTCGCGCGAGAAAGGATGGCCTTCCGCCGTGCCCTGCACTTCGACGAAGTGGCCGCTGCCCAGCATCACCACGTTCATGTCGGTGTCGCAGGCCGAGTCTTCGACATAGTCGAGGTCGAGCACCGGCGTGCCCTGGTAGATGCCGACCGAGATGGCGGCGACGGCCTCCTTGAGCGGGTTCTCCTTCACCAGGCCTTTTTTCATCAGTCCGCTCACCGCATCGTGCAGCGCAACGAAGCTGCCGGTGATGCTGGCGGTGCGAGTACCGCCGTCGGCCTGAATCACATCGCAATCGAGCGTGATGGTGCGCTCGCCGAGCTTGCCGAGGTCGACCACGGCGCGCAGGCTGCGCCCGATCAGGCGCTGGATTTCCTGCGTGCGACCGGATTGCTTGCCCTTGGCGGCTTCACGCTGCATGCGTTCGCCGGTGGAGCGCGGCAGCATGCCGTATTCTGCCGTCACCCAGCCTTCGCCGCTGCCTTTCTTGTGCGGTGGTACGCGCTCTTCCACGCTGGCGGTGCAGATGACCTTGGTGTCGCCGCACTCGATGAGTACCGAGCCTTCGGCATGTTTGGTGTAATTGCGGGTGATGCGGATAGCACGCAGCTGATCCGGCTTACGCTGACTGGGACGCATGACTGGGACCTCGGAAAATTAGGGAACGGCGCGGATTATAACGGACTTGCTCAGAAGTTCCCCGGCAAGTCCTGCTCGTTCAGAACGACGCACACAGGCACGTCGGTGGCATGTTCCGCCTCGCCGTCGCCCAGGCGCGCCACGACGGCCGAGGTATTGTCGGCGCGAGCGCCCTCGCGGTACACCGCCGCGACGATGAGCTCGTCCAGCCGATCCTGCATCCCCTGAACGGATGAAAGCTGCGCCATTTCCTCGTCGGTCAGCGGGCTCCAGAAGCCGTCGCTGCACAACAGCAGGGTATCGCCGGGTTCGGCCACAACCGGCTTCGACACGTCGACATAGAACATGTCTTCCACGCCGCCCAGGCAGTTGGTGATCTTGTTGCGGTCGGGGTGCGTCTTCATCTCGTCCGGGCTGATGATGCCCCAGTCCGCCCACTGCTGGACCACGGAGTGATCGTGCGTCACGCTTGCCACCGCATTGCCGCGCAAGAGATAAAAACGCGAATCGCCCGCGTGCGCCCACCAGATCTGCCCGTCCTGCACCAGCGCCGCAACGCAGGTGGTGCCGGGATTGCCGCCGAGTTTTTCGTTGCGCGCATAGTCGAAGATGGCGTCGTGCCCGGCGCGCATGGTGGCGCGCAGGAACACTTCCGGCTCCTTCACGCGCGGCTGCTCGATGCGGGTGAAGGCGCGCATGAAGGACTGGACGGCGATGTGCGCGGCGATCTCGCCATGCAGATGACCGCCCATGCCGTCTGCCAGCACCAGCAACAGCGCTTCATTGGTATAGGCATATCCCACCCGGTCCTGGTTGTACCTGCGACCGCCGATGTGGTTGCCCTGGTGAACAGCGAACTTCATCTTCTCCCTGTGTTTTTCTGCACCCAATGTTCTATGGGAGTCTGTGATCAGGTGCAATCGTAATATAATGCGCGGCGTTCAGCCCATGTTTTTTCCACTTCGCCGGAGACTTCGATGATCTACAGCATGACCGGTTTTGCCTCCGTCGCCGCGGAACTGGACTCCGGCTCGCTATCCCTGGAGTTGCGCTCGGTCAACCACCGCTATCTCGACCTGCAATTGCGCATGCCCGATGAATTGCGCACGCAGGAACCCGCTTTGCGCGAAGCCATCGCGGCGCAAATGAGCCGCGGCAAGGTGGAATGCCGCATCAATCTCGCCGTGCGCCAGTCCGCACAGGAGCCGGCCCGCCTGAACCAGGTCATGGTGCAGCAACTGTCGGTGTGGAGCAGCCAGATCCGCGAAACATTGCCGGATGCGCGCGAACTTTCCGTCAACGACGTGCTGCGCTGGAACGGCGTACTGGAAAGCCCAGCCCTCTCGGCCGAGACCCTGCACACCACGCTGCAGGCATTGCTGCAACAGGCGTTGAAGGATTTCTCCGCCGCGCGGCAACGCGAAGGGGAAAAGCTCAAGACCTTTCTGCTGGAGCGCGTATCCCAGATCGAGGCGCTGCGCGCCGCTGTCGCCCCCCGCGTTCCCGCCGCCATCGTTGCCTATGAATCCCGGTTGCGCGCGCGCCTGCTCGAAGCGCTGGGCAGCGAGGATGACGAGCGCGTGCGGCAGGAGATCACGCTCTACGCCAGCAAGATCGACGTGGACGAAGAACTGTCGCGCCTGCAGACGCACCTGGCCGAAGTGCGGCGCGTCCTGGAAAAAGGCGGCGCAGTCGGCAAACGCCTGGATTTCCTGATGCAGGAATTGCACCGGGAAGCCAACACGCTCGGCTCGAAATCCGTGGACGCGGAAGTATCGCGCAGCGCGATGGAGATCAAGATACTCATCGAGCAGATGCGCGAACAGGTACAGAACATCGAATAGGAGACCTCATGTCCGGCAATCTTTTCATCGTCAGCGCACCTTCCGGTGCGGGCAAGACCAGCCTGGTCGGTGCGCTGCTCAAAAGCAACAGGCATATCGCGCTGTCCGTCTCCTACACCACGCGCACCCCGCGCGCCGGCGAGGTCGACGGCAAGGACTACCACTTCGTCAGCCGCGAGCAGTTCCTGGAGATGGCGCAGAAGGGCGACTTCCTGGAAAGCGCCGAGGTCTACGGCAATCTGTACGGCACATCACAGTCGTGGATAGAAAAGGAACTGGTCTCGGGACGCGACATCCTGCTGGAGATCGACTGGCAGGGCGCGGAGCAGGTGCGCAGGCTGATGCCGCACGCGATCTCCATCTTCATCTTGCCGCCGTCCCTGTCCGCCCTGGAGACCCGGCTGCAGGGCCGCGGACAGGACAGCCCCGAAGTGATCGCGCGGCGCATGCAGGCGGCTCGGGACGACATCTCGCATGTCGCAGAGTTCGACTATGTTATCATCAACGACAAGCTGGACGAGGCCCTGAAGCAACTCGATGCCGTGGTCATCGCTTCCGGACTGCACCGCGACAGTCAACTCACTCGTCACGCAACACTCATCAATCAATTGCACAAATAGGAGCACACCATGGCACGCATCACCGTCGAAGACTGCATGAAGTACATCCCCAACCGTTTCGAGCTGACCCTGGCTGCCGCCTATCGCGCCCGCCAGCTGGCCAACGGCGCCGGATACCTTGTGGAGAACAGCAAGGACAAGGCCACCGTCGTCGCGCTGCGCGAGATCAGCGAAGGCAAGGTCGGGATCGAGATACTGAACCGCGGCATGGCCTGATCCCACGCCGCCGGGATTTTTCCGGCGGCTTCTTAGCCGCATGATCTATGCCACAGACAGATGCTGAAATTCTTCTCCAAGAGGTCTCTGCCTATCTGAAGCCTAAGGATGTGGCGCAGGTCGAATCTGCGCTTGCCTTCAGCCGCACCGCACACCAGGGCCAGTTGCGCCAGTCGGGCGCGCCCTATGTCACCCACCCCATCGCCGTCGCGCGCATCCTGACCCCGCTGCATCTGGACGCGCAGGCCATCACCGCGGCCTTGCTGCACGACGTGGCGGAAGACACCAACATCAGCATCGAACAGATCGCCGAGCAGTTCGGCAAGCCCGTGGCCGAACTGGTCGACGGTCTGAGCAAACTGGACAAGCTCAAGTTCGACACGGTGGCCGATGCCCAGGCGGAAAACTTCCGCAAGATGCTGATGGCGATGGCGCGCGACGTGCGCGTCATCCTGATCAAGCTCGCCGACCGCCTGCACAATATGCGCACGCTCGATTCCGTTTCAAAAGAAAAGAGCCGGCGCATCGCGCGCGAAACGATGGATATCTATGCACCCATCGCCAACCGTCTGGGCCTGAACAATCTGTACCAGGAGCTGGAAGACCTCAGTTTCAAATATCTGTACCCGAACCGCTACGCGGTGCTGTCGAAAGCGCTCAAGGTTGCGCGCGGCAACCGGCGCGAAGTCGTCAGCAAGATACTGGAAGCGATACGTCAGCGCCTGGACGAGAACCATATCAAGGCCGAGGTGCGCGGGCGCGAAAAGCACCTGTACGGCATCTACCAGAAGATGCAGTCCAAGTCGCTGGCCTTCGCGCAGGTGCTGGACATCTACGGCTTCCGCGTCCTGGTCGAGGATATCCCTTCGTGCTATCTCGCGCTCGGCGTGCTGCATAGCCTGTACAAGCCCTTCCCGGGAAGGTTCAAGGACTACATCGCCATCCCCAAGGGGAACGGCTACCAGTCGCTGCATACCGCCTTGTTCGGCCCGTTCGGCACGCCCATCGAAGTGCAGATACGCACGCACGAAATGAACAAGCTGGCCGAAAGCGGCGTCGCATCACACTGGCTCTACAAATCATCGGAAGCGCAGATCAACGAACTGCACCAGAAGACGCACCAGTGGCTGCAGAGCCTGCTGGAAAGCCTGGCACAGAGCGGCGATTCGGTCGAGTTCCTGGAACACCTTAAAGTGGACCTGTTCCCGGACGAAGTATATGTGTTCTCGCCCAAGGGCAAGATCTACGCGCTGCCGCGCGGCGCGACCGCGGTGGATTTCGCCTATAGCGTGCACACCGACATCGGCAACCGCTGCGTCGCGGCCAAGGTGAATTCCGAACTCGTTCCGTTGCGCACCGAGCTGCGCAACGGCGACCGCGTGGAGATCGTCACCGCGACGCTCGCGCACCCCAACCCCGCGTGGCTGAGCTATGTCGTCACCAGCAAGGCGCGAGGCGAGATACGCCACGCGTTGAAAACCATGCACTTGGGCGAATCGGCCAAGCTCGGCGAACGCCTGCTCGGCCAGGCACTCAATTCGCTCGGCTTCAAGCTGCAGGATATTCCCGACCTGTGCTGGGAACGCGTGTTGAAAGAAAGCAACGCCAAATCCAGGCAGGAGATATTCGCCGACATCGGGCTGGGGCGCCGCCTGAACATGGTCATCGCGCGCCAGCTGGCAAGGATGAACGAGGGGGAAGGAGGCCGAACGGAAGCCGGTTCCGGCAGCGGCATCATCACCCTGCTGGGCAACGAGGGCATGGCGGTCCAGTATGCCAAGTGCTGCCGCCCCATACCCGGCGACCCCATCATCGGCGTCATCAAGAGTGGACAGGGACTCATCGTGCACACCCACGACTGCCCGACCCTGCGCAAGGGACGCAGCGGCAGCGAGGAATGGATGGATGTCGTATGGGACAAGAACATCAATAAACTGTTCGAGGTCAGCATCAAGCTCATCGTGGCCAACCAGCGCGGCGTGCTGGCCAAGGTCGCCGCCGCCATCGCCGACGCCGAGTCCAACATC
>DAIDAJ010000103.1 GCA_027310665.1 Sideroxydans sp. | reverse complement strand
GGATCATGCCGACCCACCATTGGCCGGCATTCTTCCCCCTGAGTCCGCACAGCGCGCCGACCTTCACCCAGTCGCCGGACGCCCGCGGGACGATGCTGCCTACGCCCTCCGCACTGATGTCCAGCACTGGCCAGATCTCGGACGCGTATTTGACATCCTCTCCCACCAGACCAAAACCTGAACGTTCCCTGAGCTTGGCGACATCTTCACCGGACAGGTTGCCAAGCCGGTCGATATCAAAATGATTGACGAGCTTGCTGATGGTCTTGAGGCTCCGGATCACCTCGATCTCGGTGTGGATCGCGTGGCGTTCCTGATGGCGATGCACATGCTCCTTGCCCCAGTAGAGCTGCAGGTGCTTGAGCATGGTCAGCTTGCCTTCCGGAGTGAATTCGCTGTCGAAGCGATACTCTTCCTCGACCTGGCCGCGCTCGTTCTGGTGGATGATCTCTTCCAGCCTGGATACGGCCCTGGATGCGCCGAAGAAGCGCATGTTCTCGCTGGCCTCCGGCTTGCCGGCTATCCATTTTGGCATGTCCGGATGCGCAAGGTCGATCCTGTAGGGCGTTTCGGTGCTGTATTCTCGCGAAAGATCGAAGAAGCTCGACAGGCGCGCCGTAATGCGACTGCTCATCTCGATCTGGCTGGAAGAGAGTGCCCCCGGGGCCGACTCGAACAGCACCAGCGCGCACAGCAGCTCACGCTGGGGGGAAGTATGGATGACATGCCCCGGATAGGCGATGACCATCGTCTCGGCAAGACCGGCCGCTTCGGCTACTTGATAGCCCCAGCACAGGTTCTCCCATATCTCCTTCTGCACGTCCATGTAGCGCATCAGTTCCAGCTTCAGTTGTTCAATCACCGAATGCAGGAAGCGAACGCAGACAATGGCGGTTTGTTCGTTCGCGGCCTCGTTCTTTCCTGCCGATTGCGGCAACTCGCGCAGGCACACGGCGAACAACGCTATGCGGGCGACGGCGAACTCATGCGCGGCCCGCCACAGCTTCATGCCTTCGAGGTCCTGCAGGTGGGGAGCCGAGGTATAGCGGCGCAGCACCTCGGCACGGATCGGCGCGGCGGTATCATCCAGCAGCATCGCCACGCCGAGGCGATTGGCCAGCTTGAAACCCATCGTGCCGCCAAAAGAAGTCATCCAGTCGGAGAGTTCCTTCAGCGCATCGAGCGGATCGTCCTTGGGCAGTTCGGCAAGCAGGCGCTTGGCTGACTTCGCATCGGTCATCGGATGATCCGGCGCACTCCCCAACTTATCGAGCCAAGAAAGCATCGCGTTCCCTTCACTCAACTTCCAGCATCGTCCCGTCCGCGAACAACAGCGCGCAATGGACCCGTTTGCCAGCATATACCGACTGCATCGCAGCGCGGTACTCCTGCATCTGCGCACGGTAACGCGTTGCATCTTCAGCGTCACCCAATTTGTAGTCCAGTACCCACACTTCACCGTCCAACTCCACCAGACGATCGATACGTTTCAGTTCACCCTTGGCGTTGATGTAGGGCATTTCATTGCATGCGCTGATATGCTGCCGTGCATCGAAGAAACGGGCGAGCTGTGGCAAGGCACGCAGTTGCCGGGCTTGTTGCCAGAGGGACTCAATCTCTTCGGCAGAAATGGCTAGTCGCTGCTGCAGTTCGGCCTTATCCGCCATGCCTTCCGTCAGATGTTGCAGTAGCGCGTGCAGCCAGATACCGCGTTGCTGTTGAGCCGTGTTGCGGGCGGCGCGTTTTCCTGCGGGTATAAGGGAAGGAAGATTTACCGTTCGGGCTGCATCCGCAAGGGCCAGGCCGTGGCTGTAAGGGGCATTCGCCCCAACAGCAGATGCACAGCCTGTCGAAGCCCGTCTTGAGTCATCCAGGCCGCCCCGTTCGCCCTGAGCCTGTCGAAGGGCGAACGGAACTGCAGACTCATTGTCGCTGCCCGGCAACAATGGATTCCGCTGTTCGCCCACTACCGCCGCGATGCGCCCATACCAGGTGAGCTGTTTGGTCTCCTTCGCCCCCTGATTGCCGCTCACAATCAGCGCCTGCTGAGCACGGGTCATCGCGACATAGAGCAGGTTCATCTCTTCGCGCGCCCGCTGTGCGGCGTCCTGCTCGAACAGCGGTGCGCGTTTCCTGCCGCGCGAAGCCTGGTCGGCGTAGAGCGAAAAATGCGCGGGCCGCTCGGCATGCAGCGGCCAGTCGATCAGCACATCGTTATCATCCCTGCTTCTCTTGTCTACATTCGCATCCAGCAGCCAGACGATGGGTGCTTCCAGCCCCTTCGATTCGTGCACGGTATAGATGCGTACCGCGTTGCCGGCCGTGCCGAGCCTGCCTTCGTCCGGCGCGTCGTCCGGGCTGTCGCGCAGTTCACTCAGTTCCTGCAGGAAGCGCGGCAGGCTGGGATAGCGGCCCGCATCCACGCTCAGTGCGATCTCCATGAACGCATTGAGGTTAGCGGCAACCTTGGCGCGCATCTCGGGCGGCAGCACGGCGGTATAGCGCGCGATCACCTCGCCTTCGAAATAGATCCGATCGAGCAGATCATGCACGGGGAGCTTGTCGGCGAGGGCGAGCCAGCGTTGCAGCAGCTCCGTTGCTCTGTTCAGAGCCGGCGATGGATCAACCATGTGTTGCAGGCGTTGCCACCAAGATAAGGATACGGAATACGGGATACGGGATTCAGGAGAACCCTCCGCTCTCCCTGTATCCTGTATCCCGTATCCTGATAGCCGTATTAGGTCTGCATCGCTGCACGCAAAGATCGGCGTGCGCAGCACTTGCGCAAGCGCAAGATCGGCGAAGGGGGTGATGAGGAACATCAGCAGTGCCTGTATATCCTCGGCTTCCAGCGTGTCGAGCAAGCCGCCGCGGCGCGAACTGATGAAGGGAATGTGTTTCGCGCGTAATGCCTCTTCATACACCTGCAAGTGAGTGCGGCTGCGCACCAGCACCATGATGTCAGCGTAAGTGGCGCAACGTTCCTTCCCCCCATCGTTCACCGACCAGCCGCTGACGATGGTCTGCAGCAGCGCGGCCAGCTGTTCAGCCTCCTGGTGGCGCGCACCGTCTTCGGCTTCAGCCCTTTTCACAGTGAGCGGATCGCGCAAGGCAAGCGCGCTGCTTCCTGCTGCATCCTCTTCCTTTGCCTCCACGGCGGCCAGCGGCAACACCATCACATGGCCGGGCAGGTCGCGCTGGAAAGTTCGATGCTCGACAAACTCGAATCCGTCCGGCTGTTCGCGGAACACGGCATTCACCGCGTCCACCACCGGCTGCGCATTGCGGCGCGTCAGGCTGTTGCCCAGCGTCTCGGCGTCGAAATGCTTCTTGAGGTATTCGCGCGCCACGCCGAACAGGCGCGCGTCGGCGCGGCGGAAGCGGTAGATGGATTGCTTGGGGTCGCCCACGACGAACACGGTGGGCTGCGTCTCCACCGCCACGGCAGCGTCGAACCAGGCACGCAGGATCTGCCACTGCAGCGGGTTGGTATCCTGGAATTCGTCCAGCAGCACATGGCGATAGCGGCTGTCGAGCTTGTATTGCATGGTCTCGGCATGTTCGCTCTGTTGCAGCAGACGGCACAGCTGCCATTCCAGATCGGAGAAGTCCATCTGCTGCTTTTGCGCCTTCAACGCCTGGTAGCGCTCGAGGAAGGCGATGCCGCAATGCAGCACCGCCTCGTTCAGGCGATAGGCCTGCTGCTCGGCGAGCGCGTCGCGCACCGCCTGCAGTCGGGATTGCAGCACGTCCCGCGCACGGCAGTGCGCATCCTGATCCTGCAGTGTTGTCGGCTTCAATGCCTTCGGTTCGTCCTTTGCCGTGAACAACAGCTCCCACAGCCGCTCGAAACGCTCTTCCAGCGCCGAGTCCGTCCACGCCTGCTCCAGCTCGCTCGCCTGCTTTTTCTGCGTGTCGGTTCCACTGGCAAGTTGCTGCGTGAAATCGAACAGCGCATCGCGGCTGTCGCTGTGCGCATGCCAGGCTTCAACCGGATCGCTGTCCATGTCCACCGCGAGCTCGTCGTGCAGGTTCTCCAGTGCGAACGTCAGCGTCCCATCCGATCTCTGGGTATAAGCCCACCATTCCGCGCGCTTGGCGAGGAAATTGAACAGCAGTTTGCGCGTGTTGCTCAGTCCGCATTCGCCGAACAGCCACTGCATGTTCTGCGCCTCCGGGCTGTCCGGTTGCTTGCGCATCTGCTCAAGCAATTCTTCCCAGGCTTCTTCCTGCTCGCTGCCCGCACGCTCCAGCAGGCTCATGCCCTGCATCACGTCGGCGTTCAGCGGGGCGCGCTGCATGACCTGCATGAACCAGCCGTGGAAAGTGCTGATGGTGATGCCTAGTTGCGCCAGCAGCACGCTGCCGTACAGGCTGCGCGCACGCTGCAGTTGCGCGGCGCTCAGTTCTTCCACGCCGCGTTCGGACAGAAAACGCCGTACCGAATCGTCGTCGCCCATCGCCAGGTCGCGCAGCCACTGCTGCAACCTCGCCTGCATCTCCTGCGCCGCCTTGCGCGTGAAGGTGATGGCCAGTATCTGCGATGGCTGCGCCCCATCCAGCAGCAGGCGCACGATGCGCGATACCAGCAACCAAGTCTTGCCGCTGCCGGCACAGGCTTCGACCACGACACTGCGCTTGGGATCGAGGGCGATATGGTTAGCCATATCTTCTCTCCAATTCCGTCATTCCGGCGCAGGCGGGAATCCAGTTGATCGAGAAATTCGCGCAGCGGACAAAGCCGCGATGCGGTCTCGCTTCGCGAGAGTATTTGTGCTGTGCTGGATTCCGGCCTGCGCCGGAATGACGGCAAGGTTGGGCAGCCTGCACGCGCATCACCACTCTCCCTTCCTGCACACACCACGCATCTCGCAATGCATGCATGCCTGGTCGATGCCGTTCGCGGGCAGGCCTGCACCGCCGCGGATGCGTTTCATCACCTGTATCAGGCGCTCGGCATTGAGCTGCGCCAGTTGCGCGACATCCTGCACCGGCGCGATTGTCTTCACCTTGCCGCCCTCGATGCTGACGAACGACGCGTCATCGGTTTCGTGCGCATAGGCATAGCAGGCGAGCTGAACGTCCTCGCCCGGCTCGCGCAGCTTGTTGCGCAGGATCTGTTCGCCCTGCGTCTTGTAATCCAGCACGCGGATCGCCTGTTCCCGGACATCGAGTCGGTCGATGCGCCCGCGCACCTGCACGCCGTCGAGCTCGAGCGCAAATGCACTCTCTGCCTCGGCATAGCGCCAGCCCTGTGCCTCGTTCTCAGCCTGCCATGCGAGATAGGCCGGCAGCGAGCGGTACCAGCGCGCCAGCCAGGCGCGCGCCGCAAAGTCCTGCTGCAACAGGTCGGCGAACACGTCCTCGCTGATGCGGCGCAACTCGGACTCCATCTCCGCCGTGTCATGCCTGCCGACTTGCGGATAGCGCTCGTGGAACCGTTGCAGGATGCCGTGCACGCGCTCGCCGTAATCGCGCTTCTCGATGGCTTCCTGCACTTCGTCCAGCTCGTTCAGGCGCAGGATGTAGCGCGCATAGAACTGGTAGGGGCAGGCGACCAGGCTGTTGTATGCGCTGATGGAGACCTTCGCAGGCACCGCCTCGCCCGCCACGCTCGGGGCAGGCTGGGCCGACTGCGACAGTTCGACGCGGTACGCATCTTCCGCCGCGAGGCAGGCATGCAGTTCCATCTCGCTCAGGTCGTCCCCCTGTGTACGCTGATATTCGTCGCGCAATATCTGCAGGTAGGGGCTGAGCAGCCTGTGTTCGCCGTTCTTGTCTTTCTGCCAGGTGACCAGCACGCAATCGTTCAGTGCTAGCAATGCCAGCAGGTCGTCGTGCTGTCTTGCCGAGTGCGTGCCGCGCGTGGGCAGATCGAGCGCGGCACGCACGGCGTCGTTGAACCAGCGCCCGCCATCCGCGGTACTGGGCAGGTGGTCAGCATCGCATCCCAGCAGCAGCAAGGCATCGAATGCGCGCCAGCGCGTGGCCGCCAGGTGGGTGAAGCGCACCGTGCTGTCTATGCCGCTGTCGCGGTAGGTCTGCGTATCGAGTTGCTGCGCCAGCCAGCGCCGCCATTCTGCAAAGCGGTAGCTGCCCTCATCTGCCGCCAGCTCCTGCTGCCATGTCTCCAGCGCATGCAGCAACTGCACACCGGCGGCGTCCTGCTGCAATCCGGCATCGATGCCCAATATCTGCAGACTTGTCCGCAATATCGCCAACCATTCTGCCAGTGGCTTCCTCTTGTTCTGTTCCAGCGGTGCGGCAGCCTGGCGCAGCCGCACGAGCAGCTGTTGCAACAGCGTCTCGTGCCCGGCGAGACCGATGAATTTCTCCAGGCCGGCCACCACACCCTGTTTGCGCAACAGTTGCTCGAGCTGATACACCGCCGACTTGCGCTCGGAGGCCGTCAGGTCGGCGAAGATGAAAGGCGATTTGAGCAGGTCGAGCAGGTCGCGATGGTAGAAATCGCTCTGCAGCGAGGTGAGCCAGCGGTCCAGCACCGTGCTGACCGACAGCGTGGCAAAGGTCCAGCCAGTCTCGTCCGCCACCAGCACCTCGGCCCGCTCCAGCAACGCCCGCATGCGCCTTGCCACCACGCGGTCCTGCGCCACGATGGCGATGTCGCGCTTGCCCGCGGCCAGCCAGCGGCGCACCTGCATGGCGGCGGCACGGGCTTCCTGCTCCAGAGAAGTGGCGGCGAAGAACAGTGGCGCACCGATCTGCGCCTCCATCTCGCGCAGATCGAACACCGTCACTGCCGCATGCTGCGAATATTCGTCGAGGAAACGCTGTTCCAGCCCGTCCCAGTCCGATGTACGCAACACATACAAGGAACGACATGCCTGTTGTGCCAGCCTGCCCAGCTGCTGCTGATAGACCCGCGCCTTATCCAATTCGGTGCCGGCCTGCATCGCGTGCCACAACTCGAACACCAGCCTCGCCTCCAGCTGTAGCGTGCTGTTCTGCCGGGCCTGGTAGGCCTGCTGCACGACGGCGGCGAAGGATTCGGCATCGCCCGGCAGCTCATGCAGGGAATGCGTCAGTTCGTCGAACAGCTTGAGCAGTTCCTGCGTCATGCTCCACAGGTCTGCCTGCTCGAACCATTTCGATTTGCGCAGCTGCTGGTATAGCAAGGCACTGCGCTGGCAGTCCGCCACGACAGGCATGTCGAGCCCGACGCTTTGCGCCCATTCATTGAGCGTCACCATCTGCGGCAACAGCAGGGCGGGGAGCCGGGCAGCCCGCATCAGCGCCTGCGCCAACGGCTGCGCAGCATGGTAGTTGGGCAGCAGGATGGTGATGCCGCGCAGGTCGGGCGCGGGGTGCGCAGAGAGGATGCGCTGTGCGATGCGGTCGAAAAAGATGCCGGAAACGCTCACCGCTTCAGCAGATGGAGCTTGTCTTTCACATGAAGCCATTCATCCGCATCGGCCGGCGCATCCTTCTTCTCGACGATGGGCTTCCAGAGCTTGGCCAACTCTGCGTTGAGCTTGATGAAATGGAC
>DAIDAJ010000100.1 GCA_027310665.1 Sideroxydans sp. | reverse complement strand
CTGGTACGGCCGATCACCGACGACCCGGACATGCGCGATGCGCTGGACGCGGCGGTGACCACGTTCTTTTGATCATGCGGGGCGCATTGGGCCGCACGGCGGCCGATCGGACCCGTATCACTTAATGTCTTTGGTGACGGAATAACCATGGCGATCAATCTCGAAGACTATCAGGAACTGCTCGACACGCTCTCGCCGGAGCTGCAGGAAATCCTGCGCGCAGCCTGGCCGGATGCAGCCAAAGTATTCAGCGCACGCGGCCTGGACAATTACCTGAAAGGCGCCGCCGCACTCAAGAGTCTCGGCAAGGGAGATGAGCTGGTCGCCACCTGGATCGACCACGCGCCGCTGGTCGCCAAGGAGATCGGCGAGGATGCCGTGCCGGACCTGGTGCAGATCGCACTGGCACTGGCCTCCAAGACCTCCGGTGCGGTGATTGAACTGGTACTCAGCACGGCGCCGACGGCGGCCAATCGCCTCGGCGATGAAGCGCTGTTCCGCGCTTACCTGCAGTTCCTCTCCACGCTGCTGGCACAGGCGCCGCGCGGCGTACGCCCGATGCTGGAGAACCTGGAAAAGCTGTTCAGCCAACTCACCCTGGGCGGATTGCGCCGCTGGGCGCTTTGGGGTGCGCATGCGCACCGCACCAATTATCCCGAACAGGCCAGCTACTTCAGCCTGCAGTCCAAGGAATCCCAGGCCATGCTGCAGAAGGAGCGCAAGGGTACGCTCTTCATCGATGTGCAGCGCCGCATCAACATGTATCTGCGCGCACTCTGGGCCAGGGACTTCTTCATGAAGCCGACCTCCGGCGACTTCGAGTCGCGCGAAGGTTATCGCCCGTTCGTGGAAGGTTATTTCATCCACCTGCCCGATGCGTATGATGATTTTATCCTCCCCCCAGGGGAACGTTCGGCCCCTCGCCCGCAAGCGGGAGAGGGTTCGGGTGAGGGATCCAAGATTCCAGGGCTCGAGCTGTACCGTGCCGCGGCGGCGCACAGTGCGGCGCATCTCGTTTACACGCGCGAGCCGATCTCGGCCGAGGCGCTCAATCCTTGGCAGATGGCTGTGATCAGCGTGATCGAGGACGCCCGCGTGGAAACGCTGGCAGCGAACCGGTTCCCCGGCCTCAAGAAGCTGTGGGTGCAGTTGCACTCCATTGAAGCGGGCCAGGGCGAGTCGGCCGGCGATTATCTCAACCGGCTGGCGCGCGCCCTGCTGGATGAAAACTACCAGGACAGCGACTCGTGGATCGCGCAGGGACGCGTCCTGTTCAAGCAGGCCGCGGATCGTCTCGACAGCAACCAGATATCCTGGGACATCGGCGTGCAGCTGGCGCACGAGTTCCGCGGCAAGCGTATCGCCTTCAACCCGCGCAGCGATGTGCTGACTGCACCCTACCGCGACGACAACCGCTACTTCTGGGAGTTCGAGGAGTTCGATTTCGACAAGGCGATGGCGGCCGGCTATGAAGCGCCGAAGCAGGTGCGCAAGCATGTCAGCCTGATGGAGTTCGCCAACGAACTCGATGTCGAGACCGCAGGCGACGATGCGGAAGAGATCTGGGTGCTCGGCACCGAACTTTTCCCCTACGAGGACATGGGCAAGTCGTACAACGAACTGGAGGGCAAGGAGCCGGTCTCCGAGCCCTACCACTATGCCGAGTGGGACTACCAGATCCAGCTCGAGCGCCCGGCCTGGGCCACGGTGCTGGAGAAGCGGCCCAAGGCGGGCGACCTGCAGCTGATCGACGACATCGCCGCACAGCACAAACGCACCATCGGCCGGCTGAAGTTCCTGCTCGATGCCCTGCAGCCGCAGGGCGTGACGCGCATACGCAAGCTGGAGGACGGCGACGAGCTGGACATCAATGCGGCGATCCGTGCCATGATCGATATCCGCATGGGGCAGCAACCCGATCCGCGCATCATGATGCGCTCGGTGCGCAAGGTGCGCGACATTTCGGTGATGGTGTTGCTGGACCTGTCGGAGTCCACCAACGACAAGGTCAGCGGGCAGGATTACAGCGTGCTGGACCTGCAACGGCAGGCCACGGTGCTGCTGGCGGACGCCATCCACAAGATCGGCGACCCGTTCGCGATCCACGGCTTCTGTTCCGACGGGCGCCACAATGTCGAATATGCCCGCTTCAAGGATTTCGACCAGCCCTATAATGAAGTACCCAAGTCGCGACTGGCGGGTATGAGCGGCCATCTGTCCACGCGCATGGGCGCAGCCATCCGCCATGCCGGGCATTACCTGAAGCTGCAGAAATCGGCCAAGAAGCTGTTGCTGGTGATCACCGATGGCGAACCGGCGGATGTCGACGTGCGCGACCCGCAGTATCTGCGTTACGACACCAAGAAGGCCGTGGAGGAAATGGCGCGCTCGGGCGTGACGACTTTCTGCATGTCGCTCGACCCGAGAGCGGACCAATACGTCTCGCGGATATTCGGGGCAAGGAACTACATGGTCGTGGACCATGTGGAGCGCCTGCCAGAAAAGCTACCGGCTCTCTATGCCGGCCTAACCAGATGACAAAGGATCGATCCATGCTGATTTCCGGATTTCGGAGAGACAGCTTTCGGTGCAAGCTAACTTCGCAAGGCGAAGTTAAGCGCAGCGGCCGAAACCAAAAGTTGCCAATGCTCTACGCAGGACTGACGAGATGACACTACAGACATATATCGGGATAGAACAGGACACCAATGCCGGCTTGACCCATCTGGGACGGCTCGTGCGCGATGCCTGGGTATTCGGCATCCTGCCGGAAACGGAAACCTGCGCGGGCTGGGATGCCGCACGCATGCAGAACCTGTACGAAAAGGTGTACGCCGCCTGGGAGCCCTATGCGCATCTGCCCAGCCGCTTGCCGGAAGACTTGCGCGAGCGCCATACGAAGTTGTATGCGGCAGCCATTACCACCGCGCGCGGCCAGGGATGGAATGCGGAGCTGGGCGAGGACGAATAGCAGCGGCGACGATCAGTCGCGTTGGGGAGCAGCGAATTTGATGACTCGTGCGACCCCGTCGAAGCGCCCCTTGGCGGCAAGATCGTTCAGTGCGCGCGGCAGCTCGGCCTGCAGGCGTGCCATGAGTCCGGCTGATGAAGGTTGATAGTAGACCGCCTCATAGGCAACCGGATCATCCAGCGAGTTGCGCTGTTGAGGACGGAAGTTGCGCCAGGCGATGTCGACCCAGCACTTTCGTTCGCCGTCGAGGAATACGAGTTCTTCCGCATCCAGTATCGCCAGGTATTGCATGGCGCGGATCGGGATGAACAGGCAGCCGGAGCTCGTGCGCGACAGCAGCGTATGCGCCAGGTTATAGGTTGCGGCAGGCAGGGATCGCGGCTCGCGCGCGAATTCCGGATTGCGGTAGCAGGTGATTTCCATGAACACCCCATGGGATGACAGACTGCAATAATTATCCATGTTTTTTTTGATACACAGGAGAACACGAATGACAAAATCAGCATCAGCGAAGACTTCTTCCAAAAAGCCGGCCGGAAAGATCCTGGTCGGCATTCTCACCGGCAGCCCCAATGACCTGCCCACCGTGGTCAAGGTGCGCGACACCCTGACCGAACTCGGCATCGCCAGCGAGATCGTGGTGGCCTCTGCCCACCGCACGCCGGACAAGGTACTGGCCTATATCCAGCGTGCGCACAAGGAAGACGTGCAAGTGCTGATCGGCTGTGCGGGCATGGCCGCCCACTTGGCCGGCGTGATCGCGGGCCACACCCGTCTGCCGGTGATCGGCCTGCCGCTTTCCGGCGGCGTCGTGTCGGGCCTCGATGCCTTGCTGTCCACAGTGCAGATGCCGCCGGGCGTGCCTGTCGCCACGGTGGCCGTCGACGGCGCGAAAAATGCAGCCATGCTGGCCGCACGCATCCTCGCGCTGCAGTTTCCCGCCATCGATACTGCGCTGGAAGCCGCGGCGAAAAAGGAACGCGCGCGCTACGACCTGTCCGCAGATGAAGCACTGGCTAAACTGAACGCCGGGAAATAAGGACACCGCCATGCCCCTCGTTCATCTGGCCGACATCGTCAATCACGCCCACCGCCACAATTATGCTGTGGGTGCGTTCGGCGTGGCCAACCAGGATTTTCTGGAGGGCGTGATGCAGGCTGCCGAAGACAGCCGGGCGCCGGTGGTGCTGAACCTGATCGCCTCGCATTTTTCCAGCCATGATTTCGACCTGTTCGTACCGTCCGTGGTTGCGGTGGCGCGGCGGGCAGCCGTGCCGGTGGCGATCAACTTCGACCATGGCACCACCCAGGCATCTGCCGTGCACGCCATCGCGGCCGGCTGCAACGCGGTGATGGTGGACACCTCCATGCTGCCGTTCTCGGAAAATCTGCGGCAGACCCGCGACATCGTTGCCATGGCACATGCCTGCGGCATCACGGTGGAAGGCGAGCTGGGCTATGTACCCGGCGTGGAGGGAGAAAGCGCCGAGGAACATCCGGGCGAACTCGCGTACACATCCGCGGTCGAGGCCAAGGCATTCGTGGAGCGCACGGGCGTGGATTGCCTGGCAGTCTCGGTCGGCACGGTGCACGGACGGATGAAGGGAACGCCGAAGCTCGATTACAACCGGCTGGACAAGATACGCGAGGCGGTCGATGTGCCGCTGGTGATACACGGCGGCACCGGCCTCAGCGATGAGCAGTTCAGGCGGCTCATTTCTCACGGCATAGCCAAGATCAATTACTACACCGGCCTGGCCGATGTCGCAGGCCAGCGGATCAGGGAGAATGCGGCGGCCAATACGGGCGATGGCTACAGCGCGCTGATGGCCGGCGTGCGCGAAGCCGTAAGCGAGGAAACCGAACGCTGCATCCGCATCTGGGGCAGCGGCGGACGGGCGGCGGAAGTGCTGGCGCAGTGCCGCCCCTGGCAGGAAGTGGAACACATCGTCCTCTACAAGGCCGCCAACGAAACGCCTGGCATCGAGATCGCATCCATCATGCGCGAGGGCAAGGAAGCCATGCTGGCCATCCCCGGCGTGCGCAACATCCGCATCGGGCAGGCCCTGCAACCTGATGGCAAGTACCACTACTGCTGGTCAGTCACCCTGTCCAGCCAGTCAGCCATCGAGGTCTTCCAGAATCACGCGGCGCAGCAGAGCTTTGCCCGCAAGGTCTTTCTCTCTGTGGCGACGGAATGGATTGCGCTGGATTTCGCGGAGATTAATCCGCCGATGGCCTCGTTCACGGCAGCGCCGATCAAGCTGGCGGCCAGAGGCTGAATTGATCTTGTCGTGATCACGCCGATCCCGACTTACCTGGAAATAAGCCGATACAAAATATTTTCAGGTTCTCGGAAAAGGTCAAACGTCTCTCGCCAAGTGGGAATGAATGCTTTCTGGCGGTAATTGTTCAATGCAGACCTTCTTCTTTTCGGTCATAAGCGACATCAGTGGTTTGCTGAAAATGGTGCCTATTCTGTTTTCAGTGATGTCTGCATCCCATCCAGAAGCGGTCGTTGGTGAAAACTATTGTGCCCCCAACTCTTGTCCGACTGATGTCGTTGGGGAATCCGTCCCCGATAGTTTTGTCAGGGTTTATAGTAAACGGGGCATCGATGAATGGCTAATCCTTTTCTCACATCCAGCCGATTTCACGCCTGTCTATACAACTGAATTCATGGCTTTCGCCAAGCATTACCCGGAATTCCAGAAACTCAACTGCGATCTGATCCGACATCAAACATATCCGCTGCCAAGGATGTTCCGGTCGAGCATGCGACAAGCAATGAAATAGTGAGCATTCATTTGTTTATGATGCCTCCATGTTCTGGTTGAGAGCAAAGTCGCCAATTCCATTTGGACAACAGGTTCAAAATACACCTATAGCTCTTCGCGTGTCTACCCGTGGCAATACGTACCTGGGTTGGCAATACCTCAGTTGCCAGCATGCTATTGGTTTTCCTTTTCGCGGCGTATCATGACGCTTGCAACACACCAAGCATGCACCGCGCAACAATCCGACTGTACGGCAGGATTCGATCCTGCAGTCTTTGACGCAAACTGATCACAGGAGGTAAGCCCATCATGTCCAGCACTCATCAAGAAGCCCCCAATGAACTATCGGACGAAGTCAGGGAGATGCACCGCGCAATTGTGTCGCTGACGGAAGAGTTGGAGGCGGTCGACTGGTACAACCAGAGGGCGGATGTTTGCGGGGATCCTGAACTGAAGGCGATCCTGTTACACAATCGTGATGAGGAAAAAGAGCATGCTGCGATGCTCCTCGAATGGATTCGCCGCAAGGATCCTGCGTTTTCCAAAGAGATGAAAGATTATCTTTTCACCGACAAGTCCATCGCACACAAATAAACAAACGCAAAGGTCGCAACAAGTAGCGTTCATAGACTTCGACTCAACATCAGGGAGCCAAACGGTCGATCCCTGAAAGGAGTACAGGGGACTCAAAATGCTGTTCTATGTGATTGGGTACAGTCTATTGGGCAGCATCGGGGCCATCGCCGTCTCTGCGCTGCTGTTGCTGTTTCCGCAAGGCATCCGCCAAGGGCTGGTGCCCTGCCTGATCAGCTACGCGACCGGCACGCTGCTCGGCGCCGCCTTTCTGGGAATGATCCCGTCCAGTCTGAGCCAGGCCCCGGCGATAAATGTGCTGGCGACCGTACTGGCTGGCATGGTGCTGTTCTTCGTGCTGGAAAAGCTGGTGCTCTGGCGTCATTGCCATGAGGCGGAGTGCGAGGTACATGGCCGTGCCGGGCCGCTCATCCTGATCGGCGATGCATTCCACAATTTCGTGGACGGCGTAGTGATCGCCGCCGCCCTCCTTACGTCGATCCCTCTGGGCATCGCCACGGCATTGGCCGTGATCGCGCACGAGATCCCGCAGGAGGTCGGCGACTTCGCCATCCTGCTGGACAACGGCTATGGTCGCATGCGCGCCCTGCTGCTCAACGGGCTCTCTTCCGCCGCCACGTTGCCGGGTGCCGTCATCGCCTACTTCTGGCTGGGTGAAGCACACGAGGCGGTGCCATATATTCTCGCGCTGTCTGCGGCAAGCTTCATCTATATCGCGACTGCAGACCTGATCCCTGGTTTGCACCGGCAGATGACATTCGCCGCATCGCTGCGTCAGGTCCTGCTGTTGTTGGCAGGGATCGCGACGATCACATTCTTTCGCTTTGGAGGATGATCATGACTCTGCTTGCCGATACCGAGATCCGCGCGCTCAACGAGGTGCTTGATGATGAATACCACGCTTGGTCAACTTATGACCAAGTCATCGCAGACTTTGGCGAAACGCTGCCATTCAGCAACATCCGCGACGCCGAGGCGCGCCATATCGAGGCGCTGTGCGCCCTGTTCGCGCGCTATGGCCTGCCCGTACCAGCCAATCCTTGGACGGGGAAGGTGGAGCGCTATGCCAGCCTGCAAGCAGCCTGCGCAGCCGGTGTCGCAGCCGAAATCGCCAATGCGGAAATGTACTCGCGGTTGCTGCTCGTGACACAACGCCCGGACATCCTTGCTGTCTTGCTTAACCTGCAGGAGGCATCGCAACAGCGCCACCTGCCGGCGTTCCAGCGCTGCGCCAAGAGTGGCGCAGGGAACCAAGGCGGCTTGGGAACGCGACGTCATCGGGGCGGAAGGGGGCAGCCATGAGCACGATTGCGGAAAAGGGCGGGGCCAGCTTTCACGGCATCAAACTGCTGCTGTGCGAGAACCCGCTGCCGCCGATTGAGGCCGCCATCGCTGCGGCCCAGGCCGAAGTGGCGAACAGCAACTATTACACCGAACCGTATTCGGCACCGTTGCGCCAGCTCATCAGCGAACAACTTGGAGTGTTCGAACGGCTCATCCATATAAATGCCGGGTCCGAGCTGATCCTGCGCCAGTTGTTCGACCGCTTCGGCCAGCAGGTCCATCTGCTGACGCCGACCTATGTGCTGTTCCCTGAGGTCGCGCGCCGCTACACCGAGACCCGCCTGCAGCCCGAGCAGGATTTCGCATTCGATCTGGGCCAGTTGCAGATCCCGGACGGCACCACGCTGGTGGTCATCGTCAATCCCAACAATCCCAACGGCGGCATCTTCGACATGGCGCCCCTACCGGCATTGCTGGAACGTCATCCAGAGACGCGCTTTCTGGTGGATGAGGCCTTCATCGGGCTGGCCGGTGAATCCGTGGCGCAGCTCGTGCCGCATTATCCCAACCTGCTGGTGACCCGTACCTTATCCAAGGCGCACAGTTTGGCCGGCTTCCGCGTCGGCTACGGGATATTCCCGCAGGATATCGCCGACGATCTGAACAGCCACAACGATGCTTATCCGCTCGCCCGCCCCAGCCAAGCGGCTGCCATTGCCACTCTGTCCCATGAAGACCTCATCCATGAACGTTCCGTACGCTTGCGCGATTGGACCGAACTGCTGGCAACAGAGCTGCGCGACTTGGGGGTGCGCACCTATCCGACCCAAACCTATTTCTTCCTGGCGGACTTCGCACCGCATGATGCGGGCACACTGGCCGAGGAATTGCGTGCCCGCGACATACTGGTGAAACCGCTCAACGATGCGCGACTCGGCAAAGGGTTCATGCGCGTGACCACCGCATTGCCCGAGGACAACCGGCGCTTCATCGCGGTGTTGCGGGAGTTGCTGACGGCATAGGCAGAATGGCATGACGGAGGGGGTAACCGGGCCGCGCGGCTCGACAACCTGCAGATTTTTCATGATGACAGGGAGGTAGCCATGTACTCAAAGATTCTTGTGGCCGTGGACGGCAGCGACATTTCCACGCATGCACTGAAACAGGCGATCGCGCTCGCCAGAAATCTGAAGGCGCAATTGCGCATCGTTCATGTGGTAGACATGGGCTGGTTTCCAATCGCCCCGGAACTGGATGTCGATATCCGGATGCTCTCGGCGGCACGGCACGGCGTCGGCGAAAGCATCATTGCAGCAGCACGCGATTCGGCCAGGCAGGAAGGCTTTGAGGCGGAGACTGTATTATTGGAAACCGATACGCCGGTACAGCATGTGGCCGAGGCGATCGCCCAGGAAGCCCTGCGCTGGCAGGCCGGCATGATGGTGTTGGGAACCCATGGACGCCGCGGATTTAAACGACTTATTCTCGGCAGTGTGGCTGAACTGACGGCACGGCGTTCCGAACTGCCCGTCTTGCTCATCCCGTCACCTGAGCATGGGCGCTCGGACTGACTGGACGCTGCTTCCTAAGCTAAAGCGCTTAGCATCTCAATCGTTTACGACAATGACCGCTTCTGTGTGGAAAGCGGACTTCCCGGCAGCCTGTTCAGAATAATTTTCAGCAAAGCGATGATGTCTCTTACGGCCGAAGTGCGGAAGATCGCGCACACCTACGAGGATGCTTTCTACAAAAATACGCGCTGCAAGAACCAAAAAATCGGGGGTACCGAAGTCCCCCCGTGGTTTTCACAACTTTAATATTTTTGCTACTTTGGTTTTTTCACAACTTTATTCTAACGAAACACTCGAACGATTTACGCGAAGTTCTTCGCCGCGAATTCCCAGTTCACCAAGTTGTTGAGGAAGGTCTCAACATACTTGGGACGCAGGTTGCGATAATCGATGTAGTAAGCATGCTCCCACACATCGACTGTCAGCAGGGGCTTGCCTTCGCCGCTCTTCAGCGGGGTACCGGCCGCACCGAGGTTCACGATGTCCAGCGAACCGTCTGCCTTCTTTACCAGCCAGGTCCAGCCGGAACCGAAGTTGCCCACGGCGGAAGTCTGGAAGGCTTTCTTGAATTCGTCGAAACTGCCCCATTTCTTGGTGATCGCGTCAGCCAGCGCACCGGTGGGTGCACCGCCGCCATTCGGCTTCATGCAGTGCCAGAAGAAAGTATGGTTGGAAACCTGTGCGGCGTTGTTGTAGATGCCGCCGGAAGCTTTCTTGATGATGTCTTCCAGGCTGGCGTTCTCGAATTCCGTCCCCTTGATGAGGTTATTCAGGTTGGTTACATAAGCCTGATGGTGCTTTGCATAGTGGTAATCGAAAGTCTCGGCGGACATGTGCGGCGCGAGTGCTTCCCTGGGATAAGGCAGAGGGGGCAGTTGATGTTCCATGACAATCTCCTAGTCAATTTACTTAAAATGGGAATGGCGTAACCATCGGTGCGGAATATACCATACCTTTATGGTTGGGTATTATTCATCCGTGTATCCTACATGGTTTTCAGCATTTTAGAATCAGGCGGCACGCCGAATGTCTTACAATCCCCATCCATGAACGACACAAACAAACAGACTGGCGCAGCAAAGACTTCCCGCAACCCGATCAAGATCGTCCCTCTGGTAGAACGCCTGCGCAAACCTCAGTGGATACGCGCAAAACCCGGCACTGGACCGGGCTTCAACGAAGTAAAACGCCTGCTGCGCGACAACCAGTTGCACACCGTGTGCGAAGAGGCCTCCTGCCCCAACATCGGCGAATGCTTCAGCAAAGGCACGGCCAGCTTCATGATCCTGGGCGACGTCTGCACGCGCCGCTGCCCGTTCTGCGACGTGGCGCACGGCAAACCGCTGCCACCCGATGCCGACGAACCACAGAATCTGGCCCACTCCATCGGTATCCTCAAGCTCAAATATGTCGTCATCACCAGCGTGGACCGCGACGACCTGCGCGACGGCGGAGCACAGCACTTTTCCGACTGCCTCACTGCCATTCGCGCCTCCTCGCCCGATACCAAGCTGGAAACGCTGGTGCCGGATTTCCGCGGTCGCCTCGATATCGCACTCGACGCAATGGCGACCAGCCTGCCCGACGTGCTCAACCACAATCTGGAAACCGTGCCGCGCCTGTATTCCCTGGCCCGCCCCGGCGCCGACTACGCGCACTCGCTCAAACTGCCCAAAGAATTCAAGGCACGCTTCCCGCAAGTGGTCACCAAATCGGGCTTGATGCTGGGACTGGGCGAGACTGACGAGGAAGTGCTGGAAGTGATGCGCGACCTGCGCGCCCATGATGTCGAGATGCTCACGCTGGGCCAATACCTGCAACCCTCCGACGGCCACCTGCCGGTGTTGCGCTATGTGACGCCGGAGGCCTTCAAGGCATTCGAAGATGCCGCAAGGGAAATGGGGTTCTCCCATGCCGCCTGCGCTCCGATGGTGCGTTCAAGTTATTTTGCGGATATTCAGGCGGAACACGCCGGCGTTTGAAACGGCTTGCACGGCAATTGCGATCCTGACCGCAACCCTTCCGCGCAACGCGTCTAACCGGAGTCTTTCATCCTGAATCGGGTGGGATACGTCCGTTCGCCAACTCGCATCAGGCATCGCAGGCAGACAAAAAAACAGGGCGTGGTCATATCGACCACGCCCTTGGTTTTATGGACTCCTTGCAGCTGAATGTCAGGCTTTGACGTTGATGATCGCGCCTATCGTCTGACCGCTGGTATTCACGGTGGGCTTGGGCTGGGACGGAGGCTGGGTTTGAGCACTAGCTGCCGCCGCCTTTTTGGAATCGTCGCTGTCGTTGTCGTTCTCCACTTCAGCGGCTCGCTCAGCCGCGGTCTGCGGCTGGGGCTGCACCTGGGACACGTAGTTGCTACCTGCGTTCGCATTGGCCGGATTGACTACCATATACATCTCCTTTGGTCTGGTACTGACACTCTTCCGCGTGTCTACAGTTTTGATATCGGCAAGAATCAAGGCAACTTTAATGGTTTTTTATAGCCCATGGCAATTTTATGGTTTATCTATTCTTGCCAGAACGTTTCCCCTATTGATCCGGCACGCTTTAAACCTCATTGCCGTTCGTGCTGCACCCGCAAGGGGTAGGCCGTGGCTGTAAGGGGCATTCGCCCCGACAGCACACGCACAGCCTGTCGAAGCACAAGAATCCATTCACATTTCGACAAGCTCAATGCGAACGGATTCTTGGATAATGAGTGCCGG
>DAIDAJ010000067.1 GCA_027310665.1 Sideroxydans sp. | reverse complement strand
GACCTCTCCCTTACCAAGGGAGTGCTCTACCACTGAGCCACATGGGCAAGCGAAAAACTGGAGCGGGAGAAGGGAATCGAACCCTCGTCATAAGCTTGGAAGGCTTCAGCTCTACCATTGAGCTACTCCCGCAAAAAACCCGACACCAGCCCACTTAAAACAGCAAACCGCAAAATCTGGTGGAGGGGGAAGGATTCGAACCTTCGTACTCTGAGAGGGCAGATTTACAGTCTGCTGCCTTTAACCGCTCGGCCACCCCTCCATTAAAGAGCGCGCGATTATCCAGATAACCGCGCACCTTGTCAAAGGGAATCTACGGATTTTCAGCAAGAAGCAGGCCAGCTTGGCCATTTCCTCCGACTGGAAAATCAAGATTTCCCAAACCGAGTCATGCCACCGGCCCTGAATAACAGTCAAGGCGACCTCAAAATTACAGCCCTACCTTGGTTTGCGACATCATCCGGCCTAGATAACAGCAGATGACACGAATGCCGGACTTTTTTTGGAACTGGTGTACTCAAGTGTTACTACAAAATCTCAATGATACTCTAGCGCTGAAACGGCCAATCGCCGATCGACATATTATTGAACGCGGCTCTTATTCCATAAATACCATCAGATAACTCAGGTTAAACGATGATGACCGACACACAGCCAAGTGAATGAAGCCCGGATGATGGAGGGCGCTCGCCACTGTCTCACCGACAGGCTCGCCTCCCGCCTACTCAATGGCAATCTACTCATAATTTTACAACATACCCTTTTCCGCGAAAGAAAGACAAGCTGCTCCCGCAACAATGAAATGATCCAGCACTCGCACATCCACCAACAACAACGATTGCTTCAGCGCATCAGTCAGCAACCGATCCGAATCGCTAGGCTCTGCCACCCCGGACGGATGATTATGCGCAAAGATCACCGCCGCCGCATTGTGATGCAACGCCTGCCTCACGACTTCGCGAGGATATACACTGGTCTGCGTCAAGGTCCCATGAAACATTTCTTCCGCGACAATCACCCGGTGTTGCGCATCCAGAAAGATCGCAACGAACACCTCTTGCTGCCTCGCACGCAACAACAGCTGCAGATATTCGCGCACCATACGTGGCGAATTCAGCGCATCGCCCGACTGCATCTCTTCTCGCAATGCACGCCGCGACATCTCCAGCACGGCCTGCAACTGCACGTACTTGGCCTGCCCCATTCCGTGTATGTCGCAGAATTCCTGCTCCCCCGCCGCGAACAACTGGGTGAGCGTGTTGAAGCGCGTAAGTACGTCGCGCGCTAGATCCACCGCACTCTTGCCGACCACCCCCGTGCGCAGAAAAATAGCCAGCAATTCGGCATCCGACAACGCAGATGGTCCACGCTGCAGCAACTTCTCGCGCGGACGCTCGCCAGCCGGCCAGTCAGCGATACTCATTCTGCATTTACCGAAAATTGAATAAGTGACGTTAACAACTGGGCAGCAGAGCCTCTGTTTTGGCTGAAGACAACAAATAAGAAGAAGTTCACAAGATTCATGAGCGCAAATTAAACCGACTCATAAGTAGGGTCAATATACCTGATGGCCTATATATCCTCCTATACCCCGGAGGCTTACTGCTCAGAGTTGCGATCACGGCAATTTAAGGAACGAATTCGCCCTAAAACACACGCCATCTTCCAATAATTTCCCATTGCACGACGACTCCGCGCCTGATCTGCCAACACGCCCGCCATGCGCGGCGCTTTCTTGCTAAGATGCGCGGCATTATGAACGTGGCCCAGACAAAACGCATTGTGCTCGGCATCACCGGCGGTATCGCGGCCTACAAGGCAGCGGAACTGGCACGCCTGCTGGTCAAGCAAGACATCGAGGTACAAGTTGCAATGACGGAGGCGGCGACGCACTTCATCACACCCGCCACAATGCAGGCGCTCACCGGGCAACCGGTATTGATCGACCAGTGGCAGGATGACAAGGGCATGGCGCACATACACACCAGCCGGCTTGCCGATGCCATCGTAATCGCCCCCGCCACGGCAGATTTCATCGCGAAGCTTGCGCACGGCCTCGCCAATGATCTGCTTTCCACTCTATGTCTGGCGCGCAATTGTCCGCTTCTGGTCGCACCCGCAATGAACAGGCAAATGTGGTCGAACGCGGCGACACAGCGCAACCTGCAACGGCTTATCTCCGACGGCGTGACGATATTGGGGCCTGCAAACGGTATGCAGGCCTGCGGCGAGGAGGGCATGGGACGGATGCTGGAAGCGGAAATGCTGGCGCAAGATATTGTCGCGCTGTTTCAACCCAAATTGCTGGCCGGAATCAATATTCTCATCACCGCGGGTCCAACCTACGAAGCGATTGACGCAGTACGCGGCATCACCAATCGCAGCAGCGGAAAGATGGGATACGCCATCGCTCAGGCCGCAATCGAGCTGGGTGCGCAAGTCACACTGGTTTCCGGCCCGGTCGCCCTTGCGAAGCCTTCTGCTGCGCAGGCCGTGGATGTCACCAGCGCCGCCGAGATGCTTGAGGCTGTAAAACAACATGTGGCGCATGCCGACATGTTTATCGGCGTGGCGGCAGTGGCCGATTACCGTGCAGCCCGACAGAACAAACAAAAACTCAAGAAAAGCGATGCCAACCTCACGCTGGAGCTGATTCCAAATCCAGACATCCTCGCTTATGTCGCCAGCCTGCCCAAGCCACCGTTCTGCGTGGGCTTCGCAGCGGAAAGTGAAAAACTGCACGAGCACGCGACAGACAAACGCCGGAAGAAGAAAATCCCCCTGCTGGCTGCCAATCTTGCACAGAACGCCATCGGCAGCGACGACAACGAACTGGTATTGTTCGACGATGCAGGTGAGCATGTATTGCCGCGTGCCGATAAACTCACTTTGGCACGGGCGCTGCTACGCCATGCCATTGCTCTCTACAGGAAAGGAAGCAAGTAATGAAAAAAGTGGATGTGAAGATACTCGACCCGCGCCTGCATGAACACCCGCCCGCCTACGCCACCCCCGGCTCCGCAGGAATAGACATGCGCGCCTGTATCGACAGCAGCATGACCATCCAACCCGGCCAGTGCGAACTGATCCCCAGCGGCATTGCCTTGCACCTGAACGACCCGCATTACGCCGCCATGATTCTGCCTCGCTCCGGCCTCGGCCATAAGCACGGCATCGTGCTCGGCAACCTGGTCGGACTGATCGACTCGGATTATCAGGGACAGATATTCATCTCGATCTGGAACCGCGGACATCATCCGTTCGCATTGATGCCGATGGAGCGCATCGCACAACTGGTCATCGTGCCGGTCGCGCAAGTGCAGTTCAATATCGTGGAAGAATTCCCGATGAGCCAGCGTGGCGCAAACGGCTTCGGCAGTACCGGCAAGCATTAACCCCCCGGATCAACGAAAAAAGCCCGCTTGATGCGGGCTTTTTTCGTTGCATCGCAGGTCAATGCTCCAAAGTCAATTCCAGTTCGGTGTTTTCGCCCTTGCGTATCGAGACTTTCTCGGATGCAGTCTTGTATCCCTTGATCTTGACTTCTATCGTGTGGACACCAGGATCGGCTTCTGCTCGCAGCGGTGACATTCCAAAATAGATGCCATCCACGTACACCTTGGCACGGCCGGGCGTGGTATCCACCACCAGCATTCCCTTCGCGGAAGAGTCTGGCTGCTTATCCTCAGAGACAGGCATCTCAGCGGGCGCAGGAACCGCTTGGGCGGGAGATGGAACGATCCCGGGAGTCACCAAGACCTTTACGCCCGGAATCACCTTGGTGCCGGGAGTCAGGTTAAACAATTCGGGACGGGTCGCCATCAACACCGAATTGACGGCTTCAGCCGTCTTGCCCGCCACCACATCGATTTCCTGCTTCAGATAGTCCGCAATGTCGCCCTTGGTATTTCCCGACACTCCCGCAAAGCGATCGGCCTTCTCTTCCACTTCTCCTGCCCAAACCACTTTTCCGGTGGCGCTCTCTTTAAGAGTCGTTTCCAGTCTGATCACTACATAGTCACGCGCCTTTACATCGTAGCGCAATTCCTTGACCACTCCGCTCAGCTCGAACAGGGCGACATCGTCTTTTGCCAATACCTGTATGCCCTTATCGTCCAGGTGGTGGCGCACAGAGTCCGCCACCACATCTGTCACATTGCGATCCAGAAAGATATCCTTTCCTGAAAGACCGAATACCGGTTCTTCGCTGACGCCGATCTTGCGGGGGCTACCCGCATTTCGCCCGTCTATATACCCCGCAATACGGATGGAAGCGAGATACTTGACCTTCGACGCATCGGGATTTGCCTTTCCGGTCTCGCTGACGTGTATCTCATTGCCAAATAAACTGGCGCAACCAGCCAGCACAATGCCAACCAACCCTGATACCAGATACCAAGAAGAACGACTCATCACCCCCCCGACCAGAATGAGCCTGCGCTCGAATGAACGCAGTGCTGAATACTTAATGTGAGCCGACCGCAGCCTCGATCTCGGCGAATATCTTGGCAACTTCTGCCGTCTTGATTTGCAGACCCAGTTGCCGCGCAATTTGCGTTGCGGAGAACAAGCCCCGCACAGTCTGGCCTCCGTCAGCATTTTCCTCGACCACCATGGCGTGTTGCCGCCCGGCCGCCTTCAGCGTAACGAGGATATTCCCCACTTTCGCTTTCAGCACGTCTCCCAGGCTCAACGCTTCCAGGTCACTCTGCACAGTCATCACATCGCTCACCATGATGTCAGCATGCGTGCCGCCCACCTGTTGCAGGAAACGCACCGGCTTCTCACCCATCACATCTGTCGCCGTGAGAAAACCGACCACCTTGTCAGCCTCATCCAGCACCAGCAACGTCCGCACACCATAGCGGATCATCTTGGCATTCGCTTTGTCCAGAGAGGTCTTAGCGCGCACGTTGACGACCGAAACATAACGCAGATCAGTCATCACGCTGATAGCCGGATCGTTCATAGTGACGTTCTGCGGCAATACCTGCGTCGGCCTGGAAAAACTTGCACCGGCTTTTAGGGGATGATTGGTTAATACTGAAAAATTATGGCGCATGCCTATCCTCTTTGAATTAATTGCTTGGGTTCATCCATATTGCTGTCCGGCATCTTGCCGGCTGACTCCCTGCGTGCCCCGGCTTTCAGCGGCGGCAGATAACGAACCAGTTCGTTCAGCGCCAAACGGTAAACATCGCGCTTGAACTCGATCACGCTGTCCAACTCTACCCAGTAATCGATCCACCGCCACGCATCGAACTCCGGGTGTCCGGAAGCGCGCAGCGACACATCGCAGTCCCGCCCAATCAGACGCAGCAGGAACCATATCTGTTTCTGCCCCTTGTAGTTGCCGCGCGAATCGCGCTTGACCCAAGTCTGCGGCACCTCATAACGCATCCAATCGCGGGTACGCCCCAATATCTGGACGTGGCAGGTTTGCAGCCCGACTTCCTCGTGCAACTCGCGGTACATCGCC
>DAIDAJ010000088.1 GCA_027310665.1 Sideroxydans sp. | reverse complement strand
CATTGAACGCGATCTGCTCGCGCACGGCGAGCGGCGCGGTCTGATGGTTTATGCCGAAAGTGAATAACTGCATGGGAATGAACGACTATCCGGGTTCGCGAGGATGCGGATTATAGTAGCTGGGCGGGCCGAATACCAGCCGACCCGGCTCCATCGGATCGCCGGCTACTTCTTGGGCTGCAACTGGGCCAGGGCCATTTCGGCATCCGGGCGCAAGCGGCTGTCAGGATGTTTCTTCAGGAAGTCGGCAAATCCGGCCTGAGCCCCCGGCATATCGCCCGTGTCTGCCAGGGAGACCGCCTTCTTGAAATCCGCCAGTTCGTCGGCATCGATCTGCGGGTGGGCCTCGCCCTTCCAGTAGACCTCTTCCGCATCGGCCTGTGCACCCCGCACGCCGCCGACCGCGGTCGTCGTGGCGATCTTCTTTTTCGGGGTGAGCATCTCGATCTTCCTGCGCAGGCGCTCCCAGAATGAAAGGCCCTGATTATCATCCGCGCTGTATGCCGGAGCGGCGCTCACTGCGCCCAACAACACCAGCAACGCGATCAGTTTTTTCATGTGAATCTCCTTGGTTTAGGTTACCACTATCTGCTACGGTACATCCGAATCAGAGCGTGTTCAATAGTTCCAATTCCAGTGCACGGTGCGCCTCCTTGACCGAAGGATCCAGCGACTGCGCCTTGACAAACGCGGCCTTGGCTTTCTTGACATCCTTGGTCGCCTTATAGGCGCGTGCCAGATTTACCCATATATTGGCGTCGCCGGGAGACATCTGCGTCGCCGCCAGATATGCCTTTTGCGCATCCTGATATTTATCCTCGATCATGAAGATATTGCCGCGATTGTTCATCGCAGCCGAGTTCTTGGGTTCCAGCGCGAGTACCTTGTCGAAATACTTCAGTGCTTCGTCACGGTCTCCCGCCTTGGCCAGGATGATCCCCATCTGCAAGTGAGCATCCGCATCGGACGGGTTCGTTTTGATCGCATTGAGATAGCGCCGCGTCTTGGTTTGGGAGCTGATCTTCAGAACCGACATATAGTCGGAAGGGAATTTCTTTTCGATCTCGGCGCGGGGTATATCGCTTTGCTTCAGGTTCGAGTCCGGCAAGCTGGCCGGCTTGTATTTTTCCCAGGAAACGTGGACATCGAGTACGTTCAAGCCTTTGTCTTTCCACTTGTAATAGGTCGCAGCACCCTTTTCCCATGCCGGAACGAACGCGCTGCCCAGCAGCGTGGTCTCCACCGGAATCCACAAGCGTCCATCGTAGATCACGTACATGTTGTCCATGGTATAGCCGTCATCGTCCGCCGTGATGCCCGCGGCGAACATCATGAACATATGTCCCGGCACCTCCAGCACGCGCGTATCGATCCCCATGCTTTCGAGCGCCGCCGAATAGAACGCCACCAGGTCGTCGCAATCGCCGGACTTGCGCTCCAGAGTCTCGCGCGGGAACTGGACGTAATCGACGGTATCCACCTTGCCCGAAGTGACTTGGTAGGGGTTGGTCGGGTCCGGGATGTAAGTCATGCCGTAAACCCCCAGCATGTCGAACACGGCGGCGGCCAGCTGTGCCTGGTCCTTGGTTTCCTTGAACTGGGTGACCACAGACCGCACAAAATTCATCACCGGCGGGTCTTTGGGAGTGACGAAGGCGGCATAACGATCACGGTCGTCCCAGGTCAGACGATGCTTGTCGTAGACATTCACCGTCGGGGTCTTGCTGAATGCCACACGCTTGCCATCATCGAAATAGCTCGCCTCTATCATTGCCTGCACCGAACTGTCCTCGGTAATGGTCAGGATGCTGTTGTTGAAGACAGCCTTGAGCGCAACTTCCGCGCTCTCCCCCGGCGCCAGCTTGTCCAGCTTGGTCTCCGTCGGGAAATCCATGAAATCGCGCAACTGGAACGTCACCTTGACCCGTTCCATGTTCTTGTTGGTATTGTTGATCAGTTTGATCCGGCCGATACCGTCGCGTTCATAGATCTTGTACGAGTTGGAAAACACGTCGCGCAATTGAACGACTTCGATCTCCAGCGGCGGACGGTTGAATATCTGCGTGGTCGCCTCTACTGGCGTTTTTTCCGATTCTGTTCCGTCGCTGCTCAATATCGAGACATAGTAGGTGTATTTTGTCTCCGGAGTCAGCGCATCCTTGACGAATTCCGGTTGTGTGACCTCACCGATCCTGGTGAACGCCTCACCGTCTTTTTGGTAGATCCGGTAGGCGCGGAAATACTTCGAATCGACCCCCACCCAGTTCATTTTCACTTGCCAGGGAGTGGTCTGCACTTGCACGGTCGAAAGCGCTGCCGGTACAAACTTGGTCGGCACCCCGCCCACTACTGCACTGGTCGCGCCTTCAAAGCCGAAATGGGTTTCCCCGCCGATGCGGTAATAGTAATGAGCATCGGCATCCAGATCCTGATCCACGAACTGGTTGTTCGAACTTGTGCCAACCTGCACGAAATCGCCGTTCTCGCTTCTGGAGCGGTAGATGCGATATTGCTTGATATAGGGCGAGGATGCCGGCGCCCAGTTCAGCTCGACCGAATGTACTTTTCCCTGAGCTGCCAACTGCTGTGGCGCTTCCGGTTTCAGCAAGGTGCTGAACACCTCTACGCGCTTGTTCTCGATATCCGAAATCGCGAAATTGGTGCCGCCGCCATACGCGATGGCAACCGGGTCGTCGAACGCACCCACGCCAGTCCCCTTGGCGCCGAAACGGCGCAGCAACTGCCCCTTGGACGAAAACACCTTGACCTGGTTACCGTCCAGCACCATTACCTCGTCGTTAGCCGCAATCAGGGAGATCGGGGATGACAACAAACTCCCGTCTTTCGTCCTGCCAAATTCCCCGAGCGATTTCCCGGCGGAGGAGTAAGCCAGTACGCTTTTGCGCGAAGAATCGAGTATGTACAGATCGTCGTTCTGGTCGAACGCCATCGCGACGGGCGAGCTCAATCTGGTCGAATTTTCGCCGTTCAATGCATTCAGGAACACCCCGTCTTCCCGGAATATCTGCACGTTGTGGTTGGACCGGTCGGCTACGAACACCATGCCGGCATTCGATATCGCGATCGCCGATGGATTGTCGAATTGTCCGGCGCCGCTTCCCTCCTTGCCCAGGCTGGCGAGCACCTTGCCGCTCTCGTCCAGTTTCACAACGCGATAGCCCTTCTTGTCCACAACCCAGATCGCACCCGACTTGTCCACCGTCACGGCGGTCAACTGCATATCGTCAAGCTTGATTACCCCGGCGGCCGCACCCTTGCGGATAGTCACCAGACTTTTCCTGTCCTTGCCTATGGCATAAAAGGTCTCCTTGCCATCCCAAGCCAGTTGACCCGCCTCTACCGGAATGTTTTCCAGCCACTTTATCGACGCTCTTCCCGCAACCTTGGGCAACGGGTCTTGTGCTTTCCCGGCCTCGACGACGAAAGCCTCGATCAACGATTTCTTTGAATCTCCGACATACACCTGCTGCGCTTTGTCTACTGCCAGGCCGGACACGCTCTTGAACTGCGCCTTGCCTTCTCCCTTGGAGCCGAAGCTAAATGCTTCATTGCCGTCAAAGTCATATTTCAGGATGCTGAAACCAGCCTCGTCCGCGACGTAGATTCCGTCTTCCGCCACGCACATCGCGGCCGGCTTGCCGTTCTTGGGCAGCGAACGCAGATACAAGCCTTTCGGGTCGTATATCCTGACCGATTTGTCATCCGCATCGCGCACGTATATCCGGCCCTGCGCATCCAGTGCGACGTCCGTCGGCTCTCCCAGTTTGTAGGTCTTTTCCTTTTCCGCTGCGCTGCCCGGAGTTGCGCTCAGTGCCAGCGTGGACAGGAAGACGCCGTTGATACCGTACATCTGTATCCGCCCGTTGCCACTGTCTGCGACATACACCACGCCCTCATATGCCGCGACCCCTTGCGGCCCATCCAGGGCAGCGTCGCTAGCAAGATTGCCGCCCGATTTGCTACCGAAACGGCCGGTATATTTGCCCGAAGACAAGTCGTACATGACGATCTGGTTTGTCTTGCTGTCAGCCACATAGACGGTTGCGTTGGCGACCGAGACGGCTTCCGGTTTCCTGAGCAGTTCCGTATCGCCGCTCTTCGCAGCCAGGGTCATCAAGGTCTTGCCTTCCTGATCGACGATATCCACCGAACCGTCCTGGCTGGTGATGTAGAGATTGCCGCCATAGGCTCCAAGCAATTTGCGCAATTTTGGCACCGGTATCTCGCTCCGGAAATCGGCTTTGGAAAAGCCATTGGTCGTACCGGCTCCGTTATCCGCCGCCCAGACACCGGAAGAGAGAAGCAACATTGAAATTACGATGAATATGTTTCGCATGTCCCTGACCTATTCGAAGTGGTAATCGTATTGTCTTACCCAGGAGCCGCCCGGGCTATTGTTCTAAAAACTTCTATTTCTCTGCGCGATTGAATACGCCGTCCCAATTTTCAGGCGGCGGGTTCTGTGTGAAATACCCACACCGCTCAAGATATATTCTACTGGGTTTATCTTCCGGTGCGGCATCCAATACGGCGGTAAATGCCGCTTGCGCCTTTTCCCATTCCCTAGCCCGGTACAGGGCCAGCGCCGCCTCGAAACGGGCCGCTGTGGGGAAATCCAGGGCAGACATACCTTCCAGTGGCTCATAGATGGTAACGGGGAACTGTTTGCCCACGACGCGGATCTTGTCCAGTTCCCTGTATCGGCACATTTCGCGCGTTTTTTGATAGGTCTCTTCGCCAACCAGGTAGGTAACACCGTAGTACTTTGCCGTTCCCTCAAGACGTGCAGCCTGATTCACCGTATCGCCGATGACGGTATATTCCATCTTCTTGCCCGCAAGGCCGACATTGCCCGCCACCACCTCTCCGGACTGCAACCCGCCGCGGATACTGAACGGCTCCACACCGCTTTCCGTCCATTTGGCATGCAGCGCTTTCATCCGTTCGTTGATTGCCCTGATGCAATCGATGGCCAGCTTCGCGTGGTCGGGCTGCGCCAAAGGTGCACCCCAATAGGCCATGATGCCGTCACCGATGAATTTATCGATGGTGCCGTCATGCTGTTCGATCACCTGCACCATCGCACCCAGATATTCGTTGAGACGCGACACCACTTCCTGCGGCGGGTGTGTCTCGCTGAAGGAGGTGAAACCCTTGATGTCGGTGAACAGCACCGTGACTTCCTTGTTGTCTCCGCCTATCTTCGCCGTGTCCGGGTCTTTTTCCAGCCGGGCAACCAGCTTGGAGGACATATAACTGGAAAACATGGAGCGCATCTCGCGCGCGCTTCGTTCCAGCACCAGATAGCGAAAGCCGCCCCCGATCAGTACGGCGATCACCGCCGAAATGATCGGGTAGATCATGCTGATCCATTGCCCTGCATTGAACATGTAATAAGTGAACCAGACATAACCGGCAATCAATACGGCCGTTGCCGGGATCGCTCCGTAGAGGCGCAGCCGCGTTGTCAGAAAGAATGCAACCGCTCCCATTGCAGCGATGAAGAACATGTCGATCAGCGCCTCCAGGCCTCCCTGGCGAATGTAGCGTTCGCTGATGATGTCGTCGGCAATGGCGGCGTGCAGCTCCACCCCCGGGGTATTGCCATTGAACGGCGTAACGCGCATGTCATAGATGCCCAACGCGGTCGCGCCGACGAACAGTATCTTGCCCTTCAATTTTTCCGCGGGAATGCGTCCCTTCATCACATCCACGAAGGAATAGCGCGGGTAGATGCCCGGGCCGCCTGCATAGTTGATCCACATCTGGTATCCGGCGTCGACCGGGATGTGACGGTCTCCCACCGCAATATCGAAGTCCCCGGCGGAAAACGTCGTTTCACCCAGCGCCTGCATTGCCGCCATCAATCCCAGAGAAGGAACCAGCTTGCCGTCCGTATCAATCAACAGCGGATTGCGGCGAATCACACCATCTTCGTCCGGCAATTGATTGATATGCCCGACCCCGATCGCGCCCTGCTCGATCTCCGGCAAACTGCGCGTAACGCTGCTCACACGACCGTTCTTGTCGAAATCAAAGGTCATCGCCAGCACGACATTTCCTGCACGCCCGATCGCTGCGGCAAAAAGCCTGTCATTCGCGGCGGTGTCATGCTCGGGGAAAAACGCGTCGAACATCACAGCTTTCGCTTTCGCGGCAGCCAGCCTGTCCAGTAACGGCACATAACGGTCGCGGCTCCAGGGGTAGCGCCCCAGTTCGGCGATACTCTTTTCATCTATCGCGATGATCCCGATATCGGGGCTGGGCTTGATCGGGCCGCGCAGGTCCTTGAAGCGGAGATCATACGTCTTGGCCTCGAAAGCTTCGAGGAAGGGATTCTGTGTGTAGTAAAGCATCAACACACCGAAGATGGAAAGCGTGGCCAGCAAGAGAGAAAGCGCGGTGGTGTTCCCGAGCATCAACATCTTTTTCCAGAACGGTGGAAGACCCATGCCTGATTTATCCCCCCATGAATCGGAACTGCGATCGCCCCCCTGGCTTCCGCTTTGTCATAATGCCATAGCCTGTCTGCGTAGGTTATAGAAATACTAAGACCGTTTTTCACGTCCCGAACTTGCGCATCAATGCGCATGCGCCGAACGTCCGGGATTGCCGCGTAGAAGTGGCGGACGCAGTGTTGATTGCGCAAACGAGGGCATTTAAGTTATTGTTGCCAAAATAACTGGGAGGTTCGGGAAATGCGATTCAGGATAACTTCAATTGTCGGAGTGGTTGTTCCGGTGCTGGCGGCATTGTTCCTGACAGGCTGCCTTACCGGCGGAGGCGGCCCTACATACGATGGCGCATGGACAGTGGGTTATGTCGATTCGAGCTTTACACTACCTGCCGCCGCAAGCGGGGCTACCGTAACTTGCACTATACAGACCCCGCTTCCCACAATAACGCTGGTAAATGGAACTGGATCAACCAGCCAGACAAATACCTGCATTAATACTGTTTCGGGAACTCAGAGTTTTATTTATCTTATTAGTGTTGCCGTTACGACTTCGACCAGCATGGTAAATGCCATCGTGAATGGCGTTCCGTTGACTGGACAGTGCATCAGTGCATTTGGGTGTGCAGCACAATCCGGAACCAAATCGCTTAGCCTGACACGCTAGATTGCGAATTATCTTGCGCTGATAGCTGCCGCCGGAGCCAGAGATGGCCCGGCGGTTTTTCATTTGCAGCGGCCTTGCTGCACGTTATCTGGCAAACCTGGCTTTTTCTTCGCTGAACACTGGCCCCCATTTGGGATGCCCTGCTTCCTCTGGCTTCAGCTTGAATTGCGGATCGATCTCCAGCGCTTTTCTGAATTCGCTCCGGCACTGTGTCACTTCGTCAGAGATGCAATGTATAAAAGCCAGATACTTATGCGCCGTCACCTGGTCTTCTTTCGTAGCCAAGCCGTCATAGCGGGAGTGATTCAATAGATGATTCAATACCAGCGTCGCGGTCGCCATATCGCCTTCCTGGAAACTCTTCACGCCGACGACCAGATCCTGGCGCGAATCGCTATTCAACGATGCAATGGCACAGGCACCCAGCAATAGGGGAGCCAGCGAAATTATCCATGTCGCACTTTTCACTTCAGTCCCAAATAGCACGATGACGATTATAGAAATTCAAAAGGGCTCGCACCTTTGCGAGCCCTTCAGGTATTGGTGGCCCGGGGCGGAATCGAACCACCGACACAAGGATTTTCAATCCTCTGCTCTACCGACTGAGCTACCAG
>DAIDAJ010000082.1 GCA_027310665.1 Sideroxydans sp. | reverse complement strand
GTGAAACCAAAACCTTAGGCTGGCACCTTGCAGGTTTTTGGAGGTGTGGCCGAGCGGTTGAAGGCACTAGTCTTGAAAACTAGCGAGGATGAAAGTCCTCCGTGAGTTCGAATCTCACCGCCTCCGCCAAATTCGTATCATTTTGTAATCTCTGAGGAGTGAAAAATATGTTGCGCAATATACTGGCGATCTCTTTGATGTCTGTGGCTGGCATCGCGGCAGCGGATACGATGGACATCGGGCTGGGCAATCATGCCGCGCAGTTCAAGTACGGTGTCCCCACGACTCTCGCCGGCAAGTCCGAGATCTATGCAGATCTGCTGTACAACGACGTGAACAGTGTCATGGGCGGTGTGGGACTGCTGGTCGCGAATGACGAGATCAAAGTGCCGGGTCTGACTATCGGTATCGGTGCAAAAGCGGTTGCTGCGACGATCCGGGAGACGCCAGCCAGGCAGAATACGTCTTCAGTCGCACTGGGTGCGCAGGTGCGGTACGAGTTGCCGGCAGAGCGTCGTGTGGCGTTCGCGGGCGAGTTCTATTACGGCCCGGACATCATCACTTTCGGCGATGCCAAGCAGTTCCAGCAATACGGCGCCCGTGCCGAATTCTCGGTCTCGCCCCAGGTGCAGGTCTATGCCGGCTATCGCAAGACAGTGTTTACGATAAAAGCAACGAATGCGGACGCGGTTCTGGTGAGCGGAGTGCTCGCTGGCGTGCAATTCACGTTCTGAAGACTGACCTGACACTGTGCTGAAACTTGCCCTGGTTCTCGTTTTGCTTTCGATGACATCCCTTGCGCAAGCCAAGGATGTTTCGGCACAACAGGTGGGTGTCGAATACGCTCGAGGGAATCTCGACAGGGCCGACGCGGAATACAAGGACAACCTGCAACGTGTATCCGATTCCGAGAAGCGACTGACGGACGCGCAGAATCGTTTGGCGGAAGATCGGCGTAAAGCGGCAGAATCGAAAAAGACCCTGGACGAGGCCAAGGCGAAATATGCAAGAGCGCAGGAATTGCTCGATCAAGCCTGGAAAAAACCGTAATTCCGACTACTCGCGCTCAATACCCCAGTGCGCGTGCTCCCTGATAGAAGACAAAACTGACCACCCACGCCAGTGCCAGCGACCAGCTGAGCGCGAACAGGGTATAACGCAGGTCTTTTGATTCGCTGCGCAAGGTGGCGATCGCGGACAGGCAGGGTGTGTAGATCAGCGTGAACAGCATGAAACTGTAGGCCTGCACCCAATCCAGTTGTTGTCCCAGAGCGCTGCCCAGCGCGTCACCGCTCAAGCCGTAGATGACGGCCAGCGAGCCGATGACGATCTCTTTCGCGACGAAACCGAAGATCAATGCGATGGTGAGTTGGTCGTTGATCCCGATGGGGGCAAAGACCGGGTGCAGCAGACTGCCTATCATTCCGGCCAGCGTGCCCGAGCTCGCAGGGGTGGCCGAGGTTGGCAGATGCGTGAGCAGCCATACCAGCACGACGCCGGCAACGATGAATTGCGTGGCGCGGCGCAAGAAATGGGTCACCTCCAGCCAGCCGCGCAGCAACATCTGGCGCACGGTGGGGAAACGGTACGGTGGCAGTTCCAGCACAAAAGGCTCGTTGTTCCTGAAACTGTTCTTGAACAGCAGTGCGGTGACGATGGCCGTAGCGAAGCTGAACAGGTAGAGGCTGAACAGTACCACCGGCGCGGCTTTGGAAGAAAACAACGCGGCGGTGATGAACACGAATACCTGCAAGCGCGCGGAACACAGCGAGAACGGGATGACCAGCATGGTGAGCAGGCGCAGGCTGCGCGAGCGCATCACCCGCGTGCCCATGAGTGCGGGCACATTGCAGCCGAACCCCATCAGCAGCATGACGAAGCCGCGTCCGTCCAATCCCATCTTCGCCATCAGCGCATCCATCAAGAAAGCCGCGCGCGACAGATAGCCGCTGTCCTCCACCATCGCCATGAACAGGAAGAACAGGATGATGATGGGCACGAAGGCGGCGACAGTGGCCACGCCGTTGTAGATCCCGTCCAGCAGCAAACCGGAAAGCCAGGCCGGCAATCCGGAGAGCGCAGGGTTGAGCGCGGTCTCGCGCAGCCAGCCGAGCGCATCGGACACCCAGCCCTGCAGCGGTTGGCCGAGGAAGAAGATGCCCTGGAACAGCAGATACATGATGCCGAAGAAGATCGGCAGTCCCAGCCACGGATGGAGCAGCACCCGGTCGAGCTTGTCCGTAAGATTCTCCGGCAACTGCGCCGGAACTTGCACGGCGTGCTTGAGGATGCGCGCCATCTCGGACTCGATGTGCTCGTCCTGTTCGAGCTGGCTGCGCAGCTCTTCGGCCATGCCCGGCGTGGGGTAGCGCAATGCCTTGGTGATGGCCTGCAGCGCCTCCTGGTAGCCGGTGCCGTATTTGCCGCTGAGCAGGAAGATGGGTATGCCCAGCATCTCCGTCATTTTCCTGCTGTCGATGCTGATGCCGTATTTCTTCGCCTCGTCCGCCATATTGAGCAGGACCACGAGGTTCATGTTGAGCTGCTTGAGTTGCAGCAACAGGCTCATCTGGCGTTCGATCTGCGTGGCATTCAGTATGACGAGCGCAAGGTCGGGCACGTTGTCATGAATGAAATGGCGCACCACCTGCTCGTCGTCGGAGAAACCGTGCAGGTCGTAGATGCCCGGCAAGTCGATGATCTCGACCATGTCGGAGCCGAGTAGTATCCTGCCGCTGAGAAGTTCAACGGTGATGCCCGGCCAGTTGCCGACGCGGGCGGCACCGCCGGTCATGCGGTTGAACAAGGTGGACTTGCCGGTGTTGGGCATGCCCAATAAGGCGATACGTTTCATGTCCACACCAATAAATCTACTGCGCAGCTTGATTGCTGAGTCGCGTGCTCGTTCATTCCTCGCCTACCTTTGTGGTATGTCTCGTCATTCACTGCGCGGCTCCTTGCACTCAGGCTTGCTCGCAACGATTTCTTGGCGCGTCCTCACACTTGGCACACTTTGACCTTCGCCGCCTCGTTGCGGCGCAGCAGGATGTCGGTGGTGCCGATGCGCACCTGCAAAGGACCGGAGAAACTGGCCTTGCGGATCAGCTCTATCTGCTTCCCGCTGCGGAATCCCAGCGCCTGCAGACGCAGATGCAATGCTTCTTCGGCGTGGATGGAGACGATGGTGGCGATATCGCCGGGTTGCAGATGGGCCAGGGTGAGGGAGGGC
>DAIDAJ010000070.1 GCA_027310665.1 Sideroxydans sp. | reverse complement strand
GCACGATGACGATTATAGAAATTCAAAAGGGCTCGCACCTTTGCGAGCCCTTCAGGTATTGGTGGCCCGGGGCGGAATCGAACCACCGACACAAGGATTTTCAATCCTCTGCTCTACCGACTGAGCTACCAGGCCGTTTTTTCGCCCTTCCCTAGCGGGTTGGGTAAAACGAAGGCGCGCATTGTAGCGGCTAGCCGCACGGCGGGCAATATAAAAAACAAACCCCGCTTTTGGCGGGGTTTGTCGGGTGTTTCAAGCGCCCGAACCGTAGCGAGCGACTTGAGTGCAAGGCGCACGGAGCACAGAAACCGGAATGTACATTAAGTACATGAGGATTTCGAGCACCGCGCAACGCCGCGAGCGAATGGGTGGCGGCGAAAGCCGCCGGGCACCCATCGGCCTACCCTTTACGGGTAAATCAGGTCGCGCAGTAGGTTAAGTTACATCATGCCGCCCATTCCACCCATGCCGCCCATATCCCCGCCCATGCCGCCGGCAGCCGGTTTGTCTTCCGGCAACTCGGCCACCATGCAAGCGGTGGTCAGCATCAGTCCGGCGATGGAAGCTGCATTTTGCAATGCAACGCGCGTCACCTTGGTCGGATCGACCACGCCCATGACCAGCATGTCGCCATACTCGCTGGTGGACGCGTTGTAACCGAAGCTGCCCTTGCCTTCCAGCACCTTGTTCACAACGACCGAAGGCTCGTCGCCCGCGTTCATGGTGATGGCACGGATAGGCGATTCCATCGCACGCAGCACGATGGTGATACCAGCATCCTGGTCGTGGTTCAAGCCCTTGAGACCGGCAACCGCAGCCTTGGCACGCAGCAGAGCAACGCCGCCTCCAGGAACGATGCCTTCTTCAACGGCAGCACGTGTCGCGTGCAATGCATCTTCCACGCGTGCCTTCTTTTCCTTCATTTCGACTTCGGTCGCAGCGCCGACCTTGATCACTGCCACGCCGCCAGCCAGCTTGGCTTTACGTTCCTGCAGTTTTTCCTTGTCGTAGTCGCTGGTGGACTCTTCAACTTGCTTGTTGATCTGGCCGATGCGGGACTTGATCGCATCTTCCTTGCCGGCGCCGTCGATGATGGTGGTGTTTTCCTTGCCCACTTCAATGCGCTTGGCTTGGCCCATATCGGCCAGAGTCGCTTTTTCCAGTGTCAGGCCAACTTCTTCAGCGATCACGGTACCGCCGGTCAGGATAGCGATGTCTTCCAGCATTGCCTTGCGGCGATCGCCGAAGCCAGGCGCCTTGACTGCAACCGTCTTCAGGATGCCGCGGATGTTGTTCACAACCAGGGTTGCCAGCGCTTCGCCGTCCACGTCTTCAGCGACGATCAACAGCGGACGACCGGCCTTGGCGACTTGTTCCAGTACGGGCAGCAGGTCACGGATGTTGGAGATCTTCTTGTCGTGCAACAGGATGAAGGGATTCTCCATCGCGGCGATCTGCTTGTCGGCGTTATTGATGAAGTAGGGAGACAGGTAACCGCGGTCGAATTGCATACCTTCCACGATGTCCAGTTCATCTTCCAGACCTTGGCCATCTTCAATGGTGATGACACCTTCCTTGCCGACCTTCTCCATCGCAGCTGCGATCTTCTCGCCGATCACGGTGTCGGAGTTGGCGGAGATGCTACCCACTTGCGCGATTTCCTTGCTGGTGGTGCAGGGCTTGGAGATCTTCTTCAGTTCTGCAACGGCAGCGATAACAGCCTGGTCGATACCGCGCTTCAGGTCCATCGGGTTCATGCCGGCAGCGACGAACTTCATGCCTTCCTGAACGATGGATTGAGCCAGCACGGTTGCAGTGGTTGTTCCGTCACCGGCCACGTCGGAAGTCTTGGAAGCGACTTCCTTGACCATTTGTGCGCCCATGTTCTCGAACTTGTCCTTCAGTTCGATTTCCTTGGCGACGGACACGCCGTCCTTGGTGATGGTGGGAGAACCGTAGGAGCGGTCCAGCACCACGTTGCGGCCTTTCGGGCCCAGAGTCACTTTGACCGCATCGGCCAGAATGTTGACACCCACGACCATCTTGGCACGTGCTGCATCATGGAATTTCACGTCTTTAGCTGCCATGTTTTTATCTCCTGGAATTCATTTAAGTACTTCTAGTTCCGGCAAGGCATCAGAGCTACGCCCCGAAATTCAGCCTGCACTGAAAATATTTCTTCGACTGGCGAATAATTATTTTTCGATCACGCCGATGATGTCGTCTTCACGCATCTGCAGCAGCTCAACACCATCGATCTTGAATGCTTGGCCGGAATATTTGCCGAACAACACACGGTCACCGATTTTGACGTTCATAGGTTGCAATTTACCGTCGTCACCCATCTTGCCGTTGCCTACGGCGACGATCTCGCCCTGGTCAGGCTTCTCGGTGGCCGCATCGGGAATAACGATACCGGATGCTGTCTTACGCTCTTCTTCCATGCGCTTGACGATGACACGGTCGTGCAAAGGACGAATCTTCATGCTTTATCTCCTAAAAACAGTGAGTTGATTAAAAACGTGGGCGGGACGTTAGCGTTGATCGCTACTCGGACTGGCCAACCGGATTACCTGTTAGCACTCCCCACCTGCGACTGCCAATGATAGGGGCTGTACCGCCAGAATTCAAGGGCGACGAAGAAATTTATATAAAAAGCTTGATGTTACTGATGTAACAAGTCATCCAATGCGCCGGCAAGATCGGAGTATCTAAATTGTCCACCCGCCGCGACCAGCTTTGCAGGTAGCACGCGCTGCCCCTCCACCAGCAGCACGGCGCGTTCCCCCATGACCAGCCTTAAAACCGGCTCCGGAGCAAACGAGAAGGCGGGCCGATGCAATGATTTGGCCAACGTACGCGTGAATTCGGCGTTCGTCACCGGCTGTGGCGCCGTCATATTGAACGGACCGCGCATCTGGTCGTTGTTAAGCAATCGCAATACCGACGCGACGTAATCCTCGATGTGGATCCAGCTCATCCATTGCCTGCCACTACCCAGGCGGGCACCCAACCCCAGCCTGAACGGCAATAGCATTTTTCCGAGCAGTCCGCCGCTTTTGCTCAATACGAGTCCTGTTCGCAACAGACAGACGCGCACCGAGTGCTTTTCAGCGGCCAGCGCCGCCTCTTCCCAGTCAATGCAGAGTTGCGCCGCGAAATCGTTTCCGGCTGACGAAGTCTCATCCAGTTCCGCATCCCCACCGTCGCCGTAATAGCCGACGGCCGAACCACTCAACAGGACCGAGGGTTTCTGTTTGGCCGCGGCGATGCATTGCACCAGTTTTTCGGTCAATCCGATGCGACTGTCCCGCAGTACCTGCTTGCGTTGCTGCGACCAGTATGCGTCCACAATCGGCTCACCCGCCAGATTGATGACTGCGTCGAAGGTCCGGTCCGGCAGCCATTCGTTGAGCGACGCCATGGGCCGCACCTCCGACACGTTACTGATAGAACTGCTAGCCATTCGACTAGGCGAGCCAACAACGCTCACCAAGTCGCTGGTTATGGCGAAGCCAGCCGTTTGCGGGAGGAGGTGCGATGCGGCCACTCCCGCACCTGAGGGCGCCGCCCCACCGCGTCGTGGCCGCACTGTTGCACCGCATTTCACCGCCACCGTCTCCGGATGCCGGCTCAGTACGGTCAGAAGATGCCCTTCCGCCAGCAAGGCCTTGCACAGATGGCGCCCGATCAAGCCTGTCCCGCCCGTAACCAAGATTCGCATGGCTTCCTCCCGGAATGTTGTCGATGCCTTATATTACGCCCCAAGCAAACTCCGTTATGATTCTGCGCATGCCACACCCTTCCAATTCCGACCTGCTCGAGCGCAGCCTTTCCGCCGTATGGCATCCCTGCACCCAGATGAAACGGCACGAAACGCTGCCGCTGGTTCCGATCGCACGCGGCGAAGGCGTGTGGCTATACGATCTTGACGGCAAGCGCTACCTGGACACGGTGAGTTCCTGGTGGGTGAACCTGTTCGGCCATTGCAACCCGCGCATCAACGCCGCCCTTGCCGACCAGCTTGGCAAACTGGAACATGTCATGCTGGCCGGCTTTACCCACGAGCCGGTGGTGCAGCTGTCGGAAAGACTGCGCACACTCGCCCCTGCCGGCCTGGGCCATTGCTTCTACGGTTCGGACGGCGCTTCCGCCACCGAGATCGCCCTGAAGATGAGCGCCCATTACTGGCGCAATACCGGCCGGCCGCAGAAAACGGAATTCATCAGCCTGCAGAACAGCTACCACGGCGAGACGCTGGGCGCACTGTCTGTCACCGATGTCGCGTTGTTCCGCGACGCTTACGGCGCGCTGATCAAACAGAATGCCACAGTCCCTTGCCCCGACTGGCGCAATGCGGAAGCGGGCGAAAGCGCCGAGGACTACGCGCTACGCTGCGCAACCGCACTCGAAGCGCATCTGCAGGAGCATCACGCGAACATTGCCGCCTTCATCGTCGAGCCGCTGATCCAGGGCGCGGCAGGCATGGCGATGTACCACCCGGTCTATTTGAGCAAAGCACGTGAGCTTTGCAGTAAATTCAACGTGCACCTCATCGCCGACGAGATCGCTGTCGGCATGGGCAGGACGGGGACGATGTTCGCCTGCGAACAGGCAGACATCAGACCCGACTTCCTGTTGCTCTCCAAAGGCATCACCGGCGGCTACCTGCCGCTGTCGGTGGTCATGACGACTGACGATGTCTATCGCGCCTTCTATGCCGACGAGACCGCGCGCGGTTTCCTGCATTCGCATTCCTACACCGGCAACCCGCTGGCCTGCCGCGCCGCGCTCGCCACGCTGGATATCTTTGCCGAGGACGATGTGCTCGACGTCAACCGCGCCAAGGCCGCTTTCTTCAACCGCATCGCGCAGCCGTTGCGCGACCATCCCGGGGTAAGGAACGTCCGCAACACCGGCATGGTCTGGGCCTTCGAAGTGGACACGCCGCATGCCGACTTCGCCCAGCGTTGCTTCAGTCTCGGACTCCAACATGAGTTGCTGTTACGTCCGATGGGCAACACGGTATATTTCATGCCCCCCTATGTCATTCGCGAAGACGAGATGCAATTCCTCGTCACACATACGCTGAAAGTGATCGATCGTCTGATATGAAACACCTGTACGTTTTGCTCCTGCTTTGCCTTGCAACCGGTGTTCAAGCCGTTTCGCTCCCGGCGACAGTCGCCCAGAAGCTGAAGGAAGCACACATCCCGCAATCCGGCATCGCCGTCGTGGTGCGGGAAACGGGCAAGCATGCCCCGCTCATCAGCATCAATGCGCAGCGCCCGATGAGCCCGGCTTCGACCATGAAGCTGCTCACCACATTTGCGGCGCTCGACCTGCTCGGCCCTGCCTATACCTGGAAGACCGAGGCTTATATCGATGGCGACCTGAAGGACGGCGTGCTGAGCGGCAACCTGATCCTCAAAGGTTATGGCGATCCGAAATTCACGATCAAGCAGTTCTGGCTGTGGCTGGGCGAACTGCGCGCGCGCGGCCTGCGCGAAATACGCGGCGACCTGATCCTCGACCGCAGTTATTTCGACCTGCCACCGTACGACCCGGGTAACTTCGACGCCGACCCGATGCGTGCCTACAACGTGGGCCCCGACGCGTTATTGCTCAACTTCAACACGCTCCGCTTGCGTTACATGCCGGACGGTGCTGGCCTGAAAGTCGTCAGCGAACCCCCGCTCGACGGCGTGACGCTGGACAACCAACTGACACCCAATGACAGCAAGGTGAATTGCGACAATTGGGATGATTCATTCCTCGTACAACCGAAAGGCGACAGCGTCGTGCTGCAGGGCGACTATCCCATGGGCTGCGGTGAACGCGAACAGAACCTCAGCGTGATGCCGCACACCCGCTATGTGGGCGCCTTGTTCAGCGCCGTGTGGAAAGAACTCGGCGGCACCCTGCAAGGCACAGAACGTGAAGGGGTGGCAAACAGCAATGCAAAACTTTTTTCCGTGCACCGGTCTGAACCCCTGAGCGCAGTCATTCGCGACATAAATAAATTCAGCAATAACGTCATGGCCCGGCAATTGTTCCTGACCCTGGGCGAAGCGGCGCCGCCGCTGGACGACCCGGCCGCATCGACAACAACCGACACAAACGAGAGCTTCAACTCGCACCCGCTCAGCATCGAACGCAGTTTGTTCGTCATGCAGACCTGGCTGGCACGCAACCGGCTCGATTTCAAGGAAGTGGTACTGGAGAATGGCGCCGGTCTCTCGCGCAAGGAACGCATCAGCGCCGCTCACATGGCCCAGCTGTTGCAGCACGCCTATGACGATCCGCTGAGTGCCGAACTGCAGGCCTCGTTGCCCATCCTCGGCGTGGACGGTTCGGTGAAAAGGCGCCTCAAGGAAAGTCCCGCGGCCAGCCATGCCCACCTCAAGACTGGCACGCTGGAAGGGGTGAAGACCATCGCGGGTTATGTGCGCTCGAAGAGCGGCAAGGAATGGATCGTCGTGTTCTTCATCAACCATCCCTACGCCAAAGCGGGGCAGGATGCGCAGGATGCGCTGATCGAGTGGGTGCAGAAGCGGTAAATCTACAGCCCCAACTCGCCCCACATCGCATCCACCTTCGCCTTCACCGCGGCATCCATCATGATAGGCGTGCCCCATTCGCGTTGGGTCTCGCCCGGCCATTTATTGGTGGCATCCAGGCCCATCTTGCCGCCGAGGCCCGACACCGGACTGGCGAAATCGAGATAGTCGATCGGCGTGTTCTCCACCAGCAGGGTGTCGCGCACCGGGTCGACGCGGGTGGTGATCGCCCAGATGACTTCTTTCCACTCGCGCACGTCGATGTCGTCGTCCACCACGATGATGAACTTGGTGTACATGAACTGGCGCAGAAAGCTCCAGATGCCGAACATCACACGTTTGGCATGACCGGCATATTGCTTCTTGATGCTCACCACCGCCATGCGGTACGAGCAACCTTCCGGCGGCAGGTAGAAGTCTGAGATCTCTGGAAATTGCTTTTGCAGCAGCGGCACGAACACCTCGTTCAGCGCGACTCCCAGCATCGCCGGCTCATCGGGCGGCTTGCCGGTGTAAGTAGAGTGATAGATCGGGTCGCCGCGCATGGTGATGCGCTGGATGGTGAATACCGGGAACTTGTCCTGCTCGTTGTAGTAACCGGTATGGTCGCCGTAGGGCCCTTCCAGCGCGGTCTCGCCCGGATGGATCACGCCTTCCAGCACAATCTCGGCGGAAGCGGGTACTTGCAGATCGCTGCCGATGCACTTCACCAGTTCGGTCTTGCTGCCACGCAGCAACCCGGCGAACTGGTATTCGGATAGCGAATCCGGCACCGGCGTGACCGCGCCGAGGATGGTCGCCGGATCGGCGCCGATTACCACCGCCACCGGGAACGGCTGCCCCGGGTTCTTTTCGCAATGGTCGCGAAAATCCAGCGCGCCGCCACGATGCGCCAGCCACCGCATGATGACTTTATCGGGAGCGATGACCTGCTGGCGGTAGATGCCCAGATTCTGGCGCGGTTTGTTCGGTCCACGCGTGACGACCAGGCCCCAGGTGATCAGCGGCGCGACGTCGCCCGGCCAGCAGTGCTGGATGGGTAGCCTGGAAAGATCGACATCGTTGCCTTCCCACACGATTTCCTGGCAAGGCGCGGAAGAGAGTACCTTGGGCGACATGGTGAGCACCTGCTTCAGGATCGGCCATTTCTCCCACGCATCTTTCAAGCCTTTCGGCGGCTCGGGTTCTTTCAGGTAGGCGAGCAGCTTGCCGACTTCGCGCAAGGCCGCGGTCGATTCCTCGCCCATGCCCAGCGCCACTCGGCGCGGCGTGCCGAACAGATTCGCAAGTACCGGCATCCTGTGCCCGGTAACGTTCTCGAACAGCACGGCCGGTCCCTGCGCCCGCAGCACGCGGTCGCAGATCTCGGTCATTTCCAGATGCGTGGAGACAGGCGCAGTCACGCGCCTGAGTTCGCCGATCTTTTCCAGTTGCGAGATGAAGTCGCGCAGGTCGTGATATTTCATCAGTAGAACCTTTCAAAAGTTTTATTGAGGCGTCGCGAGCGCAGGCAGAACGCGGCGCGAAAGGACGAAAAAGCGGAGTTTACATTTGAGTAAATGAGCATTTTGAGTCCTTGAGCAACAAAGTTATGCCAAGCGCAGCAGCTTCAATAAAGCTTTGCCTCACCCTCGGGGCGAGTCTTGAAGCGCTTGTGCAACCAGAAATATTGTTCAGGCATCTCGCGTACCCGGTCTTCGATGAAGGCATTCATGCGACGCGCATCGGCAATGTCGTCGCCGCTCGGGAAATCTTCCCATGCGGGATAGAAAGTCAGCACATAACCCGCGGCACCGGGCAACACGCGCACGATGCTGGGCACGACTTTCGCCCCCGTCATCTGGGCGATGCGCGACACCGACGTCATGGTAGCGGCAGGTACACCGAAGAAAGGAACGAAAGCCCCGTCCTTGATGCCTTGATCCTGATCCGGCAGGTAGAAGAACGCCTTGCCTTCCCGCATGGCTTTGATGATCGGGCGCAGCCCCTGCTGGCGCGAATAGAGCCCCTGATTGCCGAAACGGGCTCGTTTCTTTAGCAGCAACTCCGTCAGAAATTGATTTTTCTGGTTTGCGTACATGCTCACAGCATCGATCTGCTGCGCGATCCACTGTCCGGCCGTATCCATCCCGACAAAATGCGGCACCAGAAAGATCGCGGCCCCACCCTTGATCGCCTCGAAATGCTCAAGGCCCTCGACGCGAATCAGTCCGTTGATTCGCTCCGCGCTGGCCCACCACAGAATGCTGCGCTCGACCAAGCCGCGGCAAAACATCTTGAAGTGGTCGCGAACGAGTTTCTTGCGATCTTCGTCGGTCATCTCGGGAAAACACAGCTTCAGGTTGATCATGCCCACCCGGCGACGTTCGCCGGCCAATGGATAGAGCAGTATCCCGAGTCCGTTGCCGATGGCAACGATAACGCGGAAAGGCAAAAAATGAATCAGCCAGAATACGAAAACCCCAAGGCGTGTCAGCATCGTCAGTCCCTGGCCGCTTCCGGCGGCAGCGCGCCGCGCGGAACCTTGTAACGGTTATAGCTCCACAGGTATTGTTCCGGGTAGGTGCGTATCACTTTTTCCAACGCTGCGTTGATCTGTCCGGGAATGGAATTGGCCGTATCGATGGCCAGGGGAACGAAATGCAGGGAGTAGCCTTCGCCATGCGGCAAGCGCTCGCTGTTGCACATCACCACCGCTGCACCGCTGGATTGGATGAGCCGCGCAATCAGCGTCATGGTGTAAGCGGGACGCCCGAAGAATGGCACCCACTCGCCTTCGCCATTGCCCGGTACCTGGTCCGGCAGCACGCCGATGATGCCGCCTTGCTTGAGCGTCTTGAGCAACTGGCGTACGCCGCCCAGGTCGGTCGGCGCCAGTTTCGTCTGTCCGCGCTTGCGGCCTTCAAGCATGAGCTGGTCGAGGAATTGCCACCGCGGCGGGCGGTACATGGTGGTGATCGGCTGGCGCGAGGCGATGAACAGGCTGATGATCTCGAAGCAGCCCAGATGCGGCGTCAAGGCGATCACGCCCTTGCCCTGCGCCAGCGCCGCTTCGACATGCTCCCAGCCATGGCATTGCGTGACGCCGGTAAGCACTTCTTCCAGCGGACGCCGCCACACCCAGGGCAGTTCCATCACGCCCTTGCCCGCCTCCCGCACGTTGGCCCGCAACAGCTTGCGGAACTCGCCCTCCGAATGTGCCACGCCGGCATGCCGCAGGTTCTCGCGCAAGCGTGCCGCATAACGCCCCGACGACAGATAAGCCACCCAGCCCAGCAGCGCGCCGATCCGGTGCAGTACCGACAAGGGCAGGCGCGCTAAGACATCAAACAGAATAATCATCCAAGAAGAACCTATTAAATCGAAAAGGCGGGGATTTGGTATACTGCGCGCCCATTTAACTATTGAAACAGCAATCGGAGAGCCATGAGCGAATACTTCTTTACATCCGAATCCGTGTCCGAGGGCCATCCGGACAAGGTAGCAGACCAGATTTCCGATGCCATCGTGGATGCGATTCTAGCGCAGGACAAGCATTCGCGCATCGCTGCCGAGACGCTGTGCAACACCGGACTGGTCGTTCTGGCAGGCGAGATCACCACATCCGCCAACGTGGATTACATCCAGGTCGCGCGCGACACCATCAAGCGCATCGGCTATGACAATACCGAATACGGCATCGACTACAAGGGTTGCGCCGTGCTGGTCGCCTACGACAAGCAGAGCCCGGACATCGCCCAGGGCGTGAACAAGGCCTACGACGACGGCCTCGACCAGGGCGCCGGCGACCAGGGCCTGATGTTCGGCTACGCCTGCCGCGAGACCGACGTGCTGATGCCGCTGCCGATCTACCTGTCGCACCGCATCGTCGAACGCCAGGCGCAACTGCGCCACGACGGCCGCCTGAAATGGCTGCGCCCGGATGCGAAATCGCAAGTCACCATCAAATATGTCGACGGCAAACCGTATTGCATCGACACCGTGGTGCTGTCCACCCAGCACGCGCCGGAAATGACGCTGGAAGCGATCCGCGAAGCCGCCATTGAAGAGATCATCAAGCCGGTGCTGCCCAAGGAACTGATCAAGGGCGAGATCAAATATCTGGTCAACCCGACCGGTCGTTTCGTCGTCGGCGGCCCGCAAGGCGACTGCGGCCTGACCGGCCGCAAGATCATCGTAGACACTTACGGCGGCGCAGCCCCGCACGGCGGCGGCGCGTTCTCCGGCAAGGATCCTTCCAAGGTCGACCGCTCCGCAGCTTACGCCGGACGTTATGTGGCAAAGAACATCGTCGCCGCCGGCCTGGCCGACAAGTGCCTGATCCAGATCTCCTACGCGATCGGCGTGGCACGTCCCACCAGCGTGATGGTCACCACCTACGGCACCGGCAAGGTCTCGGACGAGAAGATCGCCGAACTGGTGCAGAAGCATTTCGACCTGCGTCCGAAAGGCATCGTGCAGATGCTCGACCTGCTGCGTCCGATCTACCAGAAGACGGCCGCCTACGGCCACTTCGGTCGTGAAGAACCTGAGTTCAAGTGGGAGGCCACTGACAAGGCCGCGGCTCTGAGGGCTGACGCAGGACTGTAATTCGTAACACCCATCCCGCCGAGGGGCGCTGCAGCAGTCACCGCAAGGTGAATCTGTCAGGCTCGGTGAGGATGGCTCAACCGTAGCAACGGCGCCCATTCATTAACTTATCAGATGAATGGAGCAAAAATGAACGCTGCCCACAAGAACTTCACCGACTATATCGTCGCCGACATGTCCCTCGCCGCTTGGGGACGCAAAGAGATCGCCATCGCGGAAACCGAGATGCCGGGCCTGATGGCGATACGCGAGGAATTCGCCGCCACCCAGCCGCTGCGCGGCGCACGCATCACCGGGTCGTTGCACATGACCATCCAGACGGCCGTGCTGATCGAGACGCTTAAGGCACTGGGCGCGGAAGTGCGCTGGGCCTCGTGCAACATCTTCTCGACCCAGGACCACGCTGCCGCCGCCATCGCCGCGACCGGCACGCCGGTGTTCGCAGTCAAAGGCGAGACCCTGACCGAATACTGGGATTACACGCACCGCATCTTCGAATGGGCTGACGGCGGCTATTCCAACATGATCTTGGACGACGGCGGCGACGCAACGCTGCTGCTGCACCTGGGCGCCCGTGCCGAAACCAACGCATCGCTGATCGGCAAGCCAACTTCGGAAGAAGAGACCTGTCTGTTCGCCTCGATCAAATCCAAGCTGGCGACCGACAAGAACTGGTATTCCAAGCGCCTCGCCGCCATCAAGGGCGTGACCGAAGAAACCACCACCGGCGTGCACCGACTGTACCAGATGCATGCACGCGGCGAACTGATGTTCCCCGGCATCAACGTCAACGACTCCGTCACCAAATCCAAATTCGACAACCTGTACGGTTGCCGCGAATCCCTGGTGGACGGCATCAAGCGCGCCACCGACGTAATGATCGCCGGCAAGGTCGCCGTGGTTGCCGGTTACGGCGACGTGGGCAAGGGCTCTGCCCAGGCATTGCGCGCGCTTTCGGCTCAGGTGTGGGTCACCGAGATCGACCCGATCTGCGCATTGCAGGCCGCAATGGAAGGCTATCGCGTGGTGACCATGGACTATGCAGCCGAGCATGCCGACATCTTCGTCACCGCCACCGGCAACTTCCATGTGATCACGCACGAGCACATGAAGAAGATGAAGGACCAGGCCATCGTCTGCAACATCGGCCACTTCGACAACGAGATCGATGTCGCATCCGTCGAGCAATACCAGTGGGAAGAGATCAAACCGCAGGTCGACCACGTGATCTTCCCCGATGGCAAGCGCATCATCCTGCTGGCCAAGGGACGCCTGGTGAACCTCGGTTGCGGAACGGGCCACCCTTCCTACGTCATGTCTTCTTCTTTCGCCAACCAGACCATCGCCCAGATCGAGCTGTGGACCGAAGCGGAAAAGGGCAGCAACAAATACCCCGTGGGCGTGTACACCCTGCCCAAGCACCTGGACGAGAAGGTGGCGCGCCTGCAACTGAAGAAGCTGAACGCACAGCTCACCGAACTGACCGACCAGCAGGCCGCCTATATCAGCGTATCGAAGGAAGGCCCGTACAAGGCTGAGCACTACCGCTACTAAGCTGCCTGTTGCGGGTATGATGACCGGGGGCGGACGTCAGGTTCGCCCCTCTTAACTTGTCAAAGAAAAAGATGCTGCTACGACTGCTGCTTATCTGGACCCTGAACGCCCTCGCACTGGTGGCGGTGGCGAACTTCGTGCCCGGCATCCACGTCGACGGCTTCACGGAAGCGTTCATCGCGGCCTTTATCCTCGGCCTCGTCAACACGCCCATCCGCCCGATCTTCCTGGTGCTGACCTTGCCGGTCACCCTGCTCACGCTGGGGCTGTTCATTTTCGTCATCAACGGGCTGATGTTCTGGTTCGCGGGGTCCATCCTGCGCGGATTCGTGGTCGAGAGCTTCTGGTCCGGCGTATTCGGCGCGGTCCTGTACAGCATCTTTTCCTGGGCGCTGAGTTCAGCTGCCGCACAACTACTTGTGAGAAAAAATGGGAAACCCACCAACACCGATCAGTTTTGAATTTTATCCGCCGCAAACACCGGAAGGTATCGAAAAGCTGAGTGCCGCACGCCAGCGTCTGGCGGCAATGAAGCCGGAATTCTTTTCCGTCACCTTCGGCGCGGGCGGCTCCACGCAGGATCGCACGCTGGAAGCGATCAGGCAGATCCACGCCGAAGGCCACAGCGCGACCCCGCACTTGTCCTGCGTGGGTTCCACCCGCGACAATGTCCGCGCACTGCTGTTCGCCTACAAGGACATGGGCATCAAACGCATCGTTGCATTGCGCGGCGACCTGCCTTCCGGCATGGCGAGCATCGGCGAGTTTCAATATGCCAACGAGCTGGTGTCGTTCATCCGCGCGCAGACCGGCGAACATTTCCACATCGAGGTCGCCGCCTACCCCGAGTTCCACCCGCAGGCGAATTCCGCGCGCGAGGACATGCTCAACTTCAAGCGCAAGATCAATGCGGGAGCGAATTCGGCCATCACGCAATACTTTTACAACACGGACGGCTATTTCCGTTTCGTCGACGAATGCCGCAAGCTTGGCGTCATGGTACCCATCGTGCCGGGCATCATGCCCATCACGCGCTTCTCGCAACTTGCACGTTTCTCCGATGCATGCGGGGCCGAGATCCCGCGCTGGATGCGCAAGACGATGGAAGGTTATGGCGACGATGTGGAGTCGGTACAGAACTTCGGGCTCGATGTCGTCACGCAGCTATGCGAGAAACTCATTGCAGGCGGCGCGCCCGGCTTGCATTTCTACACACTGAACCAGGCCAGCGCTTCGCTGGAAATCCTGAAGCGTCTGGGTTACCGTTAACTTTTCTGATTTCTCCCAACCTTTCCCCTCTCCCACCGGGGGAGGGCTAGGGAGGGGGAACCACCGATGAAATCACCCGAACTTCTACTTCCCGCCGGCACGCTCGAAAAGATGCGCACCGCCTATGCCTTCGGTGCGGATGCCGTATACGCGGGGCAGCCGCGCTATTCCCTGCGTGCACGCAACAACGAATTCCGGCTGGAAGAGCTGGATATCGGCATCCGGGAAGCGCATGCACTGGGCAAGAAACTGTTCGTCGCCAGCAACCTGATGCCGCACAACGCCAAGGTGAAGACCTATATGGCGGACATGCAGCCGGTGATCGAGATGCAGCCGGACGCCCTGATCATGGCCGACCCCGGCCTGATCGCCATGGTGCGCGAGCGTTGGCCGGAGATCCCGATCCACCTGTCGGTACAGGCCAACACCGTCAATTACGCGGCGGTGAAATTCTGGAAATCGCTCGGGCTTACCCGCGTGATCCTGTCGCGCGAGCTGTCGCTGGACGAGATCGAGGAGATCCGCCAGCAATGCCCGGACATGGAACTGGAAGTGTTCGTGCATGGCGCGCTGTGCATCGCCTATTCCGGCCGTTGCCTGCTGTCCGGCTACTTCAACCACCGCGACGCCAACCAGGGCACCTGCACCAACTCCTGCCGCTGGGATTACAAGGTGGACAGTGCCGCCGAGGATGGCACCGGCGATATCCAGAAGATAGATTTCGATTTCGACAAGGCGCTGAGCGAAAGCCCGCTGTCCGACTGCGGTTCTCAACCGCGTCATCCTGAAGCGGACAAGGTCTATGTCATCTCGCGCAAGGATCATCCGGACGAACTGATGCCGGTGCTGGAAGACGAACACGGCACCTACATCATGAACTCCAAGGACCTGCGCGCGGTAGAGCATGTCGCACGCCTGGCGAAGATCGGCATCGATTCGCTCAAGGTGGAAGGACGCACGAAATCCATCTACTACGTGGCACGCACCGCACAGGTGTATCGCCAAGCCATCGACGACGCCGTCAAGGGAAGACCGTTCAACCTGGAACTGCTGGGCGCGCTGGATGCGCTGGCGAGCCGCGGCTATACCGACGGCTTCTATGAGCGTCACCACACGCACGAACAGCAGAACTACATGCGCGGCCACTCCGAGAGTTTCCGCCAGCAATATGTCGGCGACATCGTGGCATGCGCGAATGGCGTGGCCGAGATCGACGTCAAGAACAGATTTTCAGTGGGCGACAAGCTGGAGATCATCCACCCTTCCGGCAACCACATCATCCAGCTCACCGAAATGCACAACCTTGAAGGTGAAACAGTCACTGTCGCACCCGGCAGCGGGCATCGCGTTCAGATACCGTTAAAGGGTGAGATGACAAAAGGAATGGTGGCACGTTTCATCTAGGCTGAAATAAGGAATCCATCGATGATCTTCTCCAACCTCACACAATCCGACCGCTACGCCGCACTGCACCCGCTGTTCCCGCGCGCGTTCGACTATATCCGCGATACCGACTTGTTCAATCTCGCACCCGGGCGTTACCACATTCTCGGCGAAGACCTGATCGCCATCGTGGAACACCTGCCGGGCAAGACGCGCGAGATGGCAAAGCTGGAGGCGCACCGACGTTACATCGATATCCAGATGGTGCTGGACGGATCAGAGGAGATGGGCTGGAAGCCGCTGGCCGATTGCCACAATCCAGTGAGCGAGCACAGCATGGAAAGGGATATCCGTTTCTTCCACGATGCGGCGGCATCGTGGATCGCCGTACCGCCGGATCACTTCTGCATCTTCTTTCCGGAAGATGCCCATGCGCCGCTGGTGGGCAAAGGGGAAATCCGCAAAGTGATATTCAAGATCGCGGTGAAACCGGCACAATCCTGACTGTTCCAGCGAAGTCCGCCTTTTTTCTAGCTTTAAAGCTTTACGGCATGCCGGAGTTCACAGCAGCTTCATGGTTTGCAGCTTCTTCTTCAGCGTCTTGATCTGCGAGTCTTTCTCGGTCAACTGTTTATCCTTATCTGCCAGCTGCTTGTCTTTCCTGGATAGCAGATCATCTTTCTCTGCCAGTTGCCTGTCTTTCTGTTCCAGTTCGGCCACTCCCTGCTGGATGCCATTGTTGGCGGCTTTCAGGCGCTCTTCGTAATCCTGGATTGCCGCTGCTCCGTTTGGCTGGTTAACGGCATCGCCAGCAGCGCGCTTGATTTCCTCCACTTGCTTGTCCAGCGGCAGATCTCGCAGGTCTTTGAGTTTCAGTGCGCTTGAGATGCTCCGCAGCTGGTCTTCTTCCTGCAGAACGATCTTTTCAAGGGTGACTCGTTCAGCGACTGACGCCTTCCCTTCCGGTTGCACATTCTCCTGGACCCCGCCGCTGCTCATCGCGCCGCCCATCGAAGTGACGCTGGCGGCACTGATCTTCAGTTGCGCCTGCAACAGGGCGACCCGGTCGTTGACTTGTTGTGCGTGGCGCGCGGCAAACGTCGCTTCGGCACCCAGACGCTGTACCAGTTCCTTGTCGTGATGCGCGGCCGCGATCTGGCTCTTGGCATCCTGGTACACGCGCAGTGCTTGGGCATAAGTCACCGGTGCCTGCCTGTCCGCGTTCTTCATCTTGTTGTCTGCATTGATGAGCTCGCTTTCATGCAGTGCGCCTTCCTGGATGGTCTTGATCACCAGATCGAGCATCGACTGGAGCAAAGCCGCCTTTTCCCTGTCGATATTCTCCGGCTGTTCGCGTTCGACTTTGCCGATCAGCCCGGAAAGATCGCCGATCACTTTGTCATATTCCCTGGGCAGCAGTCTGGGCGCGTCGTGTTCATCCAGCTGCGCCTTATATTCCAGCTCCTTGGCAAAGCGGTACTGCACGATGGCCATTATGCCCCGTCCCTTTTCCAGTATCGCATCGGCTTTGGCTGCGTTGCTCACGAGCACGTCCCTGGATTTATTGCCCAGCGCGCTCTGGCTTTCGCTCAGGACTTGCGAGGCTTCGCGGAAATAGCTCGGCGCCAGGAATGGCATGTTGGCCTTCCTGGCATCGTTCACATTCTTTTCCAGCGTGGCCACGACGTTAAGGTCGGACATGTCGCTGTATTTGGCGACATGCTCTGCAGAAGGCTTGATATTGGTGCTGACAGGCGTGGTGCAGCCAGCAAGGACTAAGGCGCACAAGACGCACAGGATACGAATCTGCCCGAAATACATTTTTTGCTCCAATTCAAAGTTTGCGCGAAATGACCTGTTCACGAGTACATAAATTTTACGTCAAATTTCCTGGTCGAAGGCAACGTCGCCTTCATCCACCTCTGTCCCCAACCCTATATTCTTGAAGTCGAACAAATTCGCGTCGAGCAGGTGTGAAGGTTTGATGTTTTGCATGGCGGTAAAGATGGTCTGGGTACGCCCCGGGTACCGGTGCTCCCACTGCGCAAGCATCTCCTTGATGTTCTGGCGTTGCAGGTTCTCCTGCGAACCGCACAGGTTGCACGGGATGATGGGGAATTCCATGCCGCGCGCGTAGCGGGCGATGTCTTTCTCGGCGCAATAGGCCAGAGGACGGATCACGATGTGGTCGCCTTTGTCGGTCACCAGTTTGGGCGGCATGGCCTTGAGCTTGCCGCCGAAGAACATGTTCAGGAACAGCGTCTCCACCATGTCATCGCGGTGGTGCCCCAGCGCGATCTTGTTCGCGCCCAGTTCTCCCGCCACCTTGTAGATGATGCCGCGGCGCAACCGCGAGCAGAGCGAGCAGGTGGTCTTGCCCTCGGGAATCTTGGCCTTGACGATGGAATAGGTGTCCTGCGTCTCGATGTGGAAATCCACGCCAAGCTTCTTCAAATAATTCGGCAGGACGTCGGCCGGGAAGCCCGGCTGCTTCTGGTCCAGGTTCATCGCCACGATCCTGAAATCGATGGGCGCGCGTTTGCGCAGGGTGAGCAGGATATCCAGCAGGGTATAGGAATCCTTGCCGCCGGAGAGGCACACCATCACGGTATCGCCCTCCTCGATCATGTTGAAATCGCCGATGGCTTTGCCGACCATGTGCTCCAGCCGCCCCTTCAGACGATTGAAGTTGGTGGAATGGTGTTCGAAGTGGATGGGTTGAGTGATGTCGTTCATTTGATTTTCAAAGGTTGATGCTGCGCCCCCCGTCGACCGCCAATATCTGGCCCGTGATATAGGGCGCATCGGCGATCAGGAATTGCACGGTCCTGGCGATATCGTCCGGTTCTCCCTCGCGTTTGAGAAGGGTGTGCGCAACCAGCCTGCGGCGCTGCTCTTCGTCTTGCCAAGCCACGCTTTCCGGCCAGAGATTGATGCCGGGTGCGACCCCGTTCACGCGTACCTGCGGCGCAAGTTCCTGCGCCAATGCTCGCGTAAGCCCTGCCAGGCCCGTCTTGGCCACGTTATACAGCAAGTGCCCCTGCATCGGAAAATCGGCATGGATATCGACGATATTGACGATACATCCGTGATTGCGGCGCAATTCGGTCGCGGCCGCCTGCGCCAGGAACAAGGGTGCCTTCAGGTTGGTGCCGAGCAGGTCGTTCCATTGCTGCTCGTTCATGGTGTCCAGCGGCGTGGGATAAAAACTGGAGGCGTTGTTGACCAGCGCATGCAATTGCCCGAATTGCTTGACCGCCTCCTCGATCACGCGCGTCAGGGCGGAGATATCCAGCAGGTCGGCCTGTACGGTGCAGGCCGAATCCGGGCGCTTCGCGTTCAATTCGGCGCGCAGGGCCTGCGCATCCTGCAAAGATGCGTTGCAATGGATCGCGACGTTCGCACCCGCCGCATGCAAACGGCGTACGATAGCCGCGCCAACGCGCTTTGCCCCCCCTGTCACCAATACTGTTTTGCCTTGCATCCTATTCCCCACTAAACTCTCGCAACTGTTGAATTATACCTGACCATGCCCATCACCTTGCCTGTCCCCGGCCCCGACGCTCTCGTTCACAGCGCCAAATTGTGCGACCTCATCCGCGCCGATATCGCCGCGCAGGGAGGATGGATTCCTTTTTCGCGCTTCATGGAACTGGCGCTGTATGCGCCCGGTTTCGGCTACTACACGGCCGGGTCGCGAAAATTCGGCGAAGAAGGCGATTTCACCACTGCGCCGGAACTGTCCACGCTGTTCGGCAGGACCGTGGCAAGGCAGCTGATCGAAGTGATGCGGGCCAGCTCGCCGCACGTCCTTGAGCTCGGCGCGGGCAGCGGAAAGCTCGCGCTGGATATCCTCGGAGAACTCGAACGGCAGGACGAACTGCCGGAAAGCTATTCGATACTGGAGGTAAGCGCCGACCTGCGCGAACGCCAGCAGGCGCTGTTGCGCGACAGGCTGCCGCATCTCGCCGGGCGCGTGCGCTGGCTGGACACCTTGCCGGAAAAGATCTCCGGTGCAGTCATCGGCAACGAGGTGCTGGATGCATTCCCGGTCCATCTGATGTACTGGACGAATCAGCGCATCCTGGAACGCGGCGTGACAGACTTAGCCAACCATTTCAGCTGGCAGGACAGACTGCCGGAATCGCCCGCGCTGCTCGACATCGCAAGCAAGATCAAGGTGCCCGACGATTATCTGAGCGAGATCTCGCTCACCGCACGCGGCCTGGTCGCCAGCTTGTGCGAGCGCATGGAAACGGGAGCGATGCTATTCATCGACTACGGATTCGGTGCCGGCGAGTATTACCATCCGCAACGGACCCGCGGCACCCTGATGTGCCATTACCGCCACCACTCGCACGACGATCCGTTTTACCTGCCCGGCCTGCAAGACATCACGGCGCATGTGGATTTCACCGCCATTGCGGAAACCGCGATCGATCACGGTGCGCATTTCCTGGGCTATACCTCGCAGGCCCATTTTCTGATCAACAACGGCGTGACGGATCTGCTCGGCGAAGTTCCGGCTGAAGATGTGAAGGCGTATGCGCCACTTTCCGCCCAACTGCAAAAACTCACCAGTCCGGCGGAGATGGGGGAGCTATTCAAGGTGATTGCGCTTGGCAAAGGCATGGACCAGCCGCTGGCCGGATTCCTGCGCGGTGATCAATCGCGCCACTTGTAGCCGCACTGATTTTACCGTCCCAAGCATGTCGCCTATCCGCAGTTTCGAACCCGTAAGCAGCGCGGATGCACGCATACTGATCTTGGGCAGCATGCCCGGCAGGCGATCGCTGGAAGAGAACCAGTATTACGCCCATCCGTCGAATGTCTTCTGGAAAATCATGGGGGAGCTGGTCGGTGCGTACCCGGGAATGCCCTATCAGGAAAGGCTTGCCATCCTGCGCACTGCCGGAATCGCGTTATGGGACGTGCTTGATTCCTGTGTGCGCGAAACCAGCATGGATTCCGATATCAGGCAAGAATCGGCGAACGACTTCTCGTCCTTCTTCGCTCGGCATCCGCAGATCATACAGGTGTTCTTCAACGGCAGCAAAGCCGAACAATGCTTCAGGAAATTCGTGCAGGACAAACAAGCCTTGCCACCGCTGAAGTTGCAGCGACTGCCTTCAACCAGTCCCGCGCATGCCGGGCTTCGCTATGCGGACAAACTGCAAGCGTGGCGTGCCGTCATTTCGGGCTTGCCCCAAGATCCAAAACGAAAAAATGCATGACCGGACGACCCGCTGGTATCGGGCAATTCCGCGCTGACTAATAATTGGCGATGAATGTAAGACGTTCCAGTACTGGAAGAAGAATCGAGATCAGGGCCCGGCCTCCCTGCTTCAGGAAAAATACGCATTCAACGAAACAACTTACTCCCAAACTCTTGGCAGTGCAATATTGACCGTTGGGGCCAGAATGCTCATTATCAATACGACTGTTGATGACATGAGACGTATGTAATTCGATTTCTTGCCACCGCGGCCGGTACTGAAATCAGCAGGTCTACCCAATGTCTTTAAAGGAGACGGTCATGCACTCCATTCATTTACATGATGTTCATTTACCCAAAGGCCCGAACCTGTTCGCCCTGTCTGTTGGCGAGGTTGTCTGGTTTTCCCTTGCTATCGCAGTCTTCCTGCTTTCCTGGTTCATCGGCGGCAATGATTTCGAGGCCAGCATAGGCGGCAATCTCGGTCTGGCTGGATTGGTGGGCGGGCTGGTTGTCGGCGTCGTTCTATGTGCCATTACGAGGCCTGAAAAATAGCCCGGGCCGAATGATTCCTGCTATCTGGAATTGACCGCTGCCGGAAATGGTCAGCGCTCTTTTTTTTTCACCGGCGCGAGTGCTACGAACCCTTGATGACGGTTTCGACCGCCATGATGCGCGCCTCGCGTACCCGGTCGGCGATCAGGTTTTTGTCAGAACTTGCGCGCGCGATCTCCCCGGCGTTCACTGCCTGTGCAGCTTGCGCGCAGCGCAGCAGATACGCGGATTGCGGATAAGCATCCTGCTCATGTCCGGTGCGCCCGTGTGCGTCCGACTCGCAGGCCTGCAGTAGCTGCGTGAAGCGTTCCGGCTTGCGCCACAGATCGCAGCTGTCGAACAACTTCACGATCGTGTCTGCACGCAGTTCCCTGACGCGATGCACGTTGCCGTGGTGTCTTGCCACGAGCATCGCCAGATCGCGGCATTCGCCGGGCACGCGCAGCCGCTCGCACACATCCTTCAGGTGTTCGACGCTGCGCATCTCATGGCCGATGTGACGCGGCAGAATATCTGCCGGGGTGCTGCCTTTGCCCAGATCGTGCCCCAGCGCGGCAAAGCGCACTTCCAGCGGATAGCCGTGCCTGGCCGTGTCGTCCAGCACCAGCATGGCGTGAATGCCGCAATCTATCTCGGGGTGGTACTGGGGCGGTTGCGGCACGCCGAACAGCGCATCCAGTTCCGGCAATATCTTTTTCAGTGCGCCGCACTCGCGCAGCGTGGTAAAGAAGCGCGACGGGTGTTTTTCCATCAGCCCGCGCGCCAGTTCCTGCCACACGCGTTCGGCCACCAGTGCATCGACTTCGCCGTTCTCGACCATCGTCCGCATCAGCGCCAACGTCTCCGGCGCAAAGGCGAACCCGAAACGCGCCGCAAAGCGCGCGCCGCGCAGGATGCGCACGGGATCTTCGGCGAATGCGGCGCTCACATGGCGCAGCACGCCCGCTTTCAGGTCGGCCTGTCCGCCGTAAGGGTCGATGAGGTTGCCGTCGGCATCTTGCGCGATGGCATTGATGGTGAAGTCGCGGCGCAGCAGATCCTGCTCCAGCGTCACTTCAGGCGAGGCATACACGGTGAACCCTTTGTAACCCTGCGCGACCTTGCGTTCGGTGCGTGCCAGCGCATATTCCTCGTGCGTTTCGGGGTGCAGAAACACGGGGAAGTCGCTGCCCACCGGCTTGAAGCCGCGCACGACCATCTCATCGGGCGTGCTGCCCACCACCACCCAATCGTGATCCTGCACCGGCAAACCGAGCAGCCGGTCGCGCACTGCGCCGCCGACGCAATAGACTGTCAGATCGTTAACGTTCATCGAAATAGGATTTCTGGTTCTTCGCATTTTGCGCTTCGATGGTGCCGAGCCGTTGTTTGAGCGATAGCGAGGTCTGCCCGAACAGCTTGGAGTAATACATGGTGTTACTCAGCACTTTCTTCACATAATCGCGCGTCTCGTCGAACGGAATGGTTTCGACGTAGATCGCTCCCTCCATCGGCTGTGTTCCTCGCCATTGCCGCGCCCTGGTGGGACCCGCATTGTAGGCGGCCGATGCCAGCACCGGATTGTCGTCAAATTGATGCGAGACTGTTTTCATGTAATACGTGCCGAGCTTGATGTTCACATCCAGTTGATGGATGAGCCCCTTGCGGTAGCCTTTCATGCCGATCTGCCTGGCCACCCAGCGCGCCGTGTCCGGCATGATCTGCATCAGGCCGGCAGCGCCCGCATCGGATTTCGCCCTGGTCGCGAAGCGGCTTTCCTGCCGCATCAGGCCATACACCCATGCCTCCTCCAAGCCATGCTTGTGCAGGTTTTCCTGCATGCTTTCGCGGTACGGAGCAGGGTAGCGCAAGTTGAAATCATGCAACTGGACCGTACGATCTGCTGCATTGATCGAACGGTCGTACATCTCGTTGCGGCGTGCAACTTCGGCCGCCACCAGCAATTGCCGGTCGCTGAAGTTCCGGGTTGCCCAGGCCCATTCCTTTGCAGCTTCGGTGCGCATGTCCATGCGATACAACAACAGCGTGCGCTGTATCCCGGGCATCGCCTGTATCGCTTCGAGCTCGGTATCGCTCGGCTGGTAGTGCACCGAACCCATGCCGGCGCCCGGCGCCCCTCCCAATTCCTCAGAGGCGAGCTGCCCATAGAAATTGTATTCGCGGCTCAGGTCGGTAAACAGCGCTTCGGCCTCCACAGGCCGCCCCAGAGCCATGAGTGCGCGGCCTTTCCAATATCGCCACGCTCCCTCGCGCTGCTGTTGCGGCGACATCGCACTGATACTCTCCCACACCTCGTGCCAGTTGTTCGCGCGCAATGCTGCGCGGGTGCGCCACGCCAGTTGTTTGGGATTCAACGCCGCGTCGCCCGCCACCGAATACCACAGCAACGCCCGTTCGTCATGGGCTTGGGCGCCGGCGTAGCCCTGCCAGCCGAAGAAATAGCGCTGTTCATCCTCGGAAAAATAATTGGCAATATGTTCCCAGCGCGTAAATGCGATCTGGGGCGACTGTCTGGCCAGACGCTGCAAAGCGAATAAAGCCGCGACTCTCCGCCCCATGCCCGCATTCTCGAATCTGGTGCTTTCCAGATAGCGCCGCGGGTTCCTCGCCGCCACGCTCAATTCGGCCGCCGGAAAGACTTGTGCCTTGGGCAGCTTTTTGATCAGTTCCCGAGCCAGGGAGGTGTTGTTGTTCTCCAGCGCCAGGCGCATACGCTGCCATATATCGGCATCGCTAATGACGCCCTGCTTGATCGCCTCCGTGAACAACGGTGTACAACTATCCGGCATCTCGTCGCCGCTGAACCACAGCTTGCGTGCCTCGGCCAGCGCACCGGCGGCATCGGTCTGTTGGCGCAATTGCAGGGAATAGCAGGTCAACTCGTCATCCGAATTCACCAGATGCGGATATTCCTCCGCAAACTCGTCCCAGCTTTCGCGCTCGCCGAGATATTTGAGCCACTCTCCGCGAAACTGATCGACCACCGGAGATTCGTCGGTGCGCGCAAGAAACGCCTTGATCGCCGGTGTCGCCTTCACGCCCCAGTGCATGCGCAACTGGTAATAGGTCACGTAGGGCTCCAGCGGTGTGTCCCTGAGGTTGTCCGCCACTTTGTCCAGACGTGAAGCGTTGCCGGCACGCAACGCTTCGCGTGCAATGCGGAAATCGCTTTCTTGGTCGGCCAGCACACACACCGGCAGCACCAGCAGCAGGAACAATACGAATTTCATGGAAAAACTCAGGGTCGACTGCATAGAGAATACCACATGCGCCCTGCGCCACGTTGCCGAAAATGCCCGAACACGGCGCGGAATAAGGCTTGCAGCGAGATTCACCTCACTCGTGAGGTCGTCCTGGAAAGCACATCGCTAGCGCTGATATTTGTACATCTGTTGCAGGAATGCATCGATATCCGCTGTCGCCAATTCGCCCGGAAATAGCGAATGCTTATTCATTTCCCTGACGGGCCGGTCGCCGACCGACGCAAGCTGCGGATTCCATCCGGCATATATGACCTCGTCGCCATATTCCTCGTCCGCAACTGCATCGCGTTCGATCTCGTAGCCGCTCATGTTCATCGTGGTAGCCATATCACACCTCCGTATCGGGAACGGTTTCAACCGCCCCTGCAATAGATGTATCGGCTTGATCGGCGGGAAGTTTAATCCGGGTTCGGATCGAGCCGCATGTTGCATGCTGCGGACGCTTTGCAGAAATATTGCCGACTTGCGCTTCCGGCTGTTAAATTCTCGCCGGATGCAAAAAAATGCATTCCGGCATGCCAGTTCGGAACGATCGTGCTGCCAGGAACCGTAACGGATGGAAGACACAAGGATCAGACATGACAATCAGCCAGATGCGTATCGATGCCCCCCAGGTTACCCTCGTTGCCAACGAGCGGGAGATCATGGATGAACTCCTGCAACTGAAAAATGCACAGGTACTCGAACTTGGCTGCGGCGCTGCAGAAAAGACTCGCCTGGTCGCTCAAAAGGCCACCTCGGTTCTCGCCCTGGAAGTGGACGAAGTCCAGCTTGCGAAGAACAGGATGATCGGGGATCTGCCCAACGTCCGCTTCGAGTACGGCGGTGCCGAGAACATTCCCGCCGCCGATTCGAGTTTCGACCTTGTGTTGATGTTCAAGTCCCTGCATCACGTACCCTCCGGATCCCTCGACCAGGCGTTCTCCGAGATCCACCGGGTATTGAAGACAGGAGGAACAGCCTATATTTCCGAGCCTGTCTACGCGGGAGAATTCAACGAGATACTGCGGCTTTTCCATGACGAAAGGGAAGTGCGCGAGGCCGCCTTCGCGGCGGAAGTGCGCGCGGTTTCCACTCGGCAGCTAACGCTTGTGCAGCAGAAATTCTTTTTGCAGCCGGCGCATTTCGACAGCTTCGACCAGTTCGAGAACCAGATTCTCAAGGTGACCCATACCGACCACCGGCTATCGCCTGCGCTGTTCGAAGAAGTGCGCACCAGATTCAATCTTCACATGTCCCCGACCGGGGCGGAATTCCTCGCTCCCATGCGCATCGATCTGTTCACAAAACCGGCTCCGTGAAAATTAATTAATAATTCGCAGTGCAGCGGGCGGTAGCATTTGGCGGGATAGCAGAAAACGACACGAGTGGCGTCCGAAGTTTCTATGTGCCATTCCGTGTCCGGCGACCGGAGACTGAACTCGGTCACTTCTGCCGACAACCCCTGACTTAGGTGGAAAATATGCCCGAAGCCGTCGCACTGCAGGGACTCACCAGCGTCATAGCAAAACAAAGGCTGTTGGAATACGGGCCCAATACCGTGGCCGAAGATCGCCCGCATACTTGGCTCGTTTTCCTGCGCAAGTTCTGGGCACCGGTGCCCTGGATGCTGGAAGCCACCATCGCCTTGCAGTTTGCACTGGGCAAACCGGACGAGGCCGCCATCATCGCCGCCTTGCTGGTCTTCAATGCCGTGCTGGGGTTTGCGCACGAGAATCGCGCCAACAACGCGCTGGCGATGCTGAAGAGCCGCCTGGAGATCCAGGTGCGCGTGCTGCGCGACAAGGTCTGGCAAAAACTACCAGCCCAGGAATTGGTTCCGGGTGACGTGGTGCACCTGCGCATGGGGGACCTTGCACCTGCGGACATACGCTTGCTTGACGGCAAACTGCTGCTGGACCAATCCGCACTGACCGGCGAATCGTTGCCTGTCGAAGCAGGCGCGGAGGCCTCCGTGCATGCCGGTGCCATTGTGAAACGCGGCGAAGCGTCGGGTGAAGTCACCGCAACCGGAGCGCATACCTTTTTCGGACGGACTGCCGAACTGGTGCGCAGCGCCAAGTCCGCAAGCCATCTCGAAACGCTCATCGTGACCATCGTCAAATACCTGGTAACGCTAGACGCGATCCTGGTCGCCGCGTTGCTGACATACAGCTGGTTATACGGGATCCCGCTGAGCGCAGTGCTTCCCTTTGCGTTGATCCTGCTGGTGGCTTCCGTGCCCATCGCGCTGCCGGCGACCTATACGCTCGCGACCGCGCTCGGCGCGCTGGAACTGGCCAGGAACGGCGTCCTGGTGACGCGCCTGTCGGCCATCGAGGAAGCGGCCGCAATGGATGTGCTGGCAAGCGACAAGACCGGCACCATCACGCAAAACCGGCTGGCGCTCACCGCCCTCCGTTCATACGCACCCTATAACGACAACGACCTGCTGTATTGGGCTGCGCTCGCCTGCGACCACTCGACTCAAGACCCGATAGACCTGGCCATACTGGATGCCGCGCACACGCGCGGTCTGCTGTCCCAGGTCCCGCAGCGTCTGGGCTTTATCCCGTTCGACCCGGAGACCAAGCGATCCGAAGCGCGGTACGGCCAGGGCGACACCCGATTGCGCGTAGTCAAGGGAGCGCCGCGCGTGGTTGCCGCACTGGTCGTGGATGGGATCGATATCGGCTCTGACGTTGAGAAAATGGGCGCGGACGGTTCACGCGTACTGGCGATCGCCATCGAAACCGCGGGCAACGGACTGAAACTCGCCGGATTAGTCGCGCTGCAAGATCCCCCTCGGGAAGATGCGCACACGTTGATCAAGGATTTGCAGGAACTGGGCGTACGGGTGCTGATGGTTTCGGGCGACGGACCGGCCACGGCGCGCGCCGTGGCCGAACAGGTGGGCATCGGCAAGCGGGTGTGCGCACCGGACGATCTGGATGACGCGCTCCAGCACGGCGTATTGGACTACGACGTTTTCGCAAGGGTCTTGCCGGAAGACAAGTTCCGCCTGGTACAGGCACTGCAGCGAAGCGGACATGTGGTCGGCATGAGCGGCGACGGCGTCAACGATGCCCCCGCACTCAAGCAGGCCGAGGTGGGCATCGCCGTGGCCAATGCCACCGATGTCGCCAAGGCCGCCGCCAGCCTGGTGCTGACCAACCCCGGCCTGGGAGACGTCAAGGCTGCAATTGAAACCAGCCGGTGCATCAACCAGCGCATGCTTACCTACACCATGAACAAGATCATCAAGACGCTGGAGATCGCCGTCTTCCTCAGTGTCGGGGTGATGCTGACGGGCGTGTTCGTGATCACTCCGCTACTGATCGTGCTGCTGCTGTTCACCAATGATTTCGTCACCATGTCCATCGCAACAGATCATGTTTCGTTCTCGCGCAAACCGGAGCGCTGGAACATTCCCAACCTGATGCAGACATCGGGCATCCTCGCCGGATTCGTGCTGGTCCTGTCGTTCGCCGTATTCTTTGCCGGACGCGATTGGCTGCATCTGCCGCTCAACCAGTTGCAGACGCTGATCTTCGTGATGCTGGTCTTTACCGGCCAGGGCAATGTCTACCTTGTGCGCGAGCGACGTCATTTCTGGCAATCGCTGCCGAGCCGATGGATGCTGCTTGCCTCCCTGCTGGATATCGTCGTCGTCTTCGTTTTCGCCACCCGGGGCATACTCATGACGGCCATTCCCATCGGGCTGGTCGCCGGGCTGGTGGCTTTGGTGCTGGTTTATCTGGTGGCGGTGGATTTCATCAAGATACGCGTGTTCAGGCATTTCGGCTTCTAGATCGCCCAAGGTATCCGCCTGCCCTTTCGCCAACAACCGGTTTGGGGATGCCCTAGGAAGCCATGGTAGCGAACGGGAATTTTTTTGCGTCGATTGCCTTGCCAACATGAGCTTGGTATCTGAAGTCGTGACTTGTTCTAACGGTCTTTGTCCGAGTTTCGGCCTTAGCTGCCGTTTCAGTTGCCTGAATCTTCGTCTGCTGTTGTATCCATTGCGGAAGTTCTAATCTCTTCGGGCGCGCCAGAAGAGACAAATCTGGGCACTGGATTATCTTGGTTCCAATTTGACATTGGCGCACTATCATTTTCACACTTCTTTATTTCGCTCCAGCAAGGTGGCTAATCCATGTCTCAGCCGAATCGCGCTCAGGTTCATTAAGATTCAACTCTAGCGCAATCTGTTGCCGAAACTCATCGAGACTTTCTAGGCTAATACCTTTTACTTTTTCAACCGCTGGATTATAAAGACCAATCGCGTGCACAAAAGCCGCATGCGTTTTGGGATAAAGGCAATAAATCCTTATTTGATTATCGGCATCACGAGCAAGCTGTATATCCCACCCGTGCGGATTGGGAGGGACACCATTGTCTATAGGTTCATTCGAAAATACATGGTCAATAACCTGCAATCCCAACATTAGAGCTGTCCGACGATGCTCCAGCAACGTTTCTTGATTGTCTAAATGGCGGAACCACAGAGTTGCAGCTAGAGTTGCCATTGCTACTACTGCTGTAACACATGCTGTAATCGTTGTAATCTGTTCTGTGGTCATAATCCTCAATCCGTTAAGTTGGCGAGTGGCGCGCGCCGAAAGAGCAATCCTTTAAACGTCACGCACTACCCCGTCCAAGTAACACGGGGGTCTCAAAATACATCCCCTCGCAATTTAGCAGAAATCCCCCATGAACCACAGAGGGAAAAGATATAGGCCGCACCAAACGCCTCCAACGGACCGCGGGTGGACAGACTGCTTAAGCGGCTTTGATGGAGGCGATGCGCAAAATATAAATGGGCAAGCTAAATCTAGTACCCACTTTTAACCTTGATTGGCGCGCCCGAAGAGATGAGAACTTCCGCAATGGATGCAACAGCAGACGAAGGTTCAGGCGACTGAAACGGCAGCAATGGCCGAGATTCGGCCTTATGTGGATCGCTACATAATGCAGAGAAGTTGACCTGATCTGGAATTCGACTTTTGGTGACGCTCGCAGCCAACTTTTTTGACTTCCGTCTTGCCTCATGAAGCAGATCAACGGATATTCATTTACCCGCACCAGTCCCAAGCTGCTCCCTGCCACGAAGCGCTTCATATAGCTGCCCAGGCCCAAGTAGAATATCTTTTAACCCACCACGCACCTTTTCCGAATCCAGCGCCTGCTTGCTCATTGTCGTATGCGCCGAGAGGGCATCCATCACTGCGTTCATAATCTCAGTAGCGAGGTCCGGCGAATTGGAGAATTGTTCCTTGGTGTTGTTGCTGGCTTGCTGCACCAGGATGTCAGACTCCAACAACTTGCCCTTTAGCACATGGTTCACATACACCAGCTTGTCTTCGTCGCTCAGCTCGCCCTCGAACAACGTGTTCACTTTCTCGATGATCTCCGCGAGGCGCGCTTTTTCCTTTTCTTGCAACTGGCCGCTGCCGGGATCGGTCAGCGGCGGCAACGGTTCGCCTGCGCTTAACGGTAAAGCGCGCTTGCCCTGATTCTTCAGCTTGTGGTGGGTCAGCACCACCTTGGACAAATCCACCCCTTCGCGTTCGCGGCCAAACTCCAGAAGCGGCAGTAAGCGCCGAAAGAAGATTGCGCGTTTCTCGATGGCCGTATTACCGTAATCGAAAATCTGCGACAGGAAGGCATACACGCGCATGAACGTGCCGAGGTCACGCTTGAACAACTGCAGCGCATTCATTTCGTCCTGCGCCGCTTGCACAGCTTTCGCATCCTTCAACGCCTGCGCATCCTGCCAGGCTTTGCGCGCTACGGCATAACGTTTGAGCAGACGGTCCGCCACCGGCTCCAGTGCTGCATTCAGTTCGTATTGCGCTCCATTCGGGTTCATCTCCACCGTCACCACGCGCTCCACTTCGTTGTCATCGTAATGTCCGGTTGCATCCAGCTTGGCACGCAGGTCGTACACCAGGTTCGGATCGGTCACGCCAGCCAGCGTTGCCGTGGCGTAATAGGTCTTGAATGCTTCCAGCACTTCCTCCGGCGCATTCACGAAGTCGAGAATGTAAGTCGTATCCTTGCCCGGATAGGCGCGGTTCAGACGCGACAAAGTTTGAACTGCCTGAATGCCCGCCAGTCGCTTGTCCACATACATGCCACACAGCAGCGGCTGGTCAAAACCGGTCTGGAATTTGTTCGCCACCAGCAGGATTTGATACTCATCCGTGGCGAATGCCTCGCGCATGTCGCGCCCCTTCAGGTTGGGGTTCAGCGTCTTGCTGTTCTCGGTGAAGGGATCGGTGCCGGACTCTTTGTCGTTCACCTCGCCCGAAAAAGCCACCAGCGTGCCGATCTTGTAGTTCTGCGACTTGATGTACTGGTCGATTGCCAGTTGCCAGCGCACCGCCTCGATACGGCTGCCCACCACCACCATCGCCTTGGCGCGGCCTTCCAGCAGCGGCGAAACATTCTCGCGGAAGTGCTCCACCACCACCTGCACCTTCTGGCTGATGTTGTAGGGATGCAGCCGTACCCAGCGCATGATGCCCTTCATCGCCGCGCTGCGTTCCACCTCCGTCTCATCCCACTCGCGCCCTTCGCTGGCAAGCTTGAACGCCAGGTTATACGGCGTGTAGTTCTTCAGCACGTCGAGGATAAAACCTTCCTCGATGGCCTGTCGCATCGAATACACATGGAACGGCGCAGGCAGGTTGTCCGGCCCGGCGGGCAAACACGGATTCGGGCGTCGACCGAACAATTCCAGCGTCTTTGACTTTGGTGTGGCGGTAAATGCCACATAGGTGATACCCGCATCATTGGCACGCGCCGCCATCTGCGCGGCAAGCAAATCTTCGGTACTTACTTCCCCGCCATCTTGCAGCTCCTGCAATTCCTCATTGGTCAGAACTGCCTTCAGGTTTGCCGCCGCTGCCCCTGTCTGCGAACTGTGCGCCTCGTCGGCGATCACCGCGAAACGCTTGCCCTGTGTCGCCGCCAGCTCCTGCACTGCCTTCAAGGCGAATGGGAAGGTCTGGATCGTACACACTACAATCTTCTTGCCCCCGGAAAGCGCCTCGGCCAGCTCCTTGCTCTTGGACGCACTCTCGCCCTTGATCGTCACCACCACTCCAGAGGTGCGCTCGAAATCAAAAATCGCTTCCTGCAACTGCGCATCCAGCACATTGCGGTCGCTCACCACCAGCACCGAGTCAAACAGCTTCTTGTGCTGCGCATCGTGCAGGTCGGCAAGGAAGTGCGCCGACCACGCAATGGAATTGGTCTTGCCGGAACCGGCGGAATGCTGGATCAGGTATTTCTGCCCTGCGCCTTCAGCCAACACAGTCGCCAGCAGTTTGCGCGTTGCATCCAGCTGGTGATAACGCGGAAAAATGATTTTCTCGATCTGCTTCTTGCTGTCGCGCTTGCTCACGATGTAGCGACCAATGATCTCCAGCCAGCTATCGCGCGCCCACACTTCTTCCCACAGGTAAGCCGTGCGGTGACCAGTCGGGTTTAGCGGATTGCCCGCCGCGCCATCGTCGCCCTTGTTGAACGGCAGGAAGGTAGTCGCCGCGCCCAGCAGGCGCGTAGTCATCATCGCCGCGCTGTTGCTGACCGCAAAATGCACCAGCGCCCCGCGCGGAAAATCCAGCAACGGCTCGGCAGCGGGCTGCCCCTTCGGCCTTGGATGACGGTCGAAACGATATTGATCCACTGCGTCTTCCACGCTCTGCGTGTAGTCGCTCTTCAGCTCCACCGTCGCCACCGGAATGCCGTTAAGGAACAGCACCAGGTCGATGGCGTTCTCGTTATGCAACGAATAACGCACCTGCCGCACCACGCGCAGGCGGTTGGCAGCATACCTCGCTTGCAACGCGGTATTCATCGCCAGGGCAGGCTTGAACTGAGCCAGACTTACCGGCTGGCGCAACCCCAGCAACTCTACACCGTGGCGCAACACATCCAGCGTGCCACGGTCATCCAGTTGCTTGCGGAGACGGTCGAGCAATACGGCTTCTGCCGCTGCGCCGTTGTTCTTGGTCAGCGTCTCCCATGCCTGCGGTTGCGTGACCTGTACCCAGGCCAGCACATCGGCGGGGAACAAGGCGCGGGCGCGGTCGTAGCCGGTGTGATCGCCATCGGCATACAACCAGTCGTGCGCCGCAAGGTGCGCGCAGATATCGTTTTCGAATTCGATTTCCTTGTGCAGGGCGCTCATGCTTCACCTGCCAATTCGGGGTGATTGGTTTGCAGCCATTGTCTTGTATGTGCCAGCAGCTTGTCGGCCTCATCGAGGCAGGCAGACAATGCGCTGTCGGAAATCGGATCACCTTCGTAATCGTTGAGGTTACGCTGTTTGCGCAAGGCATCCAGCACGATCACCGTTTCTTTGGACACCTGCATCGTCAACGGCAGGCTTTGGATGGCGGTCAGGTGGTGGCCGGGCTGGCTGGTGGAAGTGCGATAGCCGTTTGCCCACAAGCCCAGCATTGCGCACTGCATGATGGTCTTGTATGCCGCATCGAAGCGGTTATCCGCACTCAACGCAACCAGCCGCGCATCTTCCAGGTTGCGTTGTGCCGCCCGCAGCAGTTTCCGCACCGCGCCGCGATCCGGCGTGAACGATTGCAGCTTATTGATGGACAGCAAATTCTGCAAAGTCATATTCGCTCCCTAGCAAAAACAACCGGGGTTTGGACAACACCTCCAGCAACAGCGGCTCCTTGTTCTGCAAACGCAGCAGGAACTCGCTGGCCGAATACACCACCGGATTGATCTCGCGCTGCAACAACTCCTGCGCCGGATACAGCGCCTTCACCACCTCGGCAAAGCCTGCATCGCCCACGATCATCACATCCACATCGCTGCCCGGCGTTTCCGTCCCGCGCGCCAGCGAACCGAACAACAGCGCAAAGCGGATCTGCGGCGACAAGCCCTGCAAGGCCTGCTGCAACACACTCACCGCGCCGCTGGTCTTGCGGAACAACCCCGCCAACTCCTCAAATACCGGGCAAGCACGGTTAGCCCGATACAGCACCTGGTTGCCCTGCCGCTCGCGCACCAGCAACCCCGCCTCGGCCAGCTTCGCCAGCTCGCGGTGCAAAGTGCCCGGCGCGGTTTCCGTCTGCCGCGCCAGCTCGCGCACATGAAAACGCTGGTCCGGCTGCAACAGCAGCAGGCTCAACACGCGCTGACGATACGCGCCGAACAGCACATCCAGCAGATTTGTCTTGTAGCTCATTTGGCTACGATTGTAGCCTTAATGGCTTCATTGTGGCAATGCCCAAACCCTGTCATACCGGCGCTAATCTATTTATTCGTTCGTTTGCCGCTTCACCGCGTCCAGCGTTTGCCCATCCTTATTCTTCCAGTCTATCCAGCCATTAGTGGTTCTTCCCATGAGCGACAGAGCCGCCATGCTCGGCGACCGAAACAAGTGGTCTTTTTCAAATACCACCGTATCGCCTTCAACCCGCATGACGCCATTCTCAAGCAACCTGTTGCGCAAGTTTTCACCTGCCGTCCCTTTGAGCGAAGCAACATTTTCCTTACGCCCGACCGAGCCCTTCAACACGACAAACCCTTCTTCGGTGTACATGCCACGACCATTAGCTCCAGAGCCTTTACAGTAGAAAAAGTCATCCGGCTTTGCAGATGCAACGGACTTGGCAACAGGGTCAAAAATGGGATAACCCAGCGTCGCCAGCAAGGTGTGCCCCGTTTCGAATATCTCAAGACAGTCGGCCGCAAGTGGTGCGGGTGTGTGCGGCTTGCTGCCATCATTTCCGTTCTCAGTGGAATATCGCGCTGCTTTCTTGGCTTCCTGTATAGAGTGCCACTCAAGAAAAAGTGCATGCGTCTGTGTCAAGCTATCGGTTCGCGAGACGAGCACCAACGCCTTTTCCCAAAATTCCTTCTCTTTGTGATGCTTGGCGAGTCGCGCACGCAGATCGCCAGTCTGGCCGATGTACACTTTCCGCTCAGAGCCATCCTCTTCCTCGCTGAACAGAAAATACAGCGCGACTTGATCGCTTTCCGGCATCTTCAAGAAATCCGGCAACAGGCTGCGTGGCACCTCAATCACTTGCACGATGCGCGTAGTAATCTCCGCAATGCGTATACCCTGCGGATCACCACCCGGCAGGAATATCTGGATTGTCTTCGGTGCCATGTTCATGCCTCCCTTGTGGCTATCGCCAAGCAGCCCAACCTAGATCACAAAGCATGACGCCAATGCACTGCATAGCAAGCTCGGCATCCTGCTCTCTAACATCTCTCGTATTCTTGTCTCTCTGAACGGCGTACTTGGTTCGCCCGTGCAGCAAGCGAACAATATCCGCAGCATTTCTGACGATTTCTTTTTTGTCTTGCGGCTCCAACTTGCCCGCCTCGGTGATCGCCTTATACAAAGAGTCCTGGGTACTCCGCTCTTTGGTTTCAAGAAAAGCATTCAATATGCGCGTCGCCGCTTCGTTGGCACGATCAACTATCGATTCAGGGCTAGCCAAACGGTAGTCGTCTTCTAATGTTTGCAGCGCTTCTTGAATGTTGCTGCCCTTAATCTCCTGCATTTTCTCCATATCCAGTTCGGGTAAGGCACCCAAGCTCTGGCGCGCTTTAAGCGTAACCAATTCTTCGCCAGTAAAGCCCGCTTCAATACTGATAATGGCCCAGATGCTGGAAGACTTACCATTGCCCAGTACAACCACCGGGTAAGAAATGCCAAGAGTATTCAACTCAGCGGAAATTATGTTTGCATGACAGTCAACAACAGAGATTCGCCGGCAACCATTATCGTCAACTTCAGAGGCGCGTTGAATTATCACCAACGGATTAGGTAACGCCCACCACATTGTCCCTGAGGAGCCAGAATTTTTATAAAACCGACCACGCCTGATTCTGCTGACCGGATCAAACGAATCCTCCCGGAAATAGAACTTGATTGGACTATAGACGCCGGTAGCGGAGAAATCTTTCGCAGTGGAGTCTAAAAACTTGGCAGGGGTCAGTACCGGCGTTGGCCAAACCAGATGCACACCATAACTTGAGTCGCCTTCATAAACCAAACCCTGACTCTCATCTATGCCAAGCATTCTGCTCATGCGGCCTCCAAAACGTCACCAACTCCCGCTTGCGAGGATGGTGCGAGGGTGCGCACATCGATCTTGCCGGTGACGGCGGCAGAAATCAGCGCGCTACGGCGCTCTTGCAGCAGGGCTATGGCGCAGTTGGCTTCGGCGGTGAGGGTGTCGAGCTTGGCGGTTTCGCGGTCAATGTAGTTCGCTATGGTCGTTTGCTCATCCAATGGCGGAACAAGGCACTCGATCATTCCCAATTTGCTAGCTTTAATACCCAATGCTGTAGAACCAGTTGCCAATGTTTCAAGCCGCGCTTGACAATGCGCGCTCATGAACCAGTACAAAAGAAAGTTGTTTTGCATAACTTTTGGCATCCCACGAAACTTCACAATGCGCTGCGCAAGAGCTATGTCTGTGCGATCTATCAGGGCTACCTGTCCCAATGGTGCTTCCATAGTAAAAAGCAGATCGCCAATCTCAGGTTCACCGCGTGCAAGAAGCGATGCGGCTGATTCGGGATCAACAAATTCTTGCGAGGCATCATAGTCAATCTTCCCGCCGCGAACATTTCTTGCCGTTACCAAGAAAATGCCTTCGTCCACCTTTGTGGGTGTGCGACCACGGTAGTCAACTACAGGCCCAATAAAACGAGTTAAGCCTCCGATTTCCCAATGCGCCGGCACTTCGCCCAGCCATTCGATGTCCGAATCTTTCATCCTGGCGTTGGGGTTCAGCCCCTTAGTGACGGCATGCGAAATCACCGCTTGCCGCTTTTCCGCCAGCAGCTCCGCCAGCCGCCGCTGCTCGGCAATCAGCGCGTCGATTTTCCCCGTCTCGCGGTCGAGGAAGGCGGCGATGGCTTGCTGTTCTTCAAGGAGCGGCGCAGAAATGTATGTTTCAGCCAGCGGGCCAAGATTTAGCGCGCGGAACGTTGCGCCGCCAACCGAACTCTCCCATTGCGAAAAGGAAGTTACAGAACGCAGTGACCAGAAAACATATTTTGAGGAATTTTCTGCCGAGACAGCAACCCGGGCTGTACCTTGAGTGAGATTGGCCCCATCAAGTGTATGCGGCACCACCATTAATTTTCCAAAGCTTGGTCCTATAGAGCAGACAAGGTCGCCTTGCTTAATCGTGCTTCTTACATATGAAGTTGCGATTTCAATTGAGGTTTTAAGAAGATTTGTCTCGTCGAGAATGCCACACTCATCCGACATATCTGCTGGACGAATATAAGGAATACCATCTTCGACATTTGCGCCCGCCTGTACAATTCCATAAGTAATCGAACGCGCTGGATCCACGACGCGCTTTAATTGCGTGACTTTCCAATGCCTCGGCACCTCGCCCAGCCAGGCCACGCCGCTGTCTTTGTATTCTGGATAACGCGGCAAGCTCATGCGCTCAGCCCTGCAATCATGTTCAGTATCCGATCCGTGCATTGTTTCAGCTCGGCATCAATCTCCGCCAATGGTCGCGGCGGCTCGAACACGTAGAAATGGCGGTTGAACGGGATTTCATAACCAACTTTGGTTTTGTCGTGGTCTATCCACGCATCCGGCGCATGGGGCAGCACTTCGCGTTTGAAGTAGCTTTCCACGTCCTCGTTGAGCGGGACATTTTCGGTGTCGCGCAGGTTGGTATCGGTTTGCGGCTTGCCTTTGAGTTTGCCTTTTTCGTTCAGGACGACTTTGCCTTGTGCGTCTTTCAGCGGACGCTCTACGGTGATGGTGCGGTAGCCGAAGTCTGCGTTGTTGAAGATGCGGCTGATGGGTTTCCCTCTCCCCAACCCCTCTCCCGCCTGCGGGAGAGGGGCTTCTTCAAAGTCGCCAAACAGGCGGGTGATCTCGGCGATGTGTTCGTCGGTGAGTTCCTTGCGTTTGCTGCCCAGGCTCTTGCGCATCTTTTGCCAGAAGCTTGAGGCGTCGATGAGTTGCACTTTGCCTTTGCGATGTTCGGGCTTGCGGTTAGAGAGAATCCAGACGTAAGTGCTGATGCCGGTGTTGTAGAACATGTCGGTGGGCAGGCCGATGATGGCTTCGACCAGGTCGTTTTCCAGCACGTAGCGGCGGATTTCGCTTTCGCCGCTGCCTGCGCCGCCGGTGAAAAGCGGCGAGCCGTTGAGCACGATGCCGAAGCGGCTGCCGCCGTCTTTGGCGGGGCGCATTTTGGAGACGAGGTGCAGCAGGAAAAGCATGGAGCCGTCGGAGACGCGCGGCAGGCCGGGGCCGAAGCGGCCATTGAAACCTTGCTGATCGTGTTCCTTGCGAACTTCCTTCTCGACCTTCTTCCATTCCACACCGAACGGCGGGTTGGAGAGCATGTAGTCGAATTTGGTGTGCGGGTGGCCGTCTTCGGAAAGAGTGTTGCCGGGGATGATGTTGGCGACATCCTGCCCCTTGATGAGCATGTCGGCCTTGCAGATGGCGTAGGACTCGTCGTTGAGTTCTTGCCCGTGCATGGTAAGGCGCGCGCCGGGGTTGTGTTCTTCGAGATATTCGCCCGCGATGGAGAGCATGCCACCCGTGCCCGCCGTTGGGTCATAAATGGTGCGCACCACGCCGGGCTTGCTGAGCACCTCGTCGTCTTCGATGAACAGCAGATTGACCATGAGGCGGATGACTTCGCGCGGGGTGAAGTGTTCCCCGGCGGTTTCGTTGGAGATTTCGGCAAACTTGCGGATCAGCTCTTCGAACACCAGTCCCATTTGCCCATTGCTGACGGCTTCGGGGTGCAGGTCGATGTTGGTGAATTTCTCGGTGACCTGGTACAGCAGCCCTGCCCGCGCCAGACGGTCGATCTGGATGTGGAATTCAAAGCGCTCGAAGATGTCGCGCACGGCCGGGGCAAACTCGCCAATGTAGCTGTAGAGGTTTTCGCGGATGTGGTCCTGGTCGCCCATGAGCTTTTTCATGTCCAGGGGCGAGGTGTTGTAGAAACCTTGCTTGGATTTGCGCAGCAGGTAAGGCTCGGGGTTAATCCCGGCTTGTTGCTGTTTGGCGTATTCGGCCAGTACGGCGGGCTTGGTGGCTTCCAGCACACAATCAAGACGGCGCAGCACGGTAAACGGCAGGATCACCTTGCCATATTCGGATTGCTTGTAATCACCACGCAGAAGGTCGGCAACCGACCAGATGAAAGAAGATAAGGCTTGCTGGTTCATAAATTGAGACTATGTGTTTTTCAGCTATTGTAACGGCACAGGCATGCCTGTTGTCCGCTTTCCTAAGAAGGCGGAAGTAACTCGGTGCGTCCGCCAAGGTCGGCAAGGGCCGATTATGTAGACCAGTTGATTATGTGGATTTGACGCTCTGCGCCCGCTATAAGCCTTGTGCTGGCGCGGAGAACATGAAGCGGACGGTCTACATAATCCGAAATTCACTATGGGTGGGGCGATATTGTCGAGGTGACACTCGCAGGATCGTGATCGCGGCATTACCATCTCCTGTGCGGTCTCACCGGAAATCTATGACCGATCCTGCCTATCTAGGCAGTTACCCAGCTCCGGAAATTATGTTGAGCATGCCGTTAAATCAATCGCAGAAAACCCAGATTACGCAGGGCTCCAATGCCATGCCGCACAAAGCAGTCCGCATAATCGAGCAATCTACATAATCGGCCTTATGTGGAGCGCTACATAAGGCCGAAACTCTGACGGTATTTGCAAATGAAATCTGGACGACCACAAATCATGTTACGGATATCGTACAAGGTTGTTACAAATTCACACTCAACCCGACCTCGTTAATCGTTAAAATGAAAACGTGAACAAATTCTCAGGCTCCCCCAGTTATAAAAGTATCATTTAGCCATGCGCTCGCTGCGATCCGTTTTGAATCAGAATATCCTTCAATATCCAGATTTCCAGCAACAAAAAAGCCTTGTTGGTCGCATGGTAAAAAAGCCAATCCTGTTTTTGGCGGCAACGTCAGCGCGTTGGGTGCGCACGCGCGAGATCGTTGAAAAGGCGGAACCGTGCCGGTGGGCGTCTTGATGCATAGGGCCGGTGCCTGAGTACATGCATCGCAAAGCAACTTGCAGCGGGCCGCAATGCTCGTCTTCCCTGGATAGCGTGCTGATGAAATTCAGGACAGTCAAATAAGGTAATTTTTTCCGATGTGGATTGTTGAATTAGCTTTACGTAGACCCTATACCTTCATCGTGCTGGCGATCATCATCCTGCTCGCCACTCCTCTTGCGATACTGCGCACGCCCGTGGATGTATTGCCGGAAATAGACATCCCCGTCATCAGCGTGATCTGGAACTACAGCGGCATGGCGCCAAAGCAGATGGCAGACCGCATCACTTCGGTGCACGAGCGCATCCTGACGACGACAGTCAACGACATCGAGCATGTCGAGTCGCAATCCTTGAACGGCATCGCGGTGGTCAAGATATTCTTTCAGCCGAACGTCAACATCCAGACCGCGATTGCCCAGACTGTGGCCGTCTCCCAGACCGTGTTGCGCCAGATGCCGCCGGGAATGATGCCTCCGCTGATCATCAAATACACCGCGTCTAGCGTTCCCGTGATCCAGATCGGGATGTCGAGCAGGGATGTTCCCGAACAGGGGTTGTTCGACCTGGCCACCAATACCCTGAGACCCCAGCTGGTGACGATCCCGGGTGTTGCCGTTCCCTGGCCCTACGGCGGCAAGATGCGCCTGGTGTCCGTGGATCTCGATATGCAGGCCCTCCTGGCAAAAGGCCTGACGTCGGCGGACGTGATCAATGCGGTCAACAGCCAGAACCTGATCCTGCCTACCGGCACCGCCAAGATAGAGGAGACGGAATATAACGTCAGCCTGAACAGTTCGCCGACGACGATCGAAGGCCTGAACAACATGCCCGTAAAGACCACTGCGGGTGCAACGACTTTCCTGCGTGAAGTCGCCCATGTCCGCGACGGGTTCTCTCCGCAAACGAATATCGTCAAACAGAACGGCCAGCGCGGGCTGCTCTTGTCCATCTACAAGAATGGCGGAGCCTCGACCATCGACGTGGTCAACGACCTCAAGGCCAGGCTGCCCACTTTGCTGCCCCTGCTGCCCAAGAGCGTGGATGTCGCGTTGCTGGCCGACCAGTCGGTATTCGTCAAGACGGCGATCAGAGGTGTCTCGCATGAGGCGCTGATCGCGGCAGGGCTGACGGCCTTGATGTTGCTGCTGTTCCTGGGCAATTTGCGCACGACGTCGATCATCGCCATTTCGATCCCGTTGTCGATATTCACTTCGATCATATTGCTGCATGCGGTGGGCGAGACCATCAATATCATGACGCTGGGCGGGCTGGCGCTGGCAGTCGGCATTCTCGTGGACGATGCGACGGTGACGATCGAGAATATCGAGCGCCATTTGCACATGGGTTCGGACCTTTATACGGCGATCCTCGACGGTGCGGGCGAGATCGCCATCCCTGCCTTTGTCTCGACCTTGTGTATCTGTATCGTGTTCGTGCCCATGTTCTTCCTTGAAGGTGTGGCTCGCTACCTGTTCGTGCCGCTGGCCGAAGCCGTGGTGTTCGCGATGCTGGCTTCCTATGTGCTGTCTCGCACACTGGTGCCGACCCTGGCCCTGCTGCTGATGGGGCACCAGAAACGCACCGGCAGGATCGCAAAGTGGGTTTTCAGCGTGCATGAATCGTTCAACCGGCGTTTCGAGAAATTGCGCAACGTCTACGTGCTTCTGCTGAGCCACCTGCTGACCCACCGCCGCAGTTTTATCGCGGGCTTTCTCGGCTTTTGCCTCTTGTCCTGCGGACTCTACCTGATGCTTGGGCGCGATCTTTTCCCCACGGTGGATACCGGCCAGATCAAGCTGCATATGCGGGTACCGACCGGAACCAGGATCGAGAACACCGCACTGATCTCCGACGCCGTCGACAGTGCACTGCGCGAGATAATCCCCGCAACGGAACTGGCATCGATCATAGACAATATCGGTTTGCCCTACAGCGGCATCAATCTTTCGTACAGCAACTCTGGCACCATCGGCACGCTGGACGCCGACATCCTGATCTCGCTCAACCCCGATCATCGGCCGACCGGCGAATATATCGACAAGATCCCGGCAGAACTCGGCAAGCGCTTTCCGGGTGTCGAGTTATTTTTCCAGCCGGCCGATATCGTGGCCCAGATCCTCAACTTTGGCATTCCCGCGGCAATCGACGTGCAGATATACGGCAACAATATCGCCGAGAACACCGTCTTCGCCGGAAAACTCATGAACCGGATCAAGGCCGTCAATGGCGCCGTCGACGTGCATGTCCATCAGCGGCTGGATGAGCCGGGGATCGCGCTGGAGATGGATCGTCCCCGCTTGCAGAGCATCGGCATCAGTCCCGCCGACGTGGCCCAGAATATCCTTCTGCCGCTTTCGGGTAGCCAGCAGACACAACCGGCCTTTTTCCTCAATCCGGCCAACGGCATCGTCTAC
>DAIDAJ010000062.1 GCA_027310665.1 Sideroxydans sp. | reverse complement strand
TGGAGAGAGTGTTTCATCGTGGCTATTCGGTGAGTGGCGGTCTTGTCTTGATCTTTACAGCTTGAAGTGTTCGCCCAAATACACCTTCCTCACGCCCTCATTATAGATGATTTCATCGGGCTTGCCCTCCGCCATCACCGAGCCGGCATTGATGATGTAGGCGCGGTCGCAGATGCCCAGCGTCTCGCGCACGTTGTGGTCGGTGATCAACACGCCGATACCGCGCTCCTTGAGGAAACGGATGATCTTCTGGATGTCGATCACGGCGATGGGATCGACCCCGGCGAAGGGTTCGTCGAGCAGGATGAAGCGCGGATCGGTCGCCAGCGAACGCGCGATCTCCACCCGCCGCCGCTCGCCGCCGGAAAGGCTGATGGCCGGGTTGTCCCGGATGTGGGTGATGTGCAGGTCGTTCAGCAGCGCTTCCAGCCGCATGTCCATCTCGGCCTCGGCATATCCCTGCAACTCCAGCACCGCCCGGATGTTTTCGGTCACGGTCAGCCGGCGGAAGATGGAGGCTTCCTGGGGCAGATAGGCCAGGCCGAGGCGCGCCCGGCGATGGATGGGCAGGTGCGTGATGTCCTGATCGTCGATGAATATCTCGCCGCCGTCCGCGGCGACCAAACCGACGATCATGTAGAAGCTGGTGGTCTTGCCCGCACCGTTGGGGCCCAGCAGCCCGACCACTTCGCCGCTCTTGACGGACAGCGATACATCATGCACTACCGTGCGGGCGCGATAGCGCTTGTTCAGCGAGACGGTTCGGAGTTCACTCATGGTTTTTCATTTGACAAGGTCGGGCTGGATTGGATGGTGAGCGGCGCGTTCTTGGGCGCCGGCTTGTCGGGAGTCTCTTCGGGCTTCGGCTGGATCACCGCATGCACACGGCCCTTGTTCGGGTCGTTGGCGTGAGCGGGATCGCCAAACACCTTGAGCACTTCGGTAAGGGTACTGTATTCGATGTGGTTTCCCCGCACATCGTCCTGGTCGCGCTTGACGCGAGCCTGAACGTAGAAATCGACGACTTCGCCGCGGGTGTCGTACTCGATGCGCTCGCCGTAGCCTTCCACGTACTGATCTGTGCCTTCCTGCTTCTGCCGGAAATCGGCGAGATGCCCGGTGGCGGTGCAATGCTTGTAGCCCTGCTTGTCCTGCGTCACCACGACCTTTTCCGCCCGGATGCGTATCGTTCCCTGGGTGAGCTCCACCTCGCCATCGAACACGCTGACTTGCTTGGCGTCGTCTACGACGACGCGATCCGATTCCAGATGGATGGGCTTGTCGCGATCCGCATTCTCTGCGTACAGCAGATTGCTCCAGACCAGGAGCAGCAGGCCGCCCAGTGCGACGTTAGTGCGGGATCGGCTCATGGGTGGCCCTGACGCGAGACAACAGCCTGGCTGTGCCCGCCTTGTTGTCGAGTTGCATGCCGACGGCATGGATGACGTTGAATTTGTTGCTCATCACCACCGCCTGGTCGGTCTCCGCCCAGTCGCGGTCGGGGATGACATGCAGGTAATCGGTGGCAAAGTCCTGTTCGAGCAATTCGCCGGTTGCGGGGCGCACGATGCGGACCTCATCGTAGAGGTACACGTCCTCGCCCTTGCTGGAAAGCATCCCCGTCAGGGCGGTGGTGTTGATCGGCGGACGGTCGGGGTACAGGCTGGTGAGATGCGGCATCTGCAGATGCGTGGTGTCGTCGTCCGGGTAATGCCACAGTTTTTCGGCAGTGAGGACGAAGCGGGGCTGGCCCAGTATGTTCAGCGTGGTCGCGGTGAAGTTGTCGAGATAGTAATCGACATCATGGCGCTTCTGGCTCTCGACCTGCGGCAGCGGCTGCACCTGCAGATTGAGCCAATAGGTCGCCGCCAGCATCAGCAGCAACGGCAGCAAAGGGAGCCACGAGCGCGCCTTTTCGAAGATGCGGGCGGCAAGCATCACTTCAGGTAGGGCGCGAGTTGCGCGTCCAGTGTGCCCTGCGCGCCGAGGATCATCTCGCACACCTCGCGCACCGCGCCATGTCCGGCTTCGCGCAGGCTGACGTAATGCGCATGGTCGCGCACCACCTGCGGTGCGGCCGGTACGCTCAGCGCCAATCCGACGCGGCGCATCACCGGCAGGTCGACCACGTCGTCGCCCATGAATGCGGCGGCTTCCGGTGCCAGCTTCAATTCCGCCAGCAGCGATTGCATGACGGCGAGCTTGTCTTCCACGCCCTGATACAAACGCGCAATGCCGAGATTCTTTGCGCGCAATTCCACGCACTTCGAAACGCGCCCGGTGATGATGGCGAGTTCCACACCGGACGCCTTGAGCATCTTCAGGCCGTGTCCGTCGAGCGAGTTGAAACGCTTGAATTCCTCGCCGGAGTCGGAAAGGTACAAGCCGCCGTCGGTCAGCACGCCGTCCACGTCAAAGGCGACCAGGCGCAGGGGTTTGATTCTCTCCGCGAGCGACATCAGATTACCTTGGCCTTCAGCAGGTCGTGCATGTTCAATGCGCCCACCAGTCTCTTGTTGGCATCCACGACCGGCAGCTGGCTGATGTTGTATTTCTCCATCAATTGCACGGCATCGACCGCCAGCGCATCGGGTCCGATGCTGCGGGGATTCTTCGACATCACGGTATTGACCGGCGTGGTGCTGAAATCCACTTTCTTTTCGAGCGTGCGACGCAGGTCGCCGTCGGTATAGATGCCGAGCAGGTGCTTGCTGTCGTCCACGATGGCGGTCATGCCCAATCCCTTGCGCGAGATTTCCAGCACTGCATCGGCCAGCGTCGCACTGTTGGGAACGGACGGGATGCTGGCGTTGGTATGCATGACGTCGCTCACATGGGTGAGCAGGCGGCGTCCCAGGCTGCCGCCCGGATGCGAACGCGCGAAATCCTCTTCGCCGAATCCCTTCGCGTCGAGCAAGGCCACGGCCAGTGCGTCGCCCAGGGCGAGTGCGGCGGTGGTGCTGGCCGTGGGCGCGAGTCCCATCGGGCAGGCTTCCTGCGCCACGGAGCCGTCCAGATGCGCATCCGCCGCCTGCGCCAGGCTGGACTGGGGGTTGCCGGTCAGGCTGATCAGGTGCGCGCCCTGGCGCTTGACGGCGGGCACGATGGTGAGCAGTTCGTCGCTTTCGCCGGAATAGGAAATGGCGATGAATACGTCCTGCGCCGTGACCATGCCGAGATCGCCGTGGCTGGCCTCGCCCGGATGCACGAAATAAGCGGGAGTGCCGGTGCTGGACATGGTGGCGGCGATCTTGCGCGCGATATGTCCGGATTTGCCCATGCCGCTCACGATGACTCTTCCCTTGCAGGCGAGAATGAGATTCAGCGCCCGCAGGAAATTGTCGTCGATACGCTGCGTAAGTGCCCTGACAGCGTCGGCTTCGATGATCAGCACCTGACGTGCAAGGTCGAGCGCATGCGGTGCGGCGGAGAGTGGTTTGTTCATGCGGAGGATTATAACAGTGCTTTTTGGGTCGGAGTTTTTTTGCGGAACCTCAGTAAAAGGGCTGCGGTGGCGCATCGCTGCGTTGCGCGGTGCTCACTCCCTCGCCTATCTACAAGATATGTCTCGTTCGCTGCGCTCCGTGCGCCTTGCGCTGCATCCACCTCGCCTACTTTTTCAGAGGTTCCTGAAAATGTGGCATCATCGAACCATGAACAGTTCGCTCCATCTCATCCTCATTTTGCTGGCCGTCGCCGTCGGGGTGGTGGTGTTGTGCCGCATCCTGCGTTTGCCGGCGATGCTCGGCTATCTGCTGGTCAGCATCATGATCGGGCCGCATGCCATGGGCTGGATACCCGATGCACCCGAGACGCGCCATCTGGCCGAATTCGGCGTGGTGTTCCTGATGTTCAGCATCGGACTCGAATTCAGTCTTGCCCGCTTGCGGGCCATGCAGCGGCTGGTGTTCGGCCTGGGTACGGCGCAGGTCGCGGCAACCATGGTGCTGGTCATGCTGTCGTCGCTGTTCTTCGAGATCGACTGGCGCGCGGGTCTTGCCCTGGGCGGCATCCTGGCGATGTCGTCCACCGCCATCGTCAGCAAGATGCTGGTCGAGCGCGCCGAGCTGAACGCGCCGCACGGCCAGAAGATCATGGGCGTATTACTGTTCCAGGACCTGGCGGTCGTGCCGCTCATCATCATCATCCCTGCATTGGCTGAAAGCAGCACCCATCTGGGAAGTACCATTGCGATCGCGATGCTCAAGGCGGCTGTCCTGCTGACGGCCCTGCTGACCTTCGGGCAGCGTCTGTTGCGTCCGTGGTTCCATCTGGTCGCGGGGCAGAAATCTTCCGAACTGTTCATGCTCAACGTGCTGCTGTTTACGCTCGGCATGGCATGGCTCACTGAGCTCAGCGGACTGTCGCTCGCCCTGGGCGCGTTCGTCGCGGGCATGCTGATCTCCGAGACCGAATACCGCTACCAGGTGGAAGAGGACATCAAGCCGTTCCGCGATGTTTTGCTCGGCCTGTTCTTCGTCACCATCGGCATGATGCTCGACCTGCATGCGGTGATCGCCGGGTGGGGGTGGATCCTGTTGCTGTTGCTCATCCTGATCCCGTTCAAGGCCGCCGTGGTTGCTGTGCTGGTGCGTGCATTCGCCGGCGAATGGGGTGCTGCGCTGCGCACAGGCATCGGCCTGGCGCAAGCGGGCGAATTCGGTTTCGTGTTGCTGACGCTGACCGGCGAAGTGCAGCTGCTGCCGGAGGACGTGACGCAGAACGTGCTGGCTGCCATGCTCATTTCCATGCTCATCGCGCCCTTCCTGATCCACCATACCGAAGCTATCGTGCGCCGCCTGTCGCCGGAAGAGTGGATGAACCGCGCCATGCTGATGCACCAGATCGCCGTCAGCAGCATGTCGAGCAAGCAGCACATCATCATTTGCGGCTACGGGCGCAGCGGACAGGCACTGGCGAAGTTCCTGACCGAGGAAGGCATCGGTTTCATCGCGCTCGATCTCGATTCGCGTCGCGTGCGCGAAGCGGCGGCGGCAGGAGAGAAAGTCGTGTACGGCGATGCGGGCAAGCTGGAAGTGCTGCAGGCGGCGGGCCTGATGCGCGCCAAGACATTGGCGATCACCTACGACGACAAGCACTCCGCGCTCAAGATATTGCACCATGCGAAAAGCGCGCGTCCCGACCTGCCGGTGGTGGTGCGCACCGCCGACGACACCCATATCGCCGCGCTCAAACAGGCGGGCGCGGCCGAGGTGGTCGCCGAAGTCACCGAAGGCAGCGTGATGCTCGCCTCGCAGGCCGTGCTGCTGTCCGGCGTGCCGCTCAGCCGCGTGATCCGCCACATCCAGGAGACGCGCGCCAAACGTTACAGCATGTTCAGCGGCTATTTCCGCAACGCTCCCGCAGCGGATTCGGTGGGGGAAAACACCGAGAGCCTGCAGC